>NZ_CP036264.1:9203614-9434772 GCF_008035925.1 Stieleria maiorica
GATGGGGGCAAGACGATGGGGGCAAGACGATGGGGGCAAGACGATGGGGGCAAGACGATGGGGGCAAGACGATGGGGGCGGGAGGATGGGGGCGGGAGGATGGTCTTGCTTTTGATTGGGAGCGAACGATCGGCGCATCGTTTGTAACGTCAGGGCATACCCGCGCGGCCCTCGGCTGGTTCGCATCCGTGGGGACGCTTTGCCATCCGTGGGCCAATTCCTCTCCGGCTTTGGAAGATGTCCTCGTGGAGGTGTAACCGGTGGCGCACCAAGGCGACCACCGGCCCTCACATCTGCTGGGGAGGTCCAGCGGCAACGGCGCTGGACCGCCGCCGACATCTAGAGTCTTCCAGCCAGCAGTTTGTCAGCGGCCTTTTCGGCGGCTTGCATCACCTCGGCGATCGTCACACGCTGGCCGTCGCGTTTGCGGCTTTCCGCGGCGGCTTCCATGAACGCGTACAGTTCGATCGTCTCGTTCGGATCGATCGGCAGCTCCCGCGTTCGAAAGAATTTTGCGATCTGGACGACCAACGGTTTGTAGCCGCCGTAGTCACCGATCGCCGCGATGCCTTTTTCTCCCATCGCGGTTCCGCCGTAGCCGGTTTTCCCTTCGCGGATGCCGTGATAGGTTCCGATCCGACCGCCCGACCAAACGCCCACGACCACCTCGCGGCCCGGGGTCAGCGTTTGGCTGACGCTTTGGCAACCGGTGCCCATGCACGTGTAAAGTGATTCGACGCCATGGATGCCGTACCAGAACAGATCGGTGTGTGACGGTTCGGTCGACGCGGGGCTGTACGCGTTGCAGCCCAGTACGCGGCCCACCTTTCCATCGCGGATCGCTTGGGCGCCTTCGCTGTAACGCAGTGAAGAACTGGAAAACATCGGCACGCCAAAGTGTTCCGCCGCACGATAGATCGCGACGACTTCGGCCAGATTAGCTGCCACCGGTTTATCGATGAACACGGGCTTTCCCGCTTTGAACACGGCAAGCGCCTGATCCAAGTGCGGTTTCCCGTCGTTGGTTTCCAACAGCACACAGTCCACTCGGTCCAGCAGATCGTCGATCGAATCGACGATCTCGATTCCCATCTCCTGCATCTGTTCGGTGTACTTCGGAATGCGGCTGTAACTGGATTCGATCGTGCGGCTGCCGTAGGGATAGGCCGCGACGACGCGACAGTTTTGCATCTCGGGATTTGCCGGTTCACTGTTGAACGACTTGGTGAATGCCGGGACGTGTGAAGTGTCCAGCCCGATCACTCCGATGCGGAGCGTGGTTTCGGTCGGCGGGGCGTCTTGGCCGTTGGCGATCGAGGTGACGGCCAGCGTGATTGCCAGCAGGGTGGCAACGCTCCGGCGAGAGTACAGAGGAGAGGGAACCACGCTCTGGCGAGCGTCGCTACGGTGATGGGGCACGTCTTGCTGTGCGTCGCGATGGAGAAATTTGGATAGGGTTTTCATCAGACCACCGGCTCCCATCCCTTGGCGTATTCTCGCGACCACAGTTGATCGGCGGCGTCGTTGTTTTGCGGCCGGCCGTCGCTCGCGTCGGTGTGCAGCACGCTGGACGTGCGATAAGCGATGTTGCCCAGATGACACAGCAGCGTGCTGCGATGGGCGATTTCGATGTCGGCGTTGGTGCGGTGGCCGTCGCGCACCGCCGTGATGAAGTCGTTGAAGTGATCCTTGTCCCCGCCCGCGCCGTTGCCGCTGGCCACTTCTTTGCGTTGCATGTCGTATTGGGTGTATCCCGCATCACGGATCACGATCGTTCCTTCGGTGCCGTGGAAACTGACGCCGAATCCGGAGTCGTGCGGCCCCAAGGGGGACCAGCTGAGCCCTTCCCAGGTGATCGTTTTGTTCTCGGGAAAATCGAACGTGACCATCATCGTGTCGGGCGTTTCCTGGTCGTCTTCGTGGCGGTATTTTCCGCCGCCTGCGGTGACGCGCGTGGGAAACTCGACTTGCATCCCCCAGCGGGCGACATCCAGACCGTGGACGCCGTTGTTGCCCAGTTCGCCGTTGCCCCAGTGCCAATGCCAGTGCCAGTTGTAATGGACGATGTTGTCTTTGAAGGGACGGTCCGGCGCGGGGCCTTGCCACAACCGCCAGTCCAACCAAGACGGCACGGGGGCGGGTTTTCCGACACCGATCGGACCGCGTCGGTTGTTGTACCAGGTTCGGCTGTACAACGCTTTTCCGATCGCCCCGCTGTGAATCTTCTCGACGGCTTCGGCGATCCCGGGCCAGCTGCGGCGCTGCGTCCCCATCTGCACGACGCGATCGTTCTTGCGTGCCGCCGCGATCGCCATCTCGCCCTCGGCCGGCGTGTAGCTGCAGGGTTTTTCGACATACACGTGCTTGCCCGCACCACAGGCCATGATGGTCGCCGGGGCATGCCAATGGTTCGGTGCGGCGCAGATCAATGCGTCGACGGATTTGTCATCCAGGATGCGGCGAAAGTCCTTGACGGTTTCGGTCTTCGTCGACTGTTTCTCGTTGACGATCTTGGCCGCCCGCTCGGCCGCCCGTTCGTCGACGTCACAGATGTACGCGATGTCGACTTGTCCGCTGGCCAACATGCCTTTGACGATCGCACCGCCGCGGCCGTTGACGCCCATCACGCCGATGGACAGTTTTTCCGAAGGCGGCGCCGCGGCGGCAGGCGTCTCTTGGGCGTCCAGGCGACTGGTCAGCCCCAGCGCGGTCATCGAGGCGACGCCGGTCTTCAAAAACAGCCGGCGGTCACGTTGCAAGGTCTCAAAATCGTTCATTCAAATCAGTCCGGTGCAGGTGGAAATAAAGTGGATGGTGGAGCGGCAGGTTAGGATTCCGCCGCAGATTGTTTTTCAGGTAGTGGACGAGACGACGAGTCCATTCGGATCGCGCACAGCCAGGACTCCTCGCGTCGTCCACTACCGATTCCCCGAATCGTATCGTTTGTGATGTGCTTCATGCGGTCAGTTCGGGGATGGGTTTGCCGTGATCGACGATCGGCGTCGGGCGTCCGTTGAAGTCTTTGATGAACACTTTCGATGCATCGATGCCCAGGTGGTGATAGATGGTGGATAAAAAATCGCCAGGCCCACAGCGTCGATCGATCGCGTCTTCGCCGCGTTTGTCGGTCGCGCCGATGAAGCGACCGGTTTCGATTCCGCCGCCCGCCCACAGGTTGGAAAACGCCCGCGGCCAGTGATCGCGTCCGGGTTGTTTGGTTCCCGATGGGGCGCTGGCGTTGCCGGCGCCGGTGCTGGGTTGGTAATTGATCTTTGGTGTTCTGCCGAATTCACCGGTCACCACGACCAATACACGTTGGTCCAACCCGCGTTCGTGGATGTCTTCGATCAAGGCCGAAACGGCCTGGTCATAGGCCTCGGCACGAAATCGCAGCGCGTCAAAGACGTGGTGGTTGACGGCGTGGTCATCCCAATTGTTGACTCGGCCGCAAAGGGGGCCTCTCAGACTGGTCGTCAACACGTCGACGCCGGCTTCGACCAGACGACGTGCCAACAGCAATTGCTGTCCCCACGTGTTTCGGCCGTAACGGTCACGCGTCGATTCGTCTTCACGCGTCAGGTCAAACGCTTCTTTGGTTTTTGGGTTCGTCAGCAACGTCAACGCTTGGGCTTCGAACTGGTCGAGCGCGCCGAGTTCGCCGTAGGTGTCAAAGGCTCGGTGCAGCGTGTCCAGTTCTTGTCGCAGCGTCGTCCGACGCCTCAATCGCTCGACTTCGCCCTTGTCGCCCAGACCGATATTGGGAACGACGAAATTGGGCGCGTTCGGGTCGCCGGTGACCGAAAACGGCGAATAAGCGTCTCCCAGGTACGCGGGGCCGTTGTAGGTGGTCGGGGGATTGATGCCGACGTATGCGGGCAGCGGGTTGGTTCGCGGTTCGTCCAAGGATCGCAGGTAGTTGGCAACGGACATCCAATCGGGCAGCCGCGGTTTGGGTTTGTCGCGGGTATCGCTGTCACCGGACAGCAACTGCATCGAACCGGCGGGGTGCCCACCGGCGCCCTGGTACATGCTCCGCAGCACCGTGAACTTGTCGGCGATCGCGGCCTGACGCGGCAACAGTTCGGTGAACTGCATGCCGGGCACTTTGGTGGCGATCGTTCCGAACGGGCCGCGATACTCGCTGGTCGCCAACGGTTTGGGGTCGTAGGTGTCGATGTGGGAACAACCGCCGGGTTTCCACACCATGATCACCGCCGTCCGCTTTTTGGGATCCGTTTGGCTTGACTCCGCCGCACTGGCGGCGCGCAGACGCAGGATGCCCGGCAGCGAGACGCTTGCCATCCCGGCCAGCCCCAGTTTCATGAAACTGCGGCGGCGCTGTGGCAATCCGTGAACTGGCATGCCGGGAGTTTGGCTACCGCAATCGTCACAATCGTGATGGATCATTTCGTCGCCTCGGCGGGGACCACGTGAATCGAAATCGGTTTGGAAACGTAGATGTCAACGATGTCTTTCGGTTTTTCGTCACCCCGCGCATACTTGGCAACCGCGCCACCGTAGAACGCGATCGTGTAATTGCCCGGCGGGGTCTTGAGTCTTGCCAGATCCAGGACCGCTTCGGATTGATCTTGGGTCAGCGAAAGATCGAAACGCGTGTTGTGTTCAAACCCGGCTCCGAAGGTATCCAACGCCATCGATTTTCCTGAGAAATCGCCGCGTCGGATCAATCGCAACGGGATCGTCAGCTTCCCGCCGGCTTGGACCTGCCACACCTTGTCTTCGGCCGCTTCGATCGACAGCCCGGCTTGCTCGATCCCGCCGACGGAAACCGGAATCCGATCGACCAGACGCGGATCCGGGATTTCGCTCTTGGCATTCGTCACCGGCCATTTCATCGACGCCCAATGACAGGGTCGCACGACGTCCTGGCCGTCGATGGTGGCACGGCCGAACAGGTCGGCCAACTGCAACCCGCGCGGTGCGTTGGCGGCCGCACTGACCAACATGATGCCGCGGGTTTGCCCGGCGGCGATCGTTAGTCCCGTTGCGGTGACGCCTTCGGGCAGGTTGTCGAAAAACAGTTCGATCTCGCCATCAAAACCGTCGCGGCGGACGACCACAATTTCAAGCGGCATGACCGCACCGCCACGCAGCGCGATCGGTTTGCTAAGTGCGTTTCGATCCCCGTTGCGAAGCCCCATGTGCAGGGCCCAGCCGACCAGTGCAAAATCGGGCGATGCCTTCCGCACGATCATCCGATAGCGATTGGCCGGATCATTTCGTGTGCCGCCGAACAGGTCGGTGACTCGAATTCGGTACGTTCCGTCTTCTTTGATCTCGAATTTCCCCATCGCGTCGGAAGATCCGGCGTTGTAGGGCGGACCGTCATAGGAGTAACCGTTGGAGGACCGTTTGACCGGGCTGGGAATGTCCGCCAGTTCCGCGACATCGACGACCTTGCCATCGTCGATCACGCGTTGCACGACGACGGAGGGATCGGTCGGGCGGCCGAGTCGTTCCGACGCGACTTCGACCCACCACGTTTCGCCTTTCTTGGCGGTGAACTGATACGTGTCCACATCCGCGGCCGGAAAGAAACTGCCGCCGACATCGCACGGCAACGTGATCCCCCGTGCGTCGTCGTCGACCGCCGCCAGTTCGGTTTCGTCCGCGGCGGGATTGGCATCGACATCGGGCGGAGGCCAGGAGAACGAGTTCACGCTGTTCGTCGCGGGCAAGCGAGTCGCGACGGCATCGGCGGTCGCTTCGGTGAGTGCCAGGCGAAAGAAGTAGTAAGGGCCGCCCTTGAAGGTCAGGTCGTGGACCTTGACGTAATAGCGACCGTCCTGGGGGGCGGTGAAGTCGATGATGCCGCCGCGACGCTCCACGATCAGGTCGCTGCCGGTGGCGTCGGCGACGACCAACACCGGGTTCATCTTCGAATCGATCCCCTTGGCGACGCAATCGACGATGACCCGCTGGTTTTGTTTGGCATCGAACGCATAAAAATTCACCGAACGGTCGACCAACGTGGCGTTGACGATCGAACCGATGGGAACCTCCAACGCGGTTTCCAGCGAAGTGCCCGGTTTGGTCTGCGTGAGCTCGGGGACGTCGCTGACCGAAAACGCGCGGGCCGAGGAGATGCCCAGCCCGGCCATGATCCGCGCGTCATAAACTCCCACGGGGCAGTTTCCGTCAACGCGAACCAGGAACGTGTCGGCCACGACCGTCCCGTCATCGTTCAGCTTGGGCGTTGCGCTGATCGACGGATCGGGAAAGATCAGCTGCTCGGCGCCGTCGAGCGATTGACCGGTGATTCTGACTTCGAATTCCGTCCCCGCTTGGCCGCCCATCGGCATCGTGGTCAACAATCTGGGAGCCGGCAGACAGACCGACTGTGCGTGCAGCAATGTGGGCAGGCAGATCGACGCCGCCATGCACAGCCATGCGGCCGGCCATGTGCAGCGACCGGCGCGCGGTGAATGCCGCCGGTCGGGCAGGGGAGTGCTCATCGAAAAAATCCAATCGGTGGTCGTGGGGAAACGTGGGACTTAAGCGATTTTCGGGTAGCGGAACTCGCCAAGAGTTTCGCTACCACCTGTGTCGTGCCGAAAGTCTTGGCGGCTTGTTGATTTAATCTGATCACTCGAGGGATCAGCCGTTTCGCGCGAGCGTACGGGCACCCGGTTCGCAGATTGCTTACCGTTGCCCGTAGGCTTGCGCCATACGGCTGATTCGGTTGCCCGTAGGCTTGCGCCATACGGCTGATTCAATCGACAAGTCGTTAACGACTTCCGCTAAGGTTCGATCCAAAATTTTGTAAAGGACTAATGGTTAAACAAAAACTCTTTGGTGTTCAGCAGTGCCCATGTCAGGTCTTGAAGGTTCTCGCGGAGCGTTTGAGTTGCATCGAGTGGTTTGCCGTCGGCGTCGGTTCGCGACTCGTTGACGTATTGCAATGCGGTCGCGAGTTCGGATTCGCTGGGGGGACGTGCGAAGGCCGCAAAATACAACTCGTTGATTTTTTCCGCCGCCGACGTCGGTTGGCCGACCAGTCGATTGATGCGGCCGCCGCCGGCGGCCAGTTTGGATTTGATGTCGCCGGCATTCATCAGGTGCAAGCTTTGCGCCAGGCTGCCCGATTGCACGCGTTCGCACTCGCACACGCTGGTCGCTTCGGGCCGACCGAACACGCGCAAGAACGGCGACGCCTTGTTGTAGCTGTTGTCCGGCAACGCGACCGCTCGCGTCCCGATCGGCAGATTCGCAAACGAAGTTTGTGCCCCGGTGACTTGGTCGATCGCATCAAGCATGACTTCGGCTTGCAATCGTTTGGGGTAGAACCGCGAGTAGTTTTGGGAATCGACCAGATTGTGTTCGTTGGGAATCGCACTCAACTGATACGCTTTGGAGTTGGTGATCGCACGGATCAGTGCCCGCAGATCAAATCCGCTGTCGACGAAATGTCGTTCCAACGCTGCGAGTAATTCGGGATTCGTCGGCGGGTTGGTGTCGCGGATGTCGTCTTCCGGTTCGATCAGTCCGCGACGGAAGAAATGTTTCCAGTAGCGATTGACCAGCGACTTGGCGAAAAACGGGTTGCCCGGGTCGGCCATCCAATCGGCCAGTCGCAGCCGTGGGTCTTCGTCCGGCGGGATCTGGCCGACCGAATCGCCGAGCGCTGCCGGGGGCACCGATTGACCGTTCTTCATGTTGACCGCTTGGGCCAAACCCCGCTGGTGAAAGATCAGGTCCTCACCGGCGGTGTCGGTGGGTTTTCGCCCGATCCGGCTAAAGAAAGCGGCCAGCGAGTAGTAATCCTGTTGGCTCCAGCGTTCGAACGGGTGATGGTGGCACTGGGCACATTGCAGCCGCACGCCGAGGAACAGCTGCGCGACGTCCTCGATTTGTTGTTTCGGTTCTTTGACCCGCTTGTACCAAGCGACCGGCGGATTGGCGATCACCGTTCCCGTGGCGGCCAACAACTGGCGAACCAATTGGTCGTACGCCGTTCCGGCCAACAGGTTGTCCCGGACCCAGGCGTGGAACGCAAAATTGGACGTGATGTCACTCGCATCGTCACGGCGATTCTTCAGCAGCGCCGTCCATTTGTTGGCAAAGTAATCGGCATAGTCGGGGCTTCGCAGCAAGCGATCGATGGCCGCGGCGCGTTTGTCCGCCGTGTCGTCCGCTGCGAACGCTTTGGCCTCCGATTCGGTAGGAACGCGTCCGGCGATGTCCAGGCTGACGCGTCGCAGGAATGTGGCGTCGTCACAGACTTCCGACGCCGGAATGCCGAGCTGCTTTAGATTGGCGAAGACCAGTTCGTCGATGAAGTTATTCGGCGTGGGAAGCGTCTCGATCGGTTGGCCGAGTGGAATGGAGGCGTTGTAGACGACGATGCGGTCCTGGTGTCGCACCATCACGGAGACTTTCCCCGGCAAGTCCAACGCAGTCACCTGTCCCGATTCGGTGACGGTGGCCATCGCCGAATCATTCGATTCAAACAGGCTGGTCGCCGTCACGTCGCGAGTCGATCCGTCGGAGAATGTGGCGATCGAACGAAGCGTCACACTTTCGCCGGGGCGGAGCGTTCCGGTGGCCGGTTCGATGGCGATCGTGACCAGATCGGGATCCGCGGTCGGCCGATACGGTGAACCCGCTTGGATCCAACGCAGCAGCGTGTTGTAGTTCTTCGAACCCTTTTCGATGCGAACGCCCCCGCCGTGAGGGACGTCGCCGGCCGCTTTGGCCAGAAGCAAGCTGCGCGGGGGATCGAGCGGAAACAGACGTCGGCCACGACCTTCCATCACCAGGTGCTGGTAATCTTCCTGGGGCTCGAAACCCAACAACGACAGTTGAAATCCGTTTTGTCCGCCGCCGGCCTTGGCGTGACAGACACCCGCATTGCAACCGGCTTTGGTCAGCACGGGCACGACGTCGTTGACGAAGCTGACCTGGCCTTCTGGGCTGACCTGGTCCTCTGGCGTATTCGCGACACAAAGGGTGGGGCGTTGGCTGACGAACACCATGAACGTCAAGCACACGGGCAGCAGCCATCGTTGGATTCGATCGTGGTCAGACACGGTGGTCATGGGCCGAGCGGCGGCAGGGGGGGACAACGTCGCGTTGTTGATGTGGGAGGGGACATCAGTTTACCGTGTTCGGGGCGCCGCGTCCAATTTTGATTTTCAGATGGAATCACCGCTGATCCGGTACGGCGGTCGACGCAACCGTTGGTGTTTGGCCTTTAGGGACCGTCCAGCTTAGGGCTGAGGCAAAACGCAAAAAATCCGAATGATCTGACTGGTCGGGTAAGGGGTGGGCGGCGGAGGGTGTACGACGTCCTTTCTAGGTCGTCGCGCAGAGCCCCACGGGCGACGGCCCGGAAGGGCCATCGTACACCAGAAAACGATCGCCCTAAGCTGGACGGTCCCTTTAGGCGACCACCCGGTTCCGGATCAAGCGTCCTAGCAGAAGAATCAGGTGTAACGACCTACTTCGAAAGGTGGTTTGGGAAGTCACGAGTGCGCTGGCAACACAGTTGCTCCATGACTTGCTGGAGCTGACGCTTCAAAATTGCGATGGTGTGATCTCCACCGCGGCTCCCGAGTGCCGCCGTGCCGTACATGAAGGTCCGCCCAAGCATTGCAAAGTCGGCGCCAATCGCCATCGTTCTGGCAATGTCTGGTCCGCCACGGATGCCGGAGTCCATCATGATGGTTACTTGTTCGCCGAATCTTTCCGCGATCGGGCGAAGCGCTTTGATGGCGGATTGTCCGGCGTCGAGCTGGCGACCGCCATGGTTGGAAACCCACAGTCCGTCTACTCCCAAGCGAAGACAGCGCTCGGCGTCGGCTTCACAGGCGATGCCTTTGACAACCAGTTTGCCCGGCCACATGTCGCGAATCGGCTTGATCTTTTCTTCGTTCAAGCGTCCCGAGAATGTCTTGTCCATGAACAGGCCGAGTTGCTTGAGATTCAAGCCTTTCGGCATGTAGGGTTTCAGAGTTTCGAACTCAGGCTGACCGTCTAGCAACGTACTTGCCGCCCAAACCGGACGGCAAAGAATTTGCAGAATATTCCTTAGCGACATACTTGGCGGCATCGCCAATCCGTTGCGTATGTCACGCGGCCGGTAACCGAATGTGGGTACATCAGCGAGGATAACTAACACCGGAAGCTCGGCAGCCTTACAGCGATTGATGATGTCGTCACGAACGCTGTCTTCGGTTGGATGATACAGCTGAAACCAAGCTTGGCCCTCGCTGATCTCCGCAATTGTTTCGATGCTACTGGTGGAAACGGTGCTCAGGCAAAACGGGATGTTGTGCTTCAACGCGGCTTTGGCGAGGATTTCCGGAGTCTTCGGCCACATCAGGCCTTGCAATCCGATTGGCGAGATACCGAAGGGGGCGTCGTAAGTGTGGCCAAAAAGCTCGGTTCGCATGTCCGATTTGATGTGCTCGGACAGGTACTGAGGAATCAGCTCGACGTCGCGTATCTCTGCTGTGTTCCGATGCAGGTTGACATCTTCGTTGCAGCCGCCGTCGAGATACTCGAAGGCGAAACGCGGGATGCGTCGCCGGGCACGTTGCCGAAGGTCATCCACGCTGGGGTATCGCGGGTCGTATTCCAGTTCCACCGTTTCAAAACCTCAGTTTGGGTTAAGGGTCACGCATCGCTCATTAATGACACAATGGGGCATCGCTGACACGGCATCGATCTCACGAGCGTTGATCACAACAGGTGCCGGCTGATCCGACCCCGATCTAATACGGCTCGACCTAATTCGACCCTGTGCGGAAGCGATACCAGAAAGCGCCGTCGTTCAGTCCGATCGCACGTTTTTTACCCATGGTGATCCAGCCGGAATCCGAGAGCGCGAAGTAGGTCGTATCGGGCTTCAGGCGAGGAAGATCATTGAACATAATTTGCTTTGTTCCTTCAGCGGGATGCCCCGGCTCGGGATCCGCCTGCCAAACGACTTTGTCGATGTCGTCGGCTTCATAGAGTCGGATCGTTTTGCCTTCTGAATTGGCGAAACTGATCGGCTGGGAAAAACAAAAACTCAGGTTCGTATCGCACGGTACGTTCATCGCCGACGATGCGGGTTCGGCTCGAACAAATGCCGGCATGGCCATGCGAATGCGATGGAAGCCCCAGCCTTCCTGATAGTCGTGGAGCGGGGCTCGCCATGAACGAGGCATGGCGGTGTGATTCTTTGCGAAGTCGAACCAACGCTCGCTCATCTCGGCGACAATTTCTGGTCGCTCGGCCGCAAGATCCTTTGACTCTGCGGGATCGCGAACGATGTTGTAGAGTCGCCATGGTCCGTCGCTGATACTGGAGATCTTCCAGTCGCCTTTCGTCAGCCCCTTGCCGGTCTGATTGAAGCACCAGAAGATCTCGTCGTGGATGGCGTGGTGAGGCAACGTGGCGTCGCAGAGCAACGGAAGCAACGACTTGCCAAACAGTGGTTCAAGTTCGCGCGCTCCGTCGGTGGCTGGGTACGACGCGCCCGCTAACTCCAGAAACGTTGGGTACAGGTCCGTGACGTGTAGTCGCTGCTTGCGAACCCCGCCAGCTTGTTCAGCGAGTTTCATTGGCCATCGAACGATCAACGGGACGGAAACGCCACCTTCCTGAGCACACGATTTGTACCAGCGAAACGGCGTGTTCTTTAGATAGGACCACCCATTGGATGCGAACGGATTGGTTCCGGCTTTCCAGGGAATCTGCTGGTCGTAGGTGCGGATGTCTCCGTTGCTGTACGCACCGCCGTTGTCCGCCATGAAAATCACAAGCGTGTTTTCGTCCAGTCGCTGATCCCGCAAATGCTTCAGGATTCGCCCCACGTTCCAGTCCAGTCGATCGAGCATTCCGGCGTACGCTGCCATACGACGACTTTCCTGTTTCTGAATCGACGCAGGCAATTCGTCCCATCGTCGGACTTCGGCCTCAGGCGGAGTCATCACATAGCGATCATCGATCAGCCCCATCGCTTTCATTCGCTGCATCCGCTGTTGCCGCAACGATTCCCAGCCGGCCGTGTAGCGGTCGTAGTACTTTTCAACGTTCTCGCGCGGCGCGTGCAGTGGGCTGTGCGGAGCATTGAACGCGACGTAAGTGAAGAACGGCTTTCCTGCCGTGACCGAAGCATCAATCTGCCTGATCGCGTCATCCGTGAAAGCATCGGAGCTGTACCAGCCCTGCGGTACTGGTTTCGGTTTCTGTCTGTTTGATTGAATGGCCGGTTTGCCGCGTTCGATGCCGGTCCAGCTATCGATCGCGCCCCCAAGAAACCCGTAGAACGAGTCGAAGCCCGCATCGAGCGGATGTCCCGGCTGATGCCACTTGCCGCTGATCGACGTGGCGTAACCTGCATCGGTCATCAGACGTACGATCGGAAGCGATCGTCGATAGTTGTCGGACTGAGAATGCTCATGGCCGGTCATCAAGCTGGTACGCGTCACCACACACATCGGATTGACATGGAATTCGCTAAAGCGGATTCCTTCGGCTGCCAACCGATCTAGATTTGGCGTATCGATTTCTCCACCGTAGCACCCGAGGTCCGAGAAACCGACATCGTCCGCGACGATCAGAAGAATGTTGGGACGCTCAGCCGCCTCAGCAACGGAAACACCGGCCAAGGAAACCAAGAGAACCCGAATCACGGCAACGAAGGGCTTTAAGTTCATGTCAGGGGTTTACCGCTGGATCCTTGGTTGATTTCACCCAATTTCTGAGAGCACTGAGTAGCCTGTCGCGTTGTTCCTGATGCTGAGTTTTCGACGCCAGGTTGTTCATTTCGTGTGGGTCCGACTGAAGGTCGTAAAGCTCTAGCTTCGGAACTTTGCCTCCAAGATTCTGCGGATCCATCTCTGCCAGAATTTGGTACTGTCGCGGAAACCTGTCCTTCAGCCGAATCGTCTCCGCGTAGGTGCGATTGCCCCACACCTTGAACTGCCGGCTGTCTGCATTGACCTGCCGCCACGCGGTTTCGACGTTTTCACGATAGATCAACTTCCATCGGCCATCGAAGACACTGCGTTCCTGCATGCCGTTGTTGGGCAGCGGACCACGGTTGGAGATCTCGGCGAAAATGTAATCATGCCCCATCGCGTGCTTGTCCCCCTGCAGTAATCCGGTGACCGATTTGCCGTGAAGCGGATAGTCGAAAGATAGATCGATGCCGCATCGATCCAGAATGGTTGGAAGCAAATCAAGCTCACTCACCAGTTCGTCGCGGTTGGCGCCCTGTGCGATCCCGGGGCCGCGAACGATCAGCGGCACACGCAGGCCCAGGTCGTACAACGTCATCTTGCCGTGCTGAAACGTAGGGCCGTGGTCGCTCATGAAGATCACGATCGTGTTGTCGCTTTGGCCGGATTGTTCAAGCACGCTCAACGCCTGTCCGGTTAGGGAGTCCGCTTGTTCGATCCCCGCCAAGTACTCCGCCCAGTCCTTGCGAACCTCCGGCGAATCGGGCAGGTAAGCAGGAAGTTCGACTTCGTCCGGATCAACACGGATCGGTGTCTTGTCGCTGTTCGGGTAAGGCCGATGCGAGTTCGGTATGTTGACCATCAGGAACCAAGGCTTCTTGTGGGTTTTCGCGTTTCGGATGAATCCCACCATTTCCGCACGCGAGCCTTCCAGGAACTCGTCATACGGAAACTTGTCATTCGGCAGCACATGCAGCTTGTGCGTGACGCCTTGATAGTAGCCGTTCGTTTTCAGGATCTCGGTCAGCGTTTTGAACTGGTCGTGGACACGGTTCGTTCGCGCAAGTTTGAGTCCGCGCTCCGCCGCAGTGACTTGATCAGCCGGTTTGTGAAAGTTGTGCGTGTTGTTCAGGATGCCGTTGGTGTGGTTGTGCAGCCCGGTGTAGATCGCCGCCTTGGATGCGGAACACACTGGATAAGCGACGAATGCGTTGCTGAAGTACGTTCCGGACTTCGCCAGCGCGTCCATGTGCGGTGTCTGCAGTCCCGGCGTTTCCAACAAGCCCAAGTGCGCGCCTTGATCTTCCGTCAAGATAAACAAAACGTTCGGGCGTTCAGAGGCACCGGCAGCAGTCGCACAGTGGAATGCAAGGACGGCGGCGAAACCAATCGATCGGAAGTTCACTGTTCAATCTTCCTCTGTTTTCATTTGGTCGTTGGCTCCTGCTGATTTGCCGCCGACCCGGTATCAAGTTTCCTCTCGATGTACCAATCGAAGTACTTCGCCGCCTGACGGCTCATCGCTTCTGATCGTTGAGCCCAGATTCCGGGCGGAGATTGAGTCTCGGCCCAGGCCTTGAGATCCTTGTGAAGCGACGCTGCGATCTCAGGTGATTCGCTAAGCAGATCGTTGGTCTCCTGGAAGTCGTTTTCCATATCGAACAGATACTCGCGATCGTCGGCTCGGATGTACTTCCATCGCCCTTTGCGGATCGCCGACTGGCCGAGCCACCGCCAATACAAAGTTTCATGGGGTGCCGCTTTGTTTTCTCCGGTCAGGAACGGGATCAGGTTGACACCATCCAGCACCGGGTCATTGGGGAGTCCGGCTAAGGAGCAAGCCGTCGCACCGACATCGAGCGTGATGACAGGATGGGAGTAGACCTGTCCACCGGGAATCGTGCCTTTCCATTGGACGACAAACGGCACCCGAATGCCTCCTTCGGTCAACATTCCTTTCTCGCCGTTCATCGGATCGTTCAACGAACCGTCCCAGCCGGGGCCGCCGCCGGGCGCATCCAGCTTGTGAATCTTCAGCGGTGCACCGTTGTCGCTGATCACAAAGATCAGTGTGTCTTCTTCGAGTTCATGCTTTCGCAGCGATGCCATGATTCGGCCGACCCCATCGTCGACGGCGGACAACATCGCGAGTGCCTGACGTCGACGCTCTGGCATTTCGCCAGGGAAACGATCGAGGTACGTCTTTGGTGCGTCCAGCGGCACGTGCGGCGCTCGGCAGGCGAGATAGAAGAAGAACGGCTTGTCGTGAAATCGATCGATGAACGTGCAGGCGAAATCAGAAATCATGTCGATGTGATAGCCGCCGCCCTTTTGCTCCTGTGGCTCGACGTCTTCACCTTCCAGGTTCATGTTCCAGTGACCAGGGCCGTTGCTGTTCTTGTGAAAGGCCTTGTCGAATCCGTGAGTCGCGATACTCTCGGCATGGCTCGGTCCAAGATGCCATTTTCCCGCCATGCCCGTGACGTAACCAACGCTCTGCAATCGCTCGGGGATCGTCTCGAGTTCATCGAAACGCTTCATGGTCGCTGCATCTCTGAATTGCGGATTCGATTCCAGCCCCCACTTGGTTTGGTACTGACCACTGATCAGTCCGCCCCGCGAAGGAACGCATTGCGGTGCGGTGCAGTATCCGTCGGTCATGCGGACGCCGCCCCGCGCGAGCGCGTCGATGTTGGGCGTTTTAACGTCATCGAAGACTCCTTGGCAGCTGAGGTCCGAATAGCCATGGTCGTCGGTGTAGATGACGATAACGTTTGGTTGACGGCTACTATTTTGCGAAACCGGTTGTGACGCATCCGAGGCCGTGGGAAGCTTCAACTGATACAGTGCCGAACCATCCTCGCCAACTAATCGGATGTCTGAAATCTGCACCTCGCCATCGCCGCGTGAGGGGTCGATTCGTACTGCAAGCACCGGACTGGCCGCGGTAAATTCGACCGTATAGGGATGTGCTTTCCCGTCGTGTTCCACTTCAAACTTATGACTGCGATCGGCGTTAAACGGTCCAGCCCCTTGCTCCTGCCAGAACACCTGGCCGTTTCCGATCGAACCGGAGATCATCGTGAACTGCAGCGTGAAGGAGCCGGCGGGGAGCGGTTCGGTGAGCGTGTGACTGAGGTGGGGATCACCTCCGGTACTCTTTACGAGCAACGCACCGTTTGCGGCAGACAAGGTGCAAGTGCCTCCGGATCGCCATCCCGCGACGGGTTTGCCGGCAGGCTTTGATTTTCCGCCGACCGGCTTCTTGCTTGCGCCGCCTTTCAGCTCGGCTTTGCCTTCGTTGGTGATGTCGAATTTCGACGGGTCGAAATTCGGATTCGCCAGCGGACGCGCGGCCTGCGTTTCATTCAGGTGTTGTTCGATCAGCGCGTCGAGTTGCTTCACACGCTCGGGGAACCGTTCGGCGAGATTGCGTTGTTCGCCGATGTCGTCTTTCAGATTGAACAGTTTGTAACGGTGACCGCCATTTTCACCGCCGTGGAAGATGCGAATCAGTTTCCAGTCGCCGGCGTGGACGCTGACCGACGGTGGTAACCAATCCGGAACACCTGGCCCGTGCGGGAAGTACGTGAAGATGGCTTCGCGGTCCAACGAGTCGCCCTGCAATGCCGGGACAATGCTGATTCCGTCGAATTCCTGACCGGGCTTTGCATCGATCGACAACATGTCCAGCAACGTCGGATAGTAGTCGCTGCTTTGAATGATCTCGTCGCTACGCGAGCCGGCTTCGACAGAACCCGGTTGAACGACAATTGCCGGCCCTCGCACACCACCTTCGTACATCGTTGCCTTGCCGCCTCGCAGCGGTGCATTGCTGGTCGCCGTTCCACCATCGACCAGGTTGTACATGTTTCCGCCGTTGTCCGACGCGAAGATGATGATGGTGTTGTCGGCGATCTCCAGGCGGTCCAACGTGTCGAGCAGCGTACCTACCGCGTCGTCCATGCTCTCGATCATCGCCGCGTAAGTCGGGCTGCGCTGCGGATCCTTCGGGTCGACGACTTTGCGATATTTGTCGATCAGATCCTGTTTAGCATCGAACGGAGCATGCACGCTGAACATCCAGTAGTTCAAAAAGAACGGTTCGTTCTTATGTTCTTCCATGAAGGCCACGGCTTCTTTGGCCATGCGGTCTTCAAGGTGCTCGTCCGGAATGTCCGGGTCATGGTCGAAATCGTTGAACTTCCACGGAGCGACATAGCTACCCGCCGGACCTGGTCCGGGATGGTGGGGGACATCGACATCGAATCCATGCTCCAGTGGCGAGTAGGGTTCCGGCCCGAGATGCCATTTGCCAAAGTGCCCCGTCGCGTAGCCGTTGTCCTGGAACATTTCGGCCATGGTGTAGTACCGTGTATCCAGCCGGGACACGCACTGGGGTGTCGTCGAGAATTTGTTCGGCGCAGCGCTGGTTGGCACGACCGGTTCGAGAATCACCTTGGGAAGGTGGCACGTTGGTGCCGTGATGCCGTGCCGCGCGGGACTCAATCCCGTCAGGACGCTCGCTCGAGTCGGCGAACACAACGGGCTGGACGAATATGCCCGGGTGAATGTCATTCCACGCTCGGCCATCCGCTTGACATTGGGCGTTTTGTAAAGGTCGGTTGTCCCGTAAAGCGTTGTGTCGCTCCAGCCAAGGTCATCGGCGAGGATGAAGACCACGTTGGGCCTCGGTTCGGCAGCGTTGCCTCGCGCGATGACCATCGCGCTAACGCTTAGAGTGCAAAGGAGTGCGGTCGCTAGTTGTCGCATTGGCTTTTTTCGTTCGTTTTAAATGGTGTCGGGACTGAATGGCACGGGCTTAGTGAGCCGACGGCGCTAGCCGCGGGCCCGGATGCGCGTTTAACACGGCTGTAAGGCCCGAGGCTAGCGCCTGCGGCTCAGCGTATTGGCTTAAGCCCGTGCCATTTGTGTCGGGACTCGTAAACGCGTTCGCTTCTGGTGGGGTTATTCATCAAGCCGATAAACCGAGATCGATTCGATCATCATCCCACCGACCTTGGCGTATTTGTCGTAGGTCGCAAACGGGTCGAAACGAAGCTTTTTGATGGGCTGGGCGTCTTGTACGATGAACAGATAGGCGTTGACTTGGTCGGATTTGCGGAGCGTACGTTTGGTCTGTTGCCCGCCGTTGAATCCTCGGCCAGGTTTCGCCCAATAGAACTGGCTGGTCGCGCCGTTTTCCGGCATCGCTCTCAGTTCAATCGCCAGCTTGCCGCTGGCAGGTTCCTTCAACCGCACCGCCATCTGTGAGTCCTCGCCCGTCGCAATCAGGTAGGGCTTGCCATCTCGCTGCTCAATCTGGACACTTTTTCGATCGGTCCATTCCTGGACGTCTGACGGGTTCGTGAAGTCCCATGACGCCAGTTTCACTGCCCCCGTCAGGTCGATGCCGTGGGGGTTGATCGAGTTGTCTTTGGGCTTGGATGTTTTCCGCGCAACAGATGCCTCGGCGATACCGCTTGCCGCGGCGAATTCGTAAGTTCCCGATTCCACCGACAGAATCGCGACGTCATCTTCAGTGCGAAGCAACTTCACATGTTTGTTGGCGCCCAGTGCCTCGCAGCCTTCGGTAATGCTGTTTGCGTCGGACGTCGGCAGGTAAACCGTGGCCGCGGTGTTGGCGGGAATCGTCACATTCAAGCGAAATCGACCACCATCGACTTTCCAGTCACTACGGATCATGCCGCGAATGGATTCGTACGAAGCACTCACCCAATCGATTGGCTCGTGCATCGCGTTGCTGCCCCGCGACGGCGGATTCGGTCGAATGATGATCTTCTTGAAGCCGGGTCCGCCCGACTGAATGCCGGCCAGTGTCGCGAACATCCATTCGCAAACGGCACCAAATGCATAATGCGAGAACGAATTCATGGCCGCGTTGTGTCGACCGAATGCGTCTTCTTTCGTGTAACTGTCCCAGCGTTCCCAGATGGTGGTCGCTCCGTTGGCGATCTCGTAGCCCCATGAGGGAAACTCCCGCGACTGCAGCAGGAACACGGCCAGATCGTGTTGGCCCGATGCCGACAGCACTGGCAGCAGCGGCCGGGTTCCCAGGAACCCGGTCGCCATATGGTTGCCGTTGTCCGCAAGCATGTTGGCCAGGTGTCTGCCGGTTGCCTCACGTTGCTCATCCGGGACCAAATCCGCGAACAGGGCGAGTGCCTGAGCCGTCTGAGTCGGGACGTTGATGCTGCCGTCGTCGCTCAGGTATTTTCTCTGGAACGCAGACTTCGTGGCTTGGAATTGTTCGCGATAGGATTTCGCTTCGCCAGCGCGACCGGTTGCTTCGGCCATTTCCGCCATCATCTTTGCCGAAATCGCGAAGTAGACAGTGTCGATGTAATCCAACGGAGTCTCTTCGCCCTGCGAAAGCCAATCGCCCCAGGCGTTGCCGTGCACCACGCCCAGGTTGTCGACGCTGGTTGCCTTTCGCCAATCCATGAATCGCGTCATCGGCTGCCAGCAGTCTTCGATCACTTGCGTGTCGCCGTAGAACTGCCAGATCGTCCACGGACAAATCACCCCGGCATCAGCCCACGCAGTGCCAAAGTCCCACCCGTGCTGAAACGGAAAGGGAGCGTATCCGGGGAACGCGCCGCTCGGTCGCTGCGACTCCATCAGTTCCCGCAACCACTTGGTGTAGAACGCACCGATGTCAGCGTTGTAGGCGGCCGTGGCGACATAAGCCTGGGCATCTCCGGTCCACCCCATGCGTTCATCCCGCTGGGGGCAATCGGTTGGCAGGTCCAGGAAGTTGGCACGCTGTGTCCAGACGACGTTTTTAAAAAGTTGGTTGACCATCGGGTCGCTGCACTGGAACGTGCTGACCAGCGGCGTGTCACTGTGCATCACGAGCCCGGTGACACTGTCGAGAGTCGGTTCACTCGTCAGACCGGAGACTTCAACAAATTGAAACCCGTGGAAGGTGAATTGAGGTTGATAGGTCTCGCCATTTGGATCTCCCTTGCAGGTGTAGAAGTCGGTCGCCCGAGCCTTGCGTAGGTTTTCAGTCATCAAGCGACCGTCGGGATGCAGCATTTCGCCATAACGAATCTGCAAACGTTGTCCCGCCGAACCGTTCACCTTCAATCGAATCGTCCCAGCAAAGTTCTGGCCCAGGTCAAAGACAAACGTTCCTGGCTCCCGCCGCGTCAGTTTCTTTGCCGGAAGTTCCTCGGTCACGCGGACGGGGACGCCGGGAAAGGCCTCGAGATTTGGGCGTTTGAATCCAAACTCAGCTTCTGCTCCAACATTGCGAACTCCCTGTCCGGGCTGTTCGGGATTCCGACGTTGATAGAAAGTGGCGGTCGGATTGCCGTTGCCTTCGGCCAGAATTGCTGACCGCCAATCGCTGTCGTCAAATCCAGGCAATGCCCACCCGGGCATCTCCTTGCGGGCGTCGTAGGCTTCGCCCATCAAAAGATCCGCTTCCTGGATGGGGCCGTCGCCAGTCACCTTCCAGGTGGCATCCGTTGCAACGATCTGACGCGAACCGTCGGCGAATTCAATCTCCAGCTGAGCCATCACAGACGGCGTTTTTCCATAGGTCGCTCGCCCCGTTTTTTCCGTGCCCATGCCGGTCAGCAATCCGAATCCGACGTATCCGCTGTACCAGCCGTCGGCTACCCACGCGCCAATCGCATTCTCGCCATCTTGAACCAACTCCGTCACATCGTAGGTGTTGTAATAGGCACGCTGGCGGTAATCGGTCCAGCCGGGTGCAAAGTAGGCATTGCCGACCCGTTTCCCATTCAAATGCAATTCATAGATGCCGAGCGCCGTCGCGTAGATCGTGGCTCGCTTGACTGCTTTGCCAGACTCAAATTCCTTGCGGTACTGTCGGGCCGCGGGCAAATGCAGCTGATCAACGTCGGTGTGAATCGGCCTGTCGTCTTTAAAACTGATGTAGTCCGCTGACCAATCGGATTCATTGAGCAATCCCACCGACCACGACGCTGGTTGGCTGGTCGAAGGAGTTTCGTCGGAATCGCCCCAAACCTGAACTTTCCAGAAACACTGCTGCCGACTTTGCAGAGGTGATCCCGCGTACTTGATGAATAGCGTCTGACTCGATTCGACTTTGCCGGAATCCCAAAGGTCGGCTTTATTGCGTGCGAGACTTTCCTCGGTCGAAGCCACCAAGACGCGATACGCGACCTGATTGCTGCCGCGCTCGGACGATTGGACTCGCCAGCTTAGGCGAGGCTGTTCGATGTCGATTCCCTGCGGATTCTCCAAGTACTCACAACGAAGGTGGACTGCATCCAGCCCAGCAGCGACGGCCACGCTGCTAACGGCAGCTAGGGCAAAGGCGATGAACAGTGATGTCGTTTTCAAGTTGTCACTCAGTTGATTCGATCTCATAGCAAACGGTTTTTTGCAGGCAGCAAGACAATGTGGCGAGAGGATTTGAATGACTCAGATTTCGACTTCACTTGCATCGACGGGAAGTTTGCGGCTCATCCACATCGGTGTCGCAATGAACCATCCAACGGTGCCGACAAGTGCGGCGACCTTGACGGTGTCCAGCCCGATCGTCCCGGTGAAATACAAAAGGCATGGACCGATGACCAGACCGAGAGTGACCAGCGAAACAAGCTTTGCGATGTTGTTCATTGCATGACTCCTAAATGTTTGGTGACGCGTTTGCTTGATCGGCAAGTTCTTTCTGGGTGAACTTGCTGAGTACCAGATAGAGAAGGCCACAGACGATCCAGCACGGTATCACCGCGTACGCGGCAAACAGCCCCTGCCAGAGAATCAGGTACAGCCCCACGGCAACGGGCAGCAGCCAGGCAACCAATACCGCGATGTTGAACCGCGTCCCACTGTGACGGGCGTATTCGTCGCGTAACCCAAGCCTCTTCATCAGATAAAAGTCGACGAAAATCACGGCTCCCATCGGACCAAGAACCGTCCCGTAGGTCCCAACGAAACCCAGCAACTGGGCAGAGAGGTTTGGGAAGGCCCCGGCAATCGTGGCCACGGCGCCCGCGACAAGGGTCATCGCCGTTCGTGAAGTCTTGGGCAGCACGCCCTGGAACGCGAGTCCGGCGCGATAAATCGTTGGGTTTGCCGTCGTCCAACCCGCGATGACCACACAAATGATGCCGGCCCATCCGAGCGACTGAAATGCAAGCAGACCCGGGTTTGCGGTGACTTTGCCATCTTCCCCCACTGCCAGGCTTGGTTGAATTTTGATGAGTGCGGCCAGCAGTAATGCTGCGGCAATCCATGCCATGTAGTGGCCGAGGAACATCCCGATCGCAGGCGCCCAGCCAGACGCCTTGCTCCGGGCAAACCGGAAGATCGAAAGGTCTGCCATTCCAAAGTGCATCGCTCCATTGCACAACCAGGCGAACACAACGATCTGCCAGAAACCGAAGGTTTGCGGCCCATTCTTCTCCTGGACAAACGCAATCGCGTCGTCCCAGAACTTGCCTTCCGACAGCGCCGCCACGCTGGTGGCTTCCATTTGTGCGAGCGAGACGATCCCGCAAGCTGCGAACACCGCGATCATCCACGGCGCGGCGATGTTGGCGACTCGGGCAACACGCTCGTAACCGCCCGCTGCGACCGCCGCAATCACCACACCAACGATCGCCACCAGCACCGTGAAGGACGGATTGCTCAATCCGAACATGTTGCTCGGCACGTCAAACGTGATGTCAAACGGGACGCCCACCGCCGATGCGGAAACCGTGACCATCGCACCAGCAAGAAAGCAGAACAACAGTCCGTTGACGAGGTTGTAAAACTTGACCAGCGACCCGCCCGAGATCCGTTCCAGCTGATAGTAGAGCGTCAACCGCTTCGCCATCGCGATGGGGACGACCAGGAACCGCCAGGTTAATACCGCCAGAACGTTTCCCAGCAGCAGACCCAGGATCAGATCCGACAAGCTCGCACCGGCCGCAAGGAACAACGGGCCAATCATGAACTCCGTTCCCGCAGCATGCTCGCCTGCATACATGCCCCAGAACTTCCCGCTACCCAGCAACGCCGAATCCGGCACCGGTTCACGCTCGAACTCTCCGCCGGGAGTTGCTGATGATGCTTCTTCAGTCATTCAAAGTCTCCAGACAACAGGTTGTGTGCTTCATTGGCTGATGGTCCCTTACGACACCACCGATTCGTCGCAGCGTTTCGAAGTCACACTGCTTTCATATTGCCGTACCTTTTCGAGCCACTCGGCACCGACTGGAACACCCGTCGACTCGCAGTAGTGATTCCAAACTGCACCCAGTGGCATGGTCTTCTGTTCTTCCATCAGTGCGAGCCGAGCGGTCAAGTCGCCGTCACGCTCAAGCTGCTGCAGTTGCTCGGTCGGTTCAAGCAGAGCCGCCAAGAGCGCTTTCAACGCATTGCGAGTTCCAATCGCCCACGCAGCGACTCGGTTGATGCTGGCATCAAAGAAGTCCAAGCCCAGATGGACGCGATCCAAGTAGTCTCCGCGAATGATTTCCTGCATGATTGCCTGCAGTTCATCGCTGTAGGTGACGACGTGATCGCTGTCCCAACGCACGCCACGACTGACGTGCAGCAACAATTCGGGCACATACATCAGAGCCGAAGAGATTTTGTCTGAAATCACTTCCGTTGGATGGAAATGGCCCGCATCGAGACACAGGACTTTGTTCCGCGAGATCGCATATCCCATGTAAAATTCATGCGAGCCGACGACATAGCTCTCGCTGCCGATTCCAAATAGCTTGCATTCGACCGCATCGAGCGTCTGGCTGCGCGGCAGATCCTCCGCGAAGATCTCATCGAGTGAACTTGCAAGTCTCTCCCGCGGAGCTTTCCGACTTGCCGGTGTGTCTTTGTATCCATCGGGCACCCAGAAGTTGTTCACGCAGGCGTTACCCTGTGCCGCGCCCATGGCCGCCGCAATTTTGCGACACGCGATCCCATGATCAATCCAGAACTGACGAATCCCCGCATCGGAATGTGCCAGCGTAAACCCGTCCGATGCTTTGGGGTGAGAGAAGTAACTCGGGTTGAAATCCAGGTCAACTTGCTGTTCTCGCGACCAATCCATCCAGCCCCGAAAGTGCTCAACCCCGATTTCGTCACGGTCAACAGGGCCGTCGAACTCGCCATAGAGCGCGTGAAGGTTGAGGCGGTGTTTGCCAGGGATCAACGAGTACGCGACTTCAAGATCGCTCCGTAGTTCATCTGCGGTTCGCGCCCGGCCTGGATAGTTGCCGGTTACCGCCAGACCATTGCCAAGGGTTCCCGCTTCACCCTCGAATCCTGCAACGTCGTCGCCCTGCCAACAGTGAACCGAGATCGCGACTCTGGAAAGCTTCTGGAGTGCCGCGCTGACATCAACTCCTTGTGCCTGGTACTGCTCTGATGCAAGCTCAAATGCGGCACGAACGTTCTTTGTATTGCTCATGTTTTAGGTCCTGTGGGCCCTTGCCCGATCACACGAAGTTCTCCAGTCGACGCGGCAGTCTAGACCCTCACGCAAGCGAAAACCTTGACGATCGGACCGGAAACTAGCACAATAGTCCCATCTGAGAATGCTTTTCCGGCGCAAGGCTTAGCCGCTAAGTCCAGCCGTTGGCCAACTGGTCACCATTATCGCGCCATCGCGGAATGAAAGTACTGAAAAAACAGGACTGGTTTCACGCCGACGGTTTTCCGATCGTCGTGGAGCGTCGCGATCCGCAAGAGCCATTTGGTCTGCACTGTCACGAGTTCTCCGAAATCGTCATCATCACCGGCGGTGCCGGGCTGCATATCACCGGCGAAGACAGCTACGAACTGAAACCGGGAGACACGTTTGTCATTGGGGGGGACCGTCCGCACGACTATCTGAATATGGATCAGCTGAGCCTGATCAACATTCTGTTCGACCCCGCCGAACTACCAATGTCTCTCGGCGACTTGCAGTCGCTTTCTGGCTACCACGCGCTATTCACTCTCGAACCTGCCTGGCGTAGCCGACACCAATTCACCAGTCGCTTACAGCTAAGCCCTGCGGAAATTGGCGAGACGCTTCGGTTAGTCGACAAGCTCGACGACGAACTGACAGCTCGGCAACCCGGATTCGGCGTGATGGCGATTGCAGCCATGCTGGAATTGGTGACGTTCCTTTCTCGGTGCTACCGCGAAACTCGCAACCCGACAAGCAAATCCCTGATCCGCGTGGGCGAAACGATTTCTCACATGAGACGCAACGTTTCGCAGGTGATCGCACTCGAAGAGCTCGTGGCCATTTCAGGAATGTCTCGGACCAATTACATACGGATATTCGAGGCCGCGATGGGGACATCGCCGATCAAATATCTGATCGGGCTTCGAATCGCAGAAGCCTGCAGACTGCTGCGGAGCACCGATCGAAGCATTACCGACATCGCATTCGATGTCGGGTTCAGCGATGGTAATTACTTCAGTCGTCAGTTCCGCAAAACTCACGGCCAATCTCCACGAGAGTACCGCAAACGTCACCGCTAGGATCGGCGGCTGCTTGGCAGGAAAAAAAGGCAGCTGCGAATGCCAACGCGACGGCGGTTCGATGGGAGATCCCTCTGCTACGACCTTCAGATGCAACAGGCATGATCAAAAAAGGCAGGGTGGAAGGAGAAATAATGGCAGGCAACAGGAACGCGACTCAGGCTTTGGCCCTCTGTCAGCGATTGGGGCGATTCGTTGCGCTCCAATGGGGGCAAAACGATGGGGGCAAAACGATCAAAGCCCGGAATTGTTTTGCCGTTCCTTGGAGGATCTGGCAGCGATCGTGCAATAAGACCAATAGGACGCATGGGACTTATAGGTCCACTACGTCCTATTGGTCCTATTGATCACGCCCGCACGAATCGGCGTCGCATCGCCGCCTCGGCATCTGCCTGATTCACCGCATCGATTATTCAGCGTCGAGCGTTTGCAGGTGCTTTCCGGCCTTGTCAACTCGGGTGGCGACCCCTTCGGCGCCGCCGACGATGAACTGCGTTCCGTCGCGGTTGGCGTCGAGTGCGTACAGGTAGCCGCCGGGGACCGTGGCGTTGGTTTCGCGTCCGCCGTTGTCTGTGCGGTAGACGCGGAAGTAGCCGTCGCCGCAGGTGATGCCGATGCGCTCGTCTCGCCCCACATAGACCAACCGAGTGACCTCGGATTTCAGCCCGCTGATCGTCCGCGTCGCTTTACCCGATTCGATGTTCCAGACCTTGACCGTTTCGTCGGCCGATCCGCTGGCCAGTTCGTTGCGGTTCACGTTCCACGCCAACGCGCTGACGTGATGCGTGTGGCCTTCGAGCGTTTTTATTAGCGTTCCCGACTCCACGTCCCAAAGCTTAATCATCCGATCGGCGCCTCCGCTGGCCAAGGTTTTCCCGTCGGGCGAGAAACGAACGCACAGCACGGTATCGTCGTGTGGCGATTCGATGCGACGCACCAGAGAACCATCGGATGTGTTCCAAATCATCAGCTCGCCGCTGCGAGACGGTTCGCCTCCGCCGGTGGCCAGGTATTGCCCTGACGGATCGACATCAACACTCAACACACGGTCGGCGAAGGGGCTTTCCCCGGTGGCCGAACCGATCGATTGTTGATGCCGCCAAAGGTGCTGGGAGGTTTGCAGAGCGTGCAGTTGTCCGTCGGCGGCTTGGATTACCACACAGCCATCACCCGCGGCGAGCAATTGACTACCGGCCGGCAATTGGGCCAGTTCGCCCAGCCAGTCGCCCGCGGCGGACCAAAGGCTCCAGACGCCGCTCGGCTTGGAACGCGTCAGAAAGCGAGAGCCGTCGGCGATCAGGGCGATCGGTTGGTCGGTCGCTTGTGATTGATCGGCGTCGGCCTTCGATTTCGCGACCTGGGCCTTTTGAGCCTCTTGATCTGCCTTGGTCTTTCCCAATGATTCTTGACGACGTTTCACTTCGGCTTCCAGGCCCTCAAGGCGTCGTTTACCCCGGGCCTGAGTTTCCTCGGCCGATTTCAGTTCGCCGCGTTCGCTGGTGAGTTCGTTGTCCTTCGTTTCCAGTTCCTTGGCCGCTTTTTGCGAGGCCTCGGTCAGCGATTTGATCGTCTCGGCGAGTTTCTTCTCGTCAGGAACAGCGGCAAGCTTTTGTTCGGCGTCCGCCTTTTGCTTTTTTACGGCGTCGAGTTGCTCGGTGAGCTCCGTGATCTGTTTGTCCAGCTGCGTCACGGCTGCGGTCAAGTCGGTTCGCATCTTGGTCGCCGCAGCTTCGTCGGCTTTGGCCTGAGCCAGTTTATTGTCGGCCTGCTCGGCGGCTTGCTTTGCAGCGGTAGCCTGACTTTCTTTTTCGGTGATCGCGGTTTTCTTGGCGGCGATGTCGCCGGCGATTTTTTCCAGACTCTTCTTTTCCGCGTCCACGTTCGATTCAGCCTGTTTGACCGCTTGTTCATCGGCGGCAACCAGCTTTTCCCCGACCAACGAATCCCACTCGTTTTTCGCATGTGCCGCAGCGGCTTGGGGATCCGATTGGGCGACTTCGGCAAACTTTTTGCCCGCCAGGTCGAAGGTCCCGATCGCTCCGGATGGTGTGGTCACCCACAGTGACTTGCTGTTTGCGGCCAGGGCGATCGACGCTGGTGGAGCGGGCAGTTTGCCGAGTTCGATGAACTTGTCCTGCGAATGATCCAGCTGTGCGATCTTGCCCGCCGCGTCCACGGCCACCAACGGCGCGTCGTCGCCGGGCGCGGAACAAAGAAACGTGATCGGTTGATCCGAAACGGACCACGGCTTGCTTGACCAGGTGTCGTTTTCGCGGCGATGGCGGCTGACAATGCCCGACGTCTGGCCGGTGACCAGAGTGTTTTGATCCAACCAAATCATGGATGTGGTTGGATCGGACGTGTTGATTGTCTCTGCTTCCATTCCATCAATGCGGACGATGCGGATCGTGTTGTCCCAAGCGATCGCGACGCGCCCGCCGCTGGCACCGACGGCGATGCGAATGCGCTGGGGTGCCGCGGAGGACGCCGCGGATTGAATTTCCGCCGGGAGGTCGAAACCCTTCATCCACTGCCAGCGATTCTTGCCGACTTCGGCCACACTCAATTCACCTCGCCGAGACAGCGTCGCGACGTGGCGTCCGCTCTCGCTGGTCGCGATTGCCAAGGTGTCGTTAGGATCGATCGTGGGAATCGTCGTGGATTCGAACGGGGCCAAGTGCCAGAGTTTGACGTTCCGATGGCCGGTGGAAATGATTCGGCTGCCATCGGAATCGAATCGCAGATCTTGGACAAAATCGTCGTGGGGTGGTCTGCTTTGGCCATCCAGCACGCGCTGCAGTGAATCGATCGGCTGGGAGGACTTGGAGCCGAACACCTGGATCTGGTTCCCGAATCCGACCACAGCCAGTCGACCGTCGGGTGTGATGGCGGATCCGAAAACGGTCTGCAAAGAATTCGGCAGCGGTTGCCACTGGCGCGGCGTCGGGCTGCCTGCCGCTTGGTCGACCGCCGCGCCGGAGTCGATCCAGCGGCGCAGCAGGGCGAGTTCGATGGGGTTGAGCGCTGCGGCGGAAACGTCGTTGTCCTCCGGCGGCATCACCGGATCTTCGGCGTGGGAGGCCAAAAGAAACAAACGGCTTTTCGACGCGTCGCCGGGCACCAAAACATCGTCCACGTCGGACGCTTTCATTTTCGCCACCGACTCCAGATTGACGCCGCCTTCTTCGCTGCTGGCGTTGTGACAGGCGACGCAGTTTTTCTGCAGGACCGGTGCGACGTCACGGCTGAACACGACCTCACGGTCTTCGGGCAGTTCTGCGATCTCGCGAGGGTTGGCCAGCGCCTGAGACATCCACGCGGGGGAGAGCGACACCAGGAACAACGACGACAGGAAAGTGCCTGCGACACCAAGGCGCAAATTCAGACGAGAGCAAATGACGGGATTGATCATGGCGTTGCCGGTGGGGCGAAACTTAGTTGGATGATTTGCCGTCGGCCGGTGCCGGCGGGATCGTCAACCAGAATTCGGAGGGCGAGAGGGAGGGTCGCAGCGGGAACGTTGCGGTGACGGTCCGGTCGGTCGGTTTGCTATCGGAATCCAACGACGTGCCGATGATTTGAAATGTGGCATGTCCGGCGGCACCTTCACCAACGGTCAACTTTAATTTGACGGATTTGGACGTGTCGCCTTTCGGTTCCGAAATCACGTTTTCGACGACCACTCCGGGGGGCAGTCCGGATGCCGTGATTTGCAGCTTGTCGCCAAAACCCGATGACCGCTCGATCGTCACGGGGATCTCCAGCGGTTTGTCTCGGGGCAGCACAAAGTGGTCGTCGGCGAGTGTCAGTCGACATTCCGGCCGGCTTTCACGGATCGTCAATTGGTAGAAGTGTCGGGGCCCGAAACCGTCGATCATGTCGGACACCGTCACATCGACGATGCCGTCTTCTTTGGCGGTGAAATCGACGCCGGCATCGACGTTGTCTCGCGAGATGTCATCGTTGCTGGCCAACATGCTGCCGGAATTTTGATCCGTGACGGTCAGTTTTGCATCCAGCAGGTACCCGTCGGCTTTCGAACGGACTTCGGCACGGTACTTGGTCCCTTTGACGCCTGCAAACGAAACCGTGTGTGATTGCTTCGGCCCGGTGATGTGTCCGGTCAGAACAGCTGGCAATGTTCCGTCAAATTCGTCGCCGTGATGGAGTTGCACCTCCGTGTCCGCGGGACGCAAATCCCAGGCCCAGCCGAGTCCACCGGAGATCGATCCGCCCGCCGGTGCGATTCGCGTGGCCGGTAAGACGTCGACGGTACACGGTTCGGGCAGGTTGTAACCGAAGGCCAGGGGGCTCGCGCCGCTGACGACCAGGTGATCCAGGAACGGGCCCGTCGTGAGCTCGCAGACGTACACATAACTACTCGATCCGCTAAATCCGATCGTGCTGTTGGGTGTTTCGGGAAAGGCAAAGATGCGGACCAGGGCGTCTTGGTCGCTCTCGCTGCGGTAGACCAGTTGCGGGTCTAATCCGCGGACGTCGTCGACTTGAGCCAGCACATTGCCACGCAGATCTGTCAGTTGCAGCACGGCATCCATCGGGGAAGCAAGCAGTTGGTTGGCGGTGACCGAAGCGACCAGTTGCTGGCCGGCCTTGAGCGAGACTCGATAGGCATCGCTGTCACCGCCTTTGGCCAATCGCCCGGTGATGACGGCCGGCATCGAAACCGATTGGGCGGCATCGCGATTGTCGTTGGGTTCGGTTTCCGTCGTGACGGACAGCGGCGCGACGATCAGCGGCTGGAGCTGGCTGGCTGATTGGTCATCGTAGAATCGGACCCAGGCGACACCTGGTGGAGAGTTTTCGGGGATCTTGATCGTGAACTTGCCGGAATCTTTCCCAGGCAAAATCTCAACGTCCGCTCGATCACAATCGACCTCGACCGGCCAGTTGGGGAATTTTCCCTCGGCGCTGATCTCGGATTCGCTCCCCGCAGCAACGGCCGGCGGGAACAGTCGATCGAGCTTGAGTTGTGCTTGAGCCGGTTGCGACGCCCCGACGCAAAACGCAAACACCGCCCATGTCAGCGGGACGCGTAAGCGAGCGGCCCGTTCAGGTTTTCGGATCAGCGCGAGCCACCACGCTCTGGCGAGCGTCGCTACGCCGGCGCTTGCCCATTGGTTGTGAATCAATCCGATCATCACTACCCCATCAACTCGGTGATCGGGGTGGCGTCGCTGACCAAATGGGTCGGGCGGCCTTCGGGCGTGTACATCATTTGTCCCGGATCGATTCCAAGTTTCTGATAGATCGTTGAAACAAAATTTTCCGGGGACAGCACACGCTCGATCGCCGCGTAGCCTTGTCGATCGGTGGCGCCGATGACTTGGCCGCCGGGCGTTTTCCCGCCGGCAAACATCACGCTCATCGCGTTGGACCAGTGGTCGCGGCCGCCACGCGTGTTGATTTTCGGCGTGCGTCCGAATTCGCCCAACACGACGACCAGCGTTCGCTCCAGCATGCCCTGTTGTTTCAAGTCTGAAATCAGCGCGGCGATCGTCGCTTCAAAGGGGGGCAGTTTGGAATCCAATGCTTTAAAGATGTCGGTGTGATGGTCCCAACCGCCTTGGTACAGCGTCACAAACGGCACGCCCGCGCCGACCAATCGTCGGGCCAACAGGGCTTGCTGGCCGAACGTGTTGCGGCCATAGGCATCTCGGATCTCGTCGGCTTCCTGGTGAATGTCAAACGCCGCCTGGGCCTCCTTGCTGCTGATGATCTGCATCCCCTGACCATAGAACTCATCGACCGCCAAGGTCGGGTCGGCGACCGAAGCGTCGTTGAAACGCAGCATCGTGTCGACGTGTTTGCGAATTTGTTGTCGCGATGCGAAACGGTCGTCGGTCAATCCGCTGGGGATGGTGACGTCACGGACGCGGAAGCTGGAGCTGTTGGGGCTGTCGGGGACGACAAACGGGGCGTACTTGCTGCCCAAGAAATTGGGGCCGCCGGAGCGCGACATGCGGGGCAGCGAAAAGTAGGCGGGAATCCCGTGGGGCGCGCCGATTTCTTTGGCCACCACGCTTCCCAAGCTGGGGTGGAAACTGACAAAGGCACCGCATCCGACCGGGATCCGCGGCGGCGCACCGGTCATCATGTAGTGATTGCCCGCACCGTGATTGCCCTGGTCATGCCGGATCGAACGCACGATCGCCAATTCGTTGCTGATCGCGGCCAACTTCTGCATTGGCTGGGCGAAGTGCACGCCGGGGGTTTGCGTGGCGATCGGCTGGTAGGACCCGCGGATCTCGACCGGCGCATCGGGCTTGGGGTCGAACGTCTCGTAGTGACTCGGCCCGCCGTCCTGCCAAACCAAAATACAGGCCTCGGCTTCGGCCGGGCGTCGCTTGGCATCCGTCGTCGCGGCGCCGCGGGCGCGCGACGCCAGTGCGCCGGTCAGGCCGCCGGCAATCAGTCCTCCCAATCCCAGCTTCAATCCGTCACGCCGGGTCAGGCCTTCACAGTTCATCCAAGATCTAGCCATCGTGATTCCACTCTAGTTTTGAATAACGAATTCGGGTGCATTCATCATCGCCCACATCAAATCTTCGATCGCACCGCGGCGGTTCTCACCGGCCGATGTGATTTGTAATTCGCAGTACTGTTGTTCTTGCGCGGTCGGCCGCCGAGAAAAAACGGCCAGGTACAACTCGGTCACGACCTCTGCGGCCGACTGCTTGCCGGCGGCCAGTCGTGCGGCGCGACCCGGGTCGCTTCGAACGCGACGGTCCAGCTCGCGTGAGTTCATCAAGTGCAAGGTCTGGGTGACCGACGAATCGGCGACCCGTTCGCAGGGCGGGTCCTGGTTCGGGTCCGGCCGCCCGAACGTGTCCAGGAACACCGAATCGATCCGGTGCGTCCACACCTGATTGGAGCGAGATTCCGGCGCGAGAGCAGAGAACGACTCGGTCGTCTCGGTCACGCCGGCCACCGCTTCGGCCAACACTTCGGCACGCAAACGATGCCGGTAGTGGCGCGAATAATTCAGGCGATCGCCCGCGTTGGTTTCGTTCGGCGTGGAACTGGTCGAATAGACGTTCGACAGCACGATCGTCTTGATCAGATCCTTTTGGTCATAGCCGGATTGTTGAAAGTGTTTTGCCAACGCATCCAACAGCGCGGGGTTGCTGGGCGGGTTGGTGCTGCGCAAGTCGTCGACGGGATCGACGATGCCGCGGCCCATCAGCTGTGCCCAGATGCGGTTCACATGAACCTTGGCAAAATAATCGTTTTCTGGCGAGACCATCCAATCGACCAGCGCCTCGCGCGGGTCGTCTTCTTCGGACAGGTCGACGTCGCCGAACAAGGGAGCCGGTGCGAGGACAGCTTCGGTTACCGGATGTCGGACGTCGCCTTTGGTGGAAACGTAAACGATCTCTTCGCCGCCGGAGATGGGAGGCGAAAGCCCGGTGCCCTTCCGACCGACTTTGCCGAAGAACGCCGCGAAGGAATAGAAGTCGTGCTGGCTCCACTTTTCAAACGGATGGTGATGACACTTCGCGCAGTCCAATCGCACACCCAGGAACAATTGACTGACCAGCGTCGCGACTTCATCGGGGCTCCGGCGGTCGCGAAACAACGTCGTCGCGCCGTTGTGCCAGGTGCTGCCTTTGGCGGTGATCAAACGACGCGCGAATTCATCGTGCGAAACGTTTTCACGAAACTGTTGGCGGATCCAGTTGTCATAGTTCAAGACCGCCTTGATCCCGACCCGATACGGGTTCGGCCGCAACAGGTCCGCCCACTGGTTGGCCCAGTGATCGATGTATTCGGGTTGGTCGAGCAAGCGGTCGACCAGTCGCGCCCGTTTGTCACTGTCTTGACTGTTGAGAAACCGATCCGCTTCTTCGGGCGTCGGTAATCGGCCGATGACGTCGGTGTAGAGGCGTCGCAGGAACACCGCTTCGCCTGCCGGATCAGAAACCCGGATCCGCAATTGATTCAGTTTGTCGTACACCAAGTCGTCGATGAAGTTCGCCCGAGGCAGATCGTCATAGAATCCTTCGGGCAACGCTTCGGTGCGGGGGATACTGACGTTGGCGACACAGATGTGATTCATGTACCGCGCCATCACCGCGGTCTCGCCGGGGATCGGTCCGGCCGTCAAACGGCCCGCCGAATCGACTTGCACGATCGCCGCCTCGTTGGACAAGTAGCTGGTCATGCCGGTGACGTCGCGGGTGGTCCCATCGCTGTAGTGTGCGATGGTGGTCAGGGCCGCTGAACCGGACGGGGCGAGTGCAAACTCGGTTTGCTGCAACTGGACCGATTCCAATACGGCTTCGTCGGCAATGCGGCGTGGGGCGCCTTGGCGGATCCATGCGACCAGGGTCTGGTAGGCATCCGAGCCGACGTCGATTTTTCGTCCACCGCCGTGCGGGAGTTCGGCGGTCGCCTTCCGGACCAGCAAACTGGATGCCGGCGCCGCGATGCTCAGACGACGGCCACGGGCCTGCCGGGCGATCGCGTCGTGATCGAAGTCGGAATCAAAGCCCAGCAGAGAGAGCTGGAACCCGTTTTGTCCACGCTGCTTTCCGTGACAGGCTCCCGCGTTGCACCCGTGGGCGGCCAAAATCGGCTGCACGTCCAATTCAAAACTGACGGCATCGCGGGGTCGCGGTTCGTTGCCCAGCGAGGTCGCATCGACCGTAAGCAGTGCGGTCACCAACAACGCTGACACAATGACGTAGCAGTTCGACGACCTCGGACCAAGGCGATCGGGCATGGCAACAAGGCGGGCAGGGCGGGGGAGGGAAGGGGAGGGCCCCTCAGTATAACCGCTGGCCAACTGTCGATGGGGCAAGAAGGAGGAGAGGCCGGAATTATCGGCGGAGGCGCAGCGGGAAGATGGATGGTCAAAAAATGGGGTGGTCAAAAAATGGGGTGGTCAAAAAATGGGGGCAAAACGATGTGAGGCAGGCAGAATGATGGGGCTGATGCACTAGGAGACGACGAAACCTTTCCTGAGAATGATTGGTGGCGACAAAACTTATGAGGGCTCCCTTCTCCCCCGGCTTTGCGGGTGAGAAGGGCTGGGGATGAGGGGGGCTCCGGCCGGTAAATGCTGCTGATCGATGTTTAAAATCTAATCGGAAGTAATGATCCGTACTCCCGGCAAGTCTTTGGAAGCGGAGCGAGCCTTGCGAGGGAGAAGCCGCAGAGGCATGTAGAATGATCGCGACGGAAATCACGACCACTTCTTTCGGGACCCAAAATGCCACGAATCCAACGTTACAAATCTTTGACCTCGTTGAAACTGTTGCTGCTGCTGGCGTGGGGCATCGTCTCATCGGCTCCACACGCATCCGCTCAGAACTTCGATTCGCCGTCGCCGAACTTTATCTTTGTGCTCAGCGATGACATCGCGCAGGGCGACCTGGGGTGCTACGGTCAGAAACTGATCCAGACGCCGCGGTTGGATCAGATGGCGGCCGAGGGAACGCGGTACATGCAAGCGTATTGTGGAACCAGCGTTTGCGCGCCCAGCCGATCGTCCTTCTTTACGGGGCTGCACACCGGTCACTGTCCGGTGCGAGGCAACTATGAAGTCGCTCCGGAGGGCCAGTTGCCACTGCCGGATGAGACCGTGACGATCGCCGAGGTGGCTAAGTCGGCCGGGTATGCGACGGCGACGTTTGGTAAATGGGGCATGGGGTTCTTCGACACCACCGGCAGCCCCTTCAATCAGGGCGTCGACCACTTTTTCGGGTACAACTGCCAACGACACGCCCACTCGTACTTTCCGACCTACTTGTATGACGACGCGCAGGCGTTTCTGTTGCCGGGCAACAACGGCCAAACCGTCGGCAAGACGTATGCACAAACACTGATTCAGAATGACATGATCGCCTGGCTGCGTCGCAACGCCGACCAGCCGTTTATGATGTTCTATGCGATCACGCTGCCGCACGGCCGTCATGAGATCGATGACTTGGGAATCTATGCCGACAAGCCGTGGAGTTTGAAACAGAAGTCCTATGCGGCACAGGTCACGCGGGTCGATTCGGACATGGGGGAGTTGATGGACACGCTCCGTGAGCTGGGCATCGCCGAAAACACGCTGATCGTCTTCAGCGGCGACAACGGTTCGTCGTTCGATCCCCAGTCCGACATCGGCAGTCTGTTCAATCAGGCCAGCAACGGATTGCGTGGCTACAAGCGGGGCATGTACGAGGGTGCGTTGCGACAGGCGGCGCTGGCCTGGTGGCCCGGCACCGTTCCGGCCGGTCGCGTCGACGACCAACCCTGGGCGTTTTGGGATCTGATGCCCACCTTTGTCGAGCTTTCCGGTGCCGAGCCGCCGGCCGGCTACGAGACCGATGGAAAATCCTTGGTCGACTATCTCAAAGGCGGAGCGGCACCCGACCGCGACTATTTCTACTGGGAACTGCACCTGGGCAAGCCGGTCCAAGCGGCTCGATTCGGAAACTGGAAAGCGGTCCGCAACGGGATCGACAAACCGATCGAGCTTTATGACTTGAGTGTCGACGCTGGCGAAACGAATGACGTCGCATCGAGCCATCCGCAACGGGTCGCGCGGGCCGAAGCGATTTTTGGCGAAGCGCACCGGCCGGATCCGAATTGGCCGCTCGAGGGTCGCAGCGAAGCCCAGGCAAAGAGTGCCAAAGAAGCCTGGGCGGTCAAACGTGCGCGGGACAAGGCGAAGTGGGCTCCCGAGGATGCGGTCGAGCGCGAGTTCTGAGCCGCGCAGGTGCTCGCACGCTCGTCGAGTTGGACAGCGACTCGTCATTCAAGAATCATGATGATTCGCGGTTCAAACGTAGCTACCTTCGCCAGAAGGTGGATCCCCGGCGCCATCCACGCTCTGGTCAGCGTAGCTACGTCAGAGCGACGCTGTCCGGTGAGACTTGGACCCTAATCACTTGTTCTTGCGGCGCTGGGTGATCAGCGCGTGCATGACGTCGCTGCGGCGGACCACTCCCAACAACTCGTGGGGGCTGGCGCGCTGGACGACCGGGATGCAGTCGTCGGTCTCGCCCTGAAACAGCTCGAACGCCCGTGCCGCCGGTTCGTCTTCGTGCAGACAGGATTCGATGTCGGTCACCAGGTCCTCCGCACGCACCAGTTTGGCGGCGCTGTGGTCGAACAAGACGTCGCTGAGCAGCGGGTAGCGAATCACACCGACGACACTCATCCGGTCATCGACGACCGGATAGGTGTTGTCGTGGCTGTGTTCGATGTGGGCGACGACTTGATCGAAGTCGGCCGATTGATGAATCCCCTTGGTCTTGCGCAGCAAATCGCTGACTTTCACTTTGCCGATCGCGGACACCGCCGGTGCGGTGCCGTTGAGCGCCGCACGAAAGCGATCGACGACCTCGCGCATTTGTTCCAGCGGCGTTCGACTGGTGTGATGGATCGCCTGGGCCAGCGGGACTTCGCCGGTTCGGATCAGTGATTGGCGGATGAACAGCGGGCCGATGATTTCGAACAACACGACCGAACCCAGGATGATGTCTTGAATCGGTTTTCCCAGTTCCGGATTTCGGTTGACCGCAATGGTCGACAGGGCGATCGCCGCTCCGGCTTGGGCAAACAAACACGCGCCGCCCCAATTCCGCACCTCCGGCGGTTGCCGGGTCGCCTTGGCCGCCACGTAAACGCCCAACCATTTGCCGACGATGCGAAACGCGATGTAAACCAGCCCCAGTTTCCCCGCGGCGATGAACGCACCGGCATCAAGCTCGGTTCCGTGGGCGACAAAGAACAGCACCGCCAATAGGCCCGACAAGTGGTCCAGTTCGTCGACGATCTTTTGTTTGTAGTCGGACGTGTTGGCCACCGTGACGCCCATCATCAGGAACGACAACATGTACGGGATCTCGAACGATTCGTCGACGCCCAGCAGGAACGTGACCGCGGCGACTAACAATACCAGCCAGCGTTTCATGTTCAAAAAACCGCAGCCATAGCTGACGACCAGTCCCCCCAGGATCCCCAGCACCATCGATCCGCCGACATTCAGCAGCACGCCGAACATCTGGCGGCCGAAGGAAACCTGCAAACTGCCCTGGAACCACTCGATCGCCAAAAATGCGAACTCGAACAGGATGATGCAAGCAAAGTTGTTCATCGCGACCAAGAAGCCCGTGCTCTCGGTCACCGGGCCTTCGGATCGAAACTCCTTCAGCACCAAGATGGTCGTCGCGGGCGCGGTCGCCACCGCCAAGCACCCCAACAGCAACGCCATGCTGCCCGAGCAACCGAACAGAGCCAATCCGATCGAGACCAGCACGGCGGTGAAGGTGATTTCGGCGACCGAAAGCGTCAGGCAATGTGCGGCGACCCGTCGCACCTTGGAAAACGTGAATTCGCAGCCCAGGTTGAACAGGACCAACGCCATCGCCAGTTTCAGCAACGGTTCGAACAATTCGACGTGTTCGGTCGGCACCAAGTCCAAGACGCTCGGGCCGACCAGCAATCCGACCAACAAAAACGCCGTCACCTTGGGCAGATGAACCAAGTCGGCCAGCACGCCGGCGGCCAGGCAAACGCCCAGCAGCAGCCCGATGGTGCTGGTGATGTGCAGATGAAACTCACCCATGGGGATCGCAACTGAAGGTGGCATCGAGACAAACCGCGGCCGCATTTGGACGATGCACAAAGAGTGTCAAATGCGAGCACGACGTGGTTTTGCCGCGTACCCTTTGCTTGCCGCGGCCCAAGTCTAGCTGCACAGCGGCATTTGACACAAGAAACATCGTTAATCGTTGGTCGTGCGCCGTTGACTGCGCCAGAAGGTGGTTCCTCAGCGCCCTCCACGCTCGCATCGAGCGTCGCTACGACATCAAGCGGAAAAGGGGGCAGGTACGAATGGTACGGGCTTAAGCCAATACGCTGAGCCGTAGGCGCTAGCCTCGGGCGTTACCGCCGTGTTGAAGGCGTATCAAGGCCCGCGGCTAGCGCCGTCGGCTCACTAAGCCCGTGCCATTCGGGTCAGGTACCAAAAACCAAATGGCCCCCAGGGTGCTTCGCATTTTTGGTGCCTGACCCCTTTTCCGCGGTCAGTCCGGCTGGCCGCCTGGGGCATCGATCACACGAGCGACTGCGAACACGATGTTGTCTTCGGGGATGGACTTGGCGTTCCACTGCAGCCAACGGTAATGGCCGTCACAATCACGGTATCGGTTACGGAATTCTGCGATCGATTCGCCATCGGCCAGCGCGCCGATCGCTTTTCGCGTTTGCGTGATGTCGTCGGGGTGAACGAAATGCAGGAACGGTTTGGAAACCAATTCGTGGTCGCTGTATCCCAGCACACGCGAAAAGTTTGAATTGACGCGTTTGAAGTAGCCGTCCAGGCTGGCGATGCAAAACAGATCCATGCTGATTTCAAAGAACCGGCACAGATCGCGTTGGGCGCGTTCCATCGACGATTCTCGGAAAGCCGTGATCTGGTCGGCGATGGCCCCCGCGTCGGCAGGGCGATCGTGTTCGTTTCGGGCCAAACATCGTTTGGCCAGCGAGATGATCGCCGGATCGGAGTCGCTGGCGTCGAGCCGCTGGTACGCATCTCGCAATGCCCCGCGAGCGGCACGACGGTAAACGCGACGAAAACTGTCGCCTTCGTAGGGGGGCCGGCCGGTCAAGATTTCGCACAGCAAGGCTCCCAGTCCGAACACGTCCGAACGCACGCTGATGTGATGGCCGCGGGCTTGTTCGGGGGCCATGTAGCTGGGCGTGCCGATGATCTTGCTGTTGGAAAGGATGGCCGACAACGCTTCGTCCGAAATGCAGTCCACCGCCGCCGGCGGAATCGGAACCGATTGAATCGGAGATTTCCCCAACTGGCGGCTCAAACCCCAATCCATCACGTGGACTTCACCATAGGCGCCCACCATGACGTTGGACGGTTTGATGTCCAGGTGAACGGTTTGATTGGAATGGGCATACGCAATCGTCTGGCAGACTCGGGCAAAGACATCCAACAGCCTCGCTTGGTGCAGTTGTGTTTGCCGCTCACTGTCCAACGACTCTCGCAGCAACGTGCTGAGCGTTCTGCCCTCGACCAATTTCATGGCAAAGAAAGGTTGCCCGTCGTCGCTGATGCCCATGTCGTAGACGGCGACGATGCCCGGATGTTGCAACCGTGCGGTCGTGCGTGCTTCTCGAAAGAAGCGTTCCCGCGATTCCTCGCGCGATTGATAGCTCTTCAGCAAGACTTTGATCGCAACATCGCGGTCGAAGACGTTGTCATGGGCGTGGTAGACCAACCCCATCCCGCCTTTTCCGATTTGATCGCCGATCCGGTAGCGCTGGATCCTAGCGACCGGCTGCGGGAGGGGGCCATCGTGATCAAAGTCTTTCCACGATCCGCTGTCCGCCCAGTTGCTGTCCGCTCGTTCTTTGGAGATCGATGCGGTGCGCACCGACGAGTGGTCGATCATCGGTCGCTCCGAATCGTCGTGACTCGGTGCCGGGGTGACGTTGCGGCTGAGTCGGATCAGTGTCATCGCTCGCAAACTCTTTTTCAAAAGAGCGCTTGTGCAGCGTTGAATGATCTGCCTGCCCCACACCCGCTGGGTCGGTGTCGTGACCGACATCGTGGCGATCGCCATTGCAGCGGGACCATCGCCGGCGGGAAGTGTGAGGAGTCCCGCCGGAGATCAACGATGATTTCAAGGCTGCACAAACTCTCGCTGTATGGCTCTCGCCTTGCGATCGGCCGCTCATCGATCGACCCAGGGAGTCCACCGTGAGCTGACCGAGACGTCGAAACTTTGTGCAAAATCTACGTTTGTCCGCCTGGTCGTATTATACCCGTTCATGGAGCGGGCGGGTGGGGGAAATGCGGAACGCTCGACAGGCAATTGGGTTTTGTGTCCTGGCCCATCGTACGACGTCCTTTCTAGGTCGTCGTGCCGAGTCCCCCGGACGACGGCCCGGAAGGGCCATCGTACATCGAAGGCCGAGTTTCCCGGACGACGGCCCGGAAGGGCCATCGTACATCGAAGGCCGAGTCCCCCGGACGACGGCCCGGAAGGGCTGTCGTACATCGAAGGCCGAGTCTCCCGGACGCTGGCCCGGAAGGGCTGTCGCACATGCGAATAACCACGGTCCGAGCTGGCTAATTGGAATGGCTCAGCCGGTGCAGTTCGGCCAGCATCGCATCGACTTGGGGATTCAATCGGGCAAGGTCGTCCACCGTGTCGGCCAAATCACCGGCTTTGGCTTTGGTCTCGATCTGCAGCGCCAGCTCACGGACCTTTTCGGCGTAGAACAAACCGGCGGAGCCCTTGAGGGTGTGGGCCGTGCGGGCGATGACCACGGCGTCGCCGCCGGGGATGCCGTCGTTGAGGACTTGCATCAGGTCGGTGCATTCCTTGATAAACACTTCGGCCAGTTGAGCGACCCCCTGTGCCCCGCCGGGAATTCGCCGGGTCACGGCTTGGACGTCGATCACTTGGAAAGCTTCGGTGCTCGTCCCCGAGGGTGTGCCGGCGTCTTTGACATCGGCGTCACGGACAACCACGTCGCGATCGTCGCTATTGCGTGCAGCGGTCGCCGCGGGGGCGTTGCCGGGGACCGCAACGCCGGGTGCGGGCTGGTCCAGGACGGATGTCTCGGGGGCGAAACGGGCCATCATTTCTTGCAGCCGTCGCTGGTGGATGGGCTTGGTCAGGTAGCCGTCCATCCCGCATTGTTCGCAGGCCTCCGCGTCTCGCTTCATCGCCGCGGCGGTCAAGGCGAGGATCGGGATGTGTCGACCGGTGACCCGCTCGTGGGCTCGAATGGCTTTGGTCGCATCGATGCCGTCCATGATGGGCATGTGCATGTCCATCAAGATCATGTCAAAGGGTTCGGATCGGTATCGCGCGACTGCTTCGCGTCCGTCGCTGACGACAACCGGTTGGTGCCCCGACGCGCGGAGCATTCCGACGGCAACGTGTTGGTTGGCCAAGCCGTCTTCGGCGACCAGCACGCGCATCGGCAAACAGGCTGGCAGATCGGTACGAGGGTCGATCACGCCGATCTGTTTCCGCTGCATGACCTGCAGGACCGTGTCCAGTAACTCCGACTGCACGGCGGGCTTGGTCAAGTACCTTGCGATGCCGACTTCCTGGCAGCGTTGCAACGCATCGCCGTCGGAGGCCGAGGACAGCATGATCAGTTTCATTTGATCGCTGGAGTAGTCTCGGCGGAGTTGCGAGGCGAGTTCGAACCCGTCCATGCCGGGCATCATGCAATCGAGAATCGCCAACTGAAACGGCTGTCCCTGTTCGGCGGCCTGGGCCGCGGCACGCAACGCACTCTCGCCGCCGTCGGCCAGCGTCGGGCTCAATCGCCAATTCGAACAGATCTCTTGCAGGATTCGCAGGTTGGTCGCGTTGTCATCGACGACCAGAACGGGCAGTTGCGCCAGGCTCTCCAGGTCTCCCTCGTGGGGGACCGATTGGTCCGCGGCCAATGGGAAGTACGCGGTGAAATAAAACGTCGTCCCCTCACCCGGGACGCTTTCCAGCTGCAATTCACCCCGCATCAAGTGGACCAGCTCTTTGGAGATGGCCAGCCCCAGTCCGGTGCCGCCGAAGCGACGTGTGGTCGACTCGTCGGCTTGCGTGAACGGGTCCAGGATCGACGCCTGTTTTTCTTTCGCGATTCCGATCCCGGTGTCTTTGACGCTGAACCGCAGCGGCAAGTGATCCGGCGGCACGTCGTCCCGCCGCGCTCCGGCACAGACTTCGACCAGCACCTCGCCCGCGTCGGTAAATTTGATCGCGTTGCCGATCAAATTGATCATCACTTGTCGTAACCGCCCCGGGTCGCCGATCCAGCGATCCGGCAGATTCGGTGCGACGCGGCAGGCCAATTCGATGGGCTTTTTGGCCGCGCGAATCGACAGCGATTGACTGGTCCGCTGGATCAGATCACGCAAGGAGAAGGGGATCGATTCCAGTTGCAACTTACGTGATTCGATCTTGGAAAAATCCAGGATCTCGTTGAGCAACAACAGCAACGACTCGGCCGAATCACGCACCAGATTGATGTAGTCCAGTTGCTCGTTGTTGAGTTTGGTTTGGGCCAGCAATTCCGACATGCCGATGATGGCGTTCATCGGTGTGCGAATTTCGTGGCTCATGTTGGCCAGGAACTCGCTCTTGGCTCGGTTGGCCGAATCGGCTTCGTCGCGGGCTTTGCGCAGTGCTTCTTCGTACTTGATCAGTTCGGTGATGTCACGCGAGATCCCGAAGGTGCCGATGACTTTGTCGCCGTCTTCGACCAACGGCATTTTGGTGGACATGCACCAGGTGTCGTCTCGGTCGGGCCAAGTCTCGCGTTCGACCAAATCGACGACCGCTTGACGCGTCTGCATGATTCGCAGTTCATCGTCGCGGGCCGCGGCGGCGTGTGTTTCGGTAAAGATGTCGGCGTCGGTCTTTCCGATGGCATCGGCCGAGCGGGCCAAGCCGAATTTTTTCGCCATCGCTTCGCTGATCCGGACGAATCGGCTGTCGGAATCTTTGAAGTAGATGCTGTCGGGGATGTTCTCCAGCAGCGTCGTCAGCAGATAGCGTTCGTGCTTAAGCTTGCGTTCGGCGAGGTGCCGATCGGTCACATCCCAGAAGATCAGCTGGATGCCGATGACGTGTTGGTGGGCATCCAGCACGGGGCTCTTGATGCGTTCGATCCACCGCCGCCGGCCGAACTTGTCGACCGACTCTTCGACGCTGTGCAGCGATTCGCCGGTGCGGATGACGTGTTGGTCATCCTTGGAATAGGCGCGGGCGATGTCGATCGGAAACAGGTCTTCATCGCGTTTGCCGAGCACCTCGTCGAGTGAACAGCCGCGTGTCTTGAGATAGGTTTCGTTGGCAAACAGTCGTCGGCCGTCGGTGTCCTTGATCAACAGGCTTAACGGTAGCGTGTTGACCAGCGACTCATAGGCGGCCAGCGAGTGGTTGGGGGCCAAGGTGTCCATGACGTCGCTTCCGGAATCATCGACCGTCGATTCGTCGGGACCTCTGCCGTGCATGTTTGCCATCGGACCGTTTTACTTAGCAGCACTTCTTGATCATCGTGACCTCGTTCCCGATGTCGTTGAACCGTAGTTCGTCGGCAAAGCTTTTCATCAGGACCAGGCCTTTTCCTGATTCAGCGGCGAACAGATCCGCATCGACTCGGTCGGGCACTTTCGAGGTGTCGAAGCCGTTGCCTTCATCGCGGATCACGATCTTGATCTCTTGCTTGCTGGCCGTCGCTTCGACGAAAACCAGACGATCCTTGTAGGGCGACTCTTGCTTTCGTCGCTCGATCAAATCGGAGGTCGCATCGTCATAAATGATCGCGTGATGGGCCGGGGTCACCGACGGCCCCAGTTGCAAGTTGCCGCGATACATGGCGTTGATCAACGCGTGCTCGATCGCAACCCCCAACCGATTCATCTCCGCACCACTGATCAGGTCCATCCCCGAGACGACTTGCATCAACAGCCCCACCAGCGGCGAGATCAACTCGCTGTCGTTGGGCAACTCGAATTCAAAGACATTCTTGGTCAGCTTGGAGATCAATTTGGCAAAGCTGGCGTCGGTGCGAATGACCCCCAACACGTCGATGATCGTATCGTTGAGCAACGATTGCAGATGGTTCTTGGGGACATACCCGGCCGCTCCCTTCTGTAACGCATCGGCAGCCAGGTCTTCCGAGCCGCGCGCGGTGACCAAAATAGCGGGGATGTGCGGGTAGTCGGTCCGCATCACCTCGACCAATTCCAAACCGTTGACCTCGGGCATTTCCAGGTCGGTCACGACAATGTCCAGCGACTCGCGCGCCAAGACGTCCAAAGCCAATTGTCCGTTGGCCGCATGCCGCACTTCATGACTGCCTTCCTCCAGCAACATCCGCATCTCAACCGCCTGAGTCGGACTGTCTTCAACCAGTAATACCTTCGCCATGATGCCAGAATTCCGAATGGTGTGAGCTTGAACAGTGGTTCAGCGACGGAACCACCCCCCATCCTACACGTTTTTTCGGATCATAGTCCGAAAGGCGCCACATTCTGGAGGTACTTTGAGAAGTTCCGCGTTACGGGGAGTTTTCGGATCCAGTGGTGCAATCAGGCTGCCCAGTCTAAACCGCCGGATGTCTTGCTTTGGACCCGATAAATCCGGTTTAATTCCCTCAGTTGACCCGGTCAGGATCTCCCCCCTTCTTTCGATAGGCTAGGGAGACAACGGCTTGCTGGTCGACTACACTACGTGTGCGTTTCTGCTCGATTGCCGCTCTTGTGCGACCGTCGGCCGTCAGAAACGTCCCGCCACCACCCACCCCGTGCCCACCACCAACGCCGTTTGAACCGTCGCCAGACGGATTCAGGCATGTGAATTGCCCCGCAATTCGATGTGACCGCGCCGCACACGGCCAACCGGCTGTCAGACCCGTTTCGCAGCAAAACTCGGGTTTCGGCGGTCGCCGGCTGACCGTACGCGGCGTGTTCCGCACACCCACCTTCCCCCCCTCCAAGCCCACCTACGACGCCATGTCCAAATTCATCGATCCCCGGCCCGCCACGGCCGACCCAGCGTTTCGATTCGACAACGATCTCGACGTCGCCGCTGCGACCATAGGGAGCAGCGATTCCGGGGGCATCCGCAATTCCGGGGCCGCGTGCGGCACCGCGCGTCATCAGCGCCGGACAGGTGGGCGTAGCGGTGTGACGGTTAGTCGTGACAGTTCTCATCCCCGCCGCCGCGGCGTCGTTCAGATCCTGCCGCTGTTGGCCGCCCTGGTCGCCGTTCCCGTCCTCGGGTTTTCGCTCTCGGCGTTCTTCTTCGGCGGCGGTGGTCAAGTCGATGAAGGGGTCCTGCTGCATTCGGTCGGCCGCGAAGACGTCGAGGTCACGGTGATCGAACGGGGGAACCTGCAAAGCCAAACCAACCGCGAAATCCACTGCATGGTCGAAGACGTCCAACGCGACGGGATCAACGGAACCCCGATCCTGTGGATCATTCCTAACGGTAGCAGCGTTGAAGAAGGCGACTTGTTGGTCGAACTGGAGTCGGCGCCGATGCGTGAAGCGCTCGACGAGCAAATGTTGGAAACCGAGGACGCACGCTCCACGCAGATCCAGGCCGAAGCCAATTACAACAACCAGATCGTCCAAAACGAAACCAGTAAAGCTGAAGCGGAGTTGCAGGTTCAACTCGCCAAGCTGGAGCTGGAAATGTACACCGACGACGAAAGCGGCACGCACAAGCTGGCGGTGGAGGAAATCAAACGCTCCATCGACGAAGTGAACAACCAAATCTTGGAAGCCCAGGCGACGTTAGAACTGCGACGCGATGACCGCCGCGGCATCGATTCGCTGTACAAACTCGGTTACGCCAACCGCAACGAATTGCGTAAAAGCGAACTCGCGTTTTTGCAGGCTGAAGGAAAGTATGCTGCCCAGCTCAATAAACTGGAAACCTCGCTCGCGACCCTTCGCAAGAAAGAAAACTACGAGCGTGAGATGGAACTGCTGCGGTTGCGCGGCAAGCTGCAAACCGCCGAGCGCGGATTGGAACAAACGCTGCGAAACAATGAAGCCCGCCTGGCCCAAGTTCAAGCGATCCTGCGGGCCCGAACCGAGTCGCTGAAGAAGGAAGAAGAGCGATTGGAGCGGTACACCGAACAGCTGGCCGCCTGCAAGATCTTTGCCCCCGAAGCCGGGATGGTCGCGTACGCGTCCAGCCGCAACGACGAGATCCGCGAAGGCATGCCGGTCCGGTTTCGTCAGCACCTGATGTCGCTGCCGGCGCTGGACAAGATGCAAGTTCAAACCGCCGTGCACGAGTCGGATTTGGAGCAGATCCGGATCGGGATGAAGGCGCGGATCACGGTCGACGCGTTCCCGGGCAAGGAGTACATCGGGACGGTCCAGTCGATCGCCGTGTTGCCCGAACAGAATGGATGGCGGGGCAGTGAAACCAAGGTCTATGCAACCACCGTGACGATCGATGGCACCGTCGATCAACTCAAGCCCGGAATGACCGCCGTGACGGAAATCATGATCGATTCGGTCGAAGATGCATTGACCGTGCCGATCCAATCCGTCATCGAACGCGACGATCAAACTTGGGTGCTGATTCGCCAAAACGATCAATTGGTCGGCCAGCCGGTAGAAACGGGGCGGCAGACCGATTCGGTCGTTCAAGTCGTCAGCGGGCTTTCCGATGGCGATCAAGTTGCGCTCAACCCACGGCAATTCGTTGATGACGTTTTAGGTGGCGATTCCTGATGTGGTGGGCAACACTCAAGCTGGCGATCCGAAACTTGCTGCTGCACAAAATGCGCAGCTCGCTGACGCTGTTGGGGACCATCCTGGGTGTCGCCTCGGTGATCGCGATGCTGTCGATCGGTGAAGGCAGCAAGCAGGACGCGCTGGATCGGATCCGCGGCCTGGGTGCCAACAACGTGATCATCCGCACGGTTCAGCCCTCCGAAGAAGCCGGTGGCGGTGGCGGCAGCAGCACCCAACCGGCGATGGTCACCACCAGCCGGTACAAGGTCAATGCCTACGGGCTGACCTACAGCGATCTGCGGGCCTTGAACGAATTGCCGACCGGAAAAAGTGTCGTTCCGGTGATGATGAAGCGGCATGAAGTGTCACATCACCGCAACCGTATTCCTCAGGCTCGTATCCTGGCGACGACGCCGCAATTGCGCGATGTTCGCAGTATCACGGTCGCCCGGGGACGGTTTTTGCAGTCGGGGGACTTGGAGACGATGTCCAACGTCGCCGTGTTGGCCGACGGTGCCGCAACGGCGCTGTTCGGATTCAAAGACCCGCTCGGCCAACCGATCCTGGTCGGTGGGACTGCGTTCCGGGTGGTCGGTGTGTTGGAGGAACGTGACAGCGGGGTCGCCAGAGCGGGCCAAGCCGAAGGCGGCGATGCCAATCAAGACATATTCATTCCGCTCGACACCGGTCGTGCGCGGTTCGGGTTTCTCGCCCGCGAAGGATCCGCCGGTAGCCGTGAGTACGACCGCGTCGAATTGACCGAAATCACTTTGGCCGTGGCCAGCGCCGATGGCGGCCGGGACGCGTCGGGACGCGTCGTGCCGACGGCCAACATGGTTCGCAGCCTGCTGGAAAAAAGCCACGCGTCGAAATCGGATTACCAAGTCTTGGTGCCGTTGGAGTTGATGGCCCAGGCGGAACATGAGAAACGGATTTGGAATTTGGTGCTCGGCGCGATCGCGGGCATTTCATTGTTGGTCGGCGGGATCGGCATCATGAACATCATGCTGGCGACGGTGACCGAGCGGACACGTGAGATCGGGATCCGTCGCGCGATCGGGGCCAAGAAGCGCGACATCATTCGTCAGTTTCTCTTGGAGACGACCGTGCTGTCGGCGATGGGCGGAGTCTTGGGGATCGTGCTGGGCGTCGCCATCCCGATCATCGTGACTGTGTTTGCGGGGATGAACACCGCCACCAGCATTTCTTCGATCGGTCTGGCCTTCGGGATCTCCGTCGGCATCGGGATCGTCTTCGGCGTCTACCCGGCCTACAAGGCCGCCTCGATGAACCCCATCGAAGCCCTGCGTAAGGCATGATCCTGGGAAACGGGCTGCAGCCATCATTCTGCCATCGCTCCGCCCCATTGTTTTGCCCCCATCGTCTTGCCCCAATGCGACAGGCGTCCGAAGGCGAAATCAACCCCCGTCCCGAATGGCACGGGCTTAAGCCCAATACGCTGAGCCGTAGGCGCTAGCCTCGGGCCTTACCGCCATGTTAAAGACGTTTCAAGGCCCGCGGCTAGCGCCGTCGGCTCACTAAGCCCGTGCCATTCACCCCCGTCCCCTTTTACGTGGGCGGCGTCCGCTAGTTGGCGTCGGCGACGGCTTCGCTGTCTCGGGGCGGTTTCAGATCCAGTTTGTAGCACAGGGCGATGGCTTGGCGGCTGTAGTCGACCGATTCGCCGAGGATGCGGGCGGCTTCCTGGCGGGCGTGGAAACCTTTGCTGTTCTCGCTAGCGATGTAATCGAGTCGCCACATCGCTTTGCGTTGCAGTTTGCGGATCGGGGCGAGTTGCTCTTCGGTCGCCCCGGCCGCTTGGACTTCGATGATCGCGTCGAACAATTCGGTCACCGCGGCGGCGGCCCGGTCGATCAACGCCCGCGTGCGATCTTGGATCATGTCGACGCGGTCCTTGATTTCTTGTTCGGGGATGTTGTGACAGGTCTGGCAGGCCTTGTTGATGTTCGTCATCGGGCTGCGCACCCAGTGGCTGCTGACTTTCGTCGCGCCTTTCTTTTCATAGGGCATGTGGCAATCGCTGCAACTGACGCCGGATCGCGCGTGGATCCCTTGGCTCCAAAGTTCGAATTCGGGGTGCTGGGCTTTGTAGACCTTGGTGCCGGTTTCCTTGTGCACGTAGTCGTAGAACTCGCCGCCGTCGGGGAAGGTCGTCGCGTCCCATTCGGCTTCCAGATCCTCCATCTTCAGCCCGTTGCCCCAGGGGAACGTCAGCGTCATCTTGTTGGCGCAGTAGTACTCGACGTGACACTGTCCGCAGACGAAGGTGCGCATCTCCTGGCGGCTGGCCATCGTGTTGGGATCGTAGTCGCCTTTGGCGCCGGCCTCACGCCACTGGACGATGCTGGGCAGGTGCGGCACGGGATCGTCGCTTTTGGCCAGTTTGTCGATTCCCAAGATGAATCCCGGACGCGTGACGCGGATCTGCATGGTGTCCGGGTCGTGGCAATCGACGCAGGAAACCGGGTGGGCGCCGCCCATGTGGGGATCACCGGTCGGGACATCGATTCCGTCGGCGGTTTTCTCCAGTTCGGCATGAACCTCTTCGTAGTTCTTTTGGCTGACCGCTTTGAATCCCGCCATCACGGCGTCCATGTTGAAGTCGTTGCTGAGCGCGGCCGGCGAGGCGTCTTGACCCATCTGTTCGAGCCCGATGCGGCGATAGGTGGGGATGATCGAGGCGTGGCAGTGCAGGCAGGCACCGGACTGTTGGACTTCGGTGACCCGTTTGGTGACCTCTTGGTCGGCCAGCATGTGCGCGTGACCGCGGGCTTCGCGGTAATCGATACTGAACGCGTATCCGGCGAACAGCCGCTTCAGCCAGGGGTGTTCTTCCAGCTTGCTGGGCGGCAAGGCGTGGTTGCCGCCGAAGTCCGTGTAGTCATCATTGACGGTCTTGAGGTAGTCTTCGTATTGCTGCGGAAAGTTCAGTCCCCAGGGTTTGGGGTCGCTGCTGATTTCCGTCACTTCGACCACCTTGGTGAACGGCGCGCGGGCTTCCTGCTTGTGTTCAAAGATCGTGACCAGCAAGATCAGCACGCCGATCGTGGTCAGCGTGGCGATGAGGATCAAAACCGCTATCCATCCGGAACTGCGTTTCGTCTCTGAAGACATGGCGAAGCGTTTCTGTAGGAGAAAAATCGGGACGTGAATGTGGAATGACGATCGGGGGCTAACGTCCGGCGTGGCCGACGTCGGCGTGACAATGGACGCAATTCAGCATGTCGGCGCCTTCGGTGGCCGGCATCAGGCTATGGACAAAGTCGTTGTGGCAATCGACGCAAGTGCCTTGCGTCACCCGACGATTACGGGGTTTGATTTGGATCGGGTCTTTGAAGTTGCCCAGCGTGAAGGCGAGCGAATGAAAAAAACCGTTGTCCGCCTTGACCACCCATTTGCCGATCGCATCATGCGGCAGATGGCAATCGTTGCACACCGCGACGTGGTGGTGGCTGCTCTGTTGCCACGAATCGAAGTGGTCCTGCATCACGTGGCAGTTGACGCAGCCTTCGGGGTTGTTGCTCAGGTAGCTGCCCCCTTTGCCGTAGCCGAACGTGAAGGTGCCGACGCCGGCCAGGACACCGAGCACCAATGCCAGGACGACCACGCTTTTGGTGTGACGGCGTTTCGGCGCGGCGGCCGTCGCTTCGTCAGCGCCGGCTGTGTGTCGCTCCGGTTCCGATGGAGATTCGCTGGGCGTTTCCTTCGTCATTGATCCGTTTTGACCGTCTGCGCGCTCGCGAGTGGGGCCTGCTGAGGTGCGTCGGCAGGCCATCGACCGGCCTGCCGCGTGACTGGGGGTTGTCGATTCTACCCGTTCGGATTTCGCACATCATCTCCTGGAGCAAATGTCCAGCGATTCACGGAAAATACATCCAGCAGATGGGAACCGCGATAGGAAGCCATGCCGCAGTGACTCTGACCGGATAGAATCAAGTGTTCGTTTACTTGGTCCTCGTTCCCAGGCTCTGCCTGGGAACAAGTGGATGCCAGTGTCCTATCCATCGAGTCAGCAATGCACCCATGCAGAGGATTGTGAAACGATTGCAAGGTCTCGTGTTGATCGTTTTGGTGGGCTACGGCTGTTTGGTGGCGATGGCGTTTTTCTTTCAAAGGTCACTGATCTTTCATCCGTCGCGTTCTAATTCGATGACGCCGCTCCAGCCGTGGCAATGTCAGGGCAGTGTGATCGGGTATTGTCGCCGGGCCGAAAATCCCGATTGTGTCTGGTTGATGACCCACGGTAACGCCGGGCAGGCCGCGCACCGTTGGTACGTGCTCGATTGCATGTCCAAGCGGGATTCCGTGTTCGTGTTGGAGTATCCCGGCTATGGGGACCGCAAGGGGCGTCCGTCGCGGGAGACCATGAATGATGCGGCGCGGCAGGCCTATCGCTACTTGCGCGAGACGCATCCGGGCACGCCCGTGTGCGTGCTGGGGGAATCGATCGGCAGCGGCCCGGCGTGTGTTCTGTCGCAAGAAGAGATTGCTCCGGACAAGATCGTGCTGGTCGTTCCATTCAACCGGCTGGCGGACGTCGCGGCGCACCATTTTCCGTTCTTGCCCGTCCGCCCGCTGCTGTTGGACGACTGGGACAACGCAGCCGCACTGGAGGGCTACGGCGGAAAGGTCGAGGTGTACGGCGCGGCGCTGGACGAAATCATTCCGATCACGCACGCGCGAGCGTTGGCCGGTCAGTTTCCCAATGCCAGGTTGGTTGAGATTCCGGTGGGGCACAATGATTGGGCCGATTCAAGGTGGGTGCGCATCGGAATGTATGGGGAGGCCTGCATTGAGAGGACGCTTTCTGGCGTAGGATGGCCCTTCCGGGCTGTCGTCCACGTGGGGGCGACCGCCCGGAAGGGCCGTCGTTCAGTGGGCGGCACGCGGGGCGTGCTGGAGCGACCGCCCGGAAGGGCCGTCGTACAAGTGGGCGGCACGCGGGGCGTACTGGGGTGACCGCCCGGAAGGGCCGTCGTACAGTGGGCGGCACGCGGGGCGTGCTGGGGTGACCGCCCGGAAGGGCCGTCGTACAGTGGGCGGCACGCGGGGCGTGCTGGAGCGACCGCCCGGAAGGGCCGTCGTACAGTGGGCGGCACGCGGGGCGTGCTGGGGTGATCGCCCGGAAGGGCCGTCGTACAGTGGGGAGCGGGTACCGGTGGGCCCTTTTGCCCGCAGGGTTTACTCAACCGGTACGACCGCGAGAGGCTGGGAATCCGTCAAATCGCCGACAACCCGGTGACGATGATTCTCCCACAGGTCCTTCCGTCTACCGTTGGGGTGCGTTCGTTTTGTCTCGCAATTGTTTCGTCTGGTGTTTCACGCTGCCGTTGGTCGGGCTGTTTCCGCTGTTTTCGGGTTGTTCTCGCAAGCACTATCGGACTCAGGCAGATCAGGACGTGGCCGCGATCTACGCCGAGACGCGGTGCGAGGAAGCGTACACGTTGCCGCCGCTGGCGGGGATCGATGTCGACCCGCGGTCTCGCTTCTTTGACCCTTCGCCGGAGGACTGTCCCGCACTGCCGCTACCGGAACCGCAGTTGTACGGATACCAGCTCCCGCAGCTTGCCACCGGTGACCCCAATCTGCCGCGAAAGCGATCAGATATCGAATCAGCGGATGGAGCGGAGGAATTGCCCCCGCCGGGAGCGGAGGAGTTGCCGCTTCCGGAGGCGGAGGGATTGGACTTGGGGCCGTTGGCGGGACTGGAGGCGGAGTCCGGGACACGAGCGGTAGAGGGTTTTGCTCATACTGGCACCCCTCGTTCCGAGTCGGGGAGAGGGGCCGGGGATGAGGGGCCAAATGCCCAACCGGGACGAAGAGCTGCTTCAGATGCTACGACAGGCCGCCTGCCCCCTCATCCCCAGCCCTTCTCACCCGCAAAGCCGGGGGAGAAGGGAGCCATAACAAATCTTGGAGATGACGACGAGACCGGTGCGATCTCGCTGGCGTCTGGAGAGATGAAGCTGGTGATGCCCCGGTCGGCCGATGCGGTGACGCCGCAGGTCCGGCTGGCCGAGTTGATTCGTGAAAATGAGCAGGCAGAGGATGGGCAGGCGGAAAATGAGCGGGCAGAAAATGAGCGGGCAGAAAATGAGCGGGCTGGGGACGCACAAGCGGACGATGGGTTGAGCCTTGAAGGTGGAGCGGGCGAAGCCGCGGAGAACCAGCCGGATTGGGATCCGACGGCCGACAACCGCCAGGATACCGAGCAGCTTCGGATTGTGCCGATCCCCGATGAGTTCTGGCAGCAGCTTCCCGAGACCTGTGTGCCGCGGATGTTGGAGTTCGAATCGGTACGCGAGGAGTTTCGGCGATCCTATCCCCGCGTCACGACCGCGGGCATGACCGGCATGCTGAGCGATGCGCCGCGATTGACGTTGCCGATGATCACGGAGCTGGCGTCGCTGAACAACCGCGCGATTCAAACGCAAAAGGAGCGGTTGTACCGGGCGGCGCTGGTGCTGTCGGGGCAACGCTACGAGTATGTGCTGCGGCCCACGCGTCGCGGAAACGGATCCGGCGTCACGTACACGCACGTCCGATTGGACAGTACGACGCGGGACGGATTGGTGGTTCCGACGGAAACCAGCGTGCGGAAAACCACGGCGATCGCCGGCCAGTTCCTGGCCAGTTTCGCCAACAGCGTGGTGTTCACGTTCAACGGACCGCAGGGGTTTGCCGCGGACATCGGGTCCGACCTGGTCTTTGACTTCCAACAGACCATCTTCCAGCGCGACGTCGTTTTTGAAGGGCTGACGCGGGCCGAGCGAAACGTGGTCTATGAGGCGCGTAATCTGATCCGTGCCCAGCGGGCGCTGTTCGTCGATTTGGCGAGCGATTACTACCAGTTGTTGTTGACCTATCGTGCGATCGAGATCAGCTCGCAAGACTACTTCAGCAATCTGCGGGCGTTCTTGCAGGGCAGGGCAGAGTACTTGCAAGCCGGCCGAATTCCCCGCGTGCAAGTCGACCAGTTCGAACAGAACGCGTTGGACAGTCGCAGTTCGTTGGTCGGCGCGTGCAACACGCTGGAAAGCGCGCTCGATCGACTCAAATTGTCGATCGGGTTGCCGCCGGAGATGCCGTTGAATCTGAACCTGGAAGAGTTGGAATCGTTGACGGCCAGCGACGAGCTGACGGTGACGCGGCAACTGGTGATGCGAACTCGGCGGACGCTGCTGGATGCCGCCCAGATTCGCTTGGGGGACCGGGATGCGGCCGTCAACGGGGCGACGGTGTTGATCAACCGGCTTCGAGAAACGCTGCGGGTCCGCCGCAAGATCGAAGGGGTGACCGAAGTGACCGACGCGGAGCGAGAAACCGAGACGTTGGCGTTGCGGTTGGCACTGCTGGAAGCCCGACTGCAGAGCGATCAACTGGAATCGATCCGTTCGCGAGAGTTGAACTCGGACTTGCCGCCACCAGCGCTGATTCAGTTCGCCCGCACGATCGACCTGGTCGAATCGACGTTGTCGCAATCCGAACGCGCGGTCAAGTTGCGGGCGGACCTGGGGCTGGAAAGTGATGTCGCCGACGCGGTGACCGCCGATCAACTGAGCAAGCAGTTCTACAAGCTGCGGCGGCAATGGGACAGCGCGATCGAAGACCGGGAATTGGATCAGTTGCCAGAGCTGGTTGAAAAAGCAGACGCCTTGCTGAAGGAGACGGACGCGTTGAAGGACCGATTGGTCGGTGATCTGTTGCCCGAGGACGGCGTGGATTTTGAAAACGTGATCGTGCAAACGGTTGCCGATACCGTGGCCCTGGTCGACCGTGTGGAGACGAGTGATATCGGCGGGTTGGATGAGGTGCAGGTGGAACAGGAGCAGGCGATGTTGTTGGCCCTGTACCAGCGCTATGACCTGATGAACCGCCGGGGTGAGCTTGCCGATGACCGCCGCCAGATCAAGTTGGCCGCCGATGACTTGCGGTCGATCTTGGACATCCGCGCGACGCAGACTCTGTCGGCCAACCGCTTTGAAGAAGGAGTGTTCGATTTTACCGCCGACGGCTCCACGTCGCGGCTGGGGCTGGCGCTCGACACGCCGCTGAACCGTCGTTTGGAACGCAACACCTATCGCGCCGCGTTGATCGATTATCAAGCCGGCCGCCGCGCCTTGATCGATCTGGAAGATCAAATCAAGTTCGCCGTCCGAGAAGACCTGCGGCAACTGCGTTTGCAACGCAACCAGTATGAAATCTCGGTGGCGCGAGCGGCTCTGGCGTATGAACGAGTCGTCAGCACCCGGCTGCAATTGCAATTGGCGGTGGGGAATGTGGTCGCGCGGGACTTTTTGGAAGCCCAGCAGGCGTTCACGTCGGCGCTCAATTCGGTCGCCCGCGATCACATCTCGTTCATTCGGCGCCGAATCGAGTTGTTCTTTGACACCGAGTCGATCCGTTTGGACGCCAACGGGTACTGGTCCGGCGGGCAAGACGATTCGCTGGAGTTGCCTCCGCTGCCGGACTTCTACGATGCCAATCCCAATCCCTGGGGACGTTTGCCCAAGGGCGTGCGGTACAGCGACGAGGTGCGTCAGAATCATTAGTGCGTTGAGCTGGTCAAAGCAAAACGAATGCGATGGAATCTGGATCTCGCCATCGGGACGTTTGCGCGACGCGACCGGGACCGTCTGTCAGATGTCGAACATCGTGAACGGACGAGCGACGTTGTATCGGTCCCTACCGACGTTCTAAATCTTTGCCCCGAAGTGGGGGGCGTGAAGTGTCTTTCTGCCCCCTCATTTCTTTCCGTTTTCAGTGACGCGTCACCGTTAAAAAAAGCGGTCCGTTCGGAGAGGATCGGGGTTTACACCGAGAGCAGCTTTGCGTCTGTCGGTTGTCGTTTTCCAAACTTACATTGAGAGATCACTGATGTATCAACGTCCACAGCGACGTCCGGGTTTCACACTTGTGGAACTGTTGGTCGTTATCGCCATCATAGGCATTCTGGTGGGGCTGCTGCTGCCGGCAGTCCAAGCGGCGCGCGAGGCGGCACGCCGGATGAGTTGCAGCAATAACTTTAAGCAGCTCGGATTGGCGATCCACAACTATCATTCGGCGTACAAGCAGCTGCCGATTCACGGTGCCGGAACGGGTAGTCCCGATGGCGGCACGGCACCTGGGGGATATGGCAATGTGGATCGGACGCGGGACTGGTGGACTAATTACAGCGATGCCAACGCGTGGCGTTTGAGTTGCTTGGTCGGACTGACTCCCTTCATGGAACAGCAAGGTCTGTGGGATGAAATCAGTAATCCGAGTCGAGTCGATGCGTTGGATCCGAACACTCCGGTCGTTCCACCGTGGCCGCCAATGGGGCCGACCATTCAGTTTCTTCAGTATCGCCCCTGGGTGACCGAGATCCCGATGTTGCGTTGTCCGAGCGATCCCGGCGTGGGGCTCCCCGCACAGGGACGCAGCAACTACGCGGCTTGTGGAGGGGATTCGATGTGGTGGGCCGTCCGCGGTCCGACCAACGCGTTGGACGCCGTCGAGTCGCCCGACGGTGAACAGAAGCTGAAGAACCAAAACTACGCACGGGAGTCGCTCGCGGCGGACCGAGGCATGTTCGTTCCTCACAAATCAGCGAAGTTTCGCGACGTGCTGGATGGATTGTCCAACACGATCATGATGGGTGAAATGATCACGTATCTTGGTGACCGGGACAATCGTGGTATTCAGACGAATAACGCCGAAGGCAACCCGCCCGATGACGTTCGCGATAACCCGATGTGGTGCCAGGAGCAAGGCGACCAGATCGACCCGGATCGTCCTCGATTCTGGCTTGGCAGTCATGCGATTTCCGGCGTCAATGATGCTCGTGGATACAAGTGGGCGGATTTCCGGCCGCACTTCACGGGGATGTTCACGATTCATGGGCCCAATGCGCCGATCTGTGGCGGCAACAACGCAGGACAAACGGGGATGTTCCCACCGTCCAGTCAGCACCAAGGTGGCTGTCACGTCTTGATGGGTGATGGCGCCGTCGTCTTCTTGACCGATTCGATCGAAGCAGGTGACTCCCGCCACCCGATGGTTTGGGTCAGTGCGACCAATGTTCAAGCGGTGCCGGGTTCAGAAAGCCCCTATGGGCTGTGGGGGGCATTGGGATCCAGAGCAAACCGAGAAACGATTCAAGAACAGCTGAATCAGTAAACTGACGCAGATTCAGAATTGAAAAAAGAAACCTCGACTCCGGGAGGAGCCGAGGTCTTTTTATGTCTGCTCGTTGGCAATTCCAACGGCTACTTTTTCTTCGCAGGTGTGGTCTTCAGTCCTGCTTCCATCTCGCCGGCAAGTGCCGCTTGGTCCGCCGCTTCCCGAGCCAGATATTCTTCGACCTCTGACTGCTCCGCACCGGAGATCGCATCTGCCGGAGGTGAGGGGCATCCTGCGAGTGAGAGAAAGAAAACGGCAAGGAAGGATGTTGCGACAAGGCTTCTCATTTTGGAGTCCGTGGTGGGGGGACGGTGGGAAATCAGTCCCCAGCATTGTAGCCCATCGGCGTCATCCGAGTAGGAGGACTTTAAGCGTTCATCCGGACATTACCGATGGGCGTTGGAACGATTCCCCGACGGATTAGACACCCGCTTCCCGATCCGGCGCGACGCACTCTGCCATTGGTCGGTTAGACGCTGCCCTGGCGACCGTCTGCTAAACTTGATCACTCCGATCGATCAAGGTTTGCACGTGCTCCGCCATGTCAAGATTTCCCTCTCACCTCCAGCCCCTCTCTCCCGAATCCGAGGCAAGCTCCACTCGCAGGGGATTCGTGGGAGCGGGGAGCCGATGGCGCGATCTTCGATGGGGGGCGATCACGGTTTGGTTCTCGGCTTGGGTAATGTTTCTGCTTGCATGGACGACCGGTTGTGGCGGTCCGGGGCCATCCGCGGTGACAGGACCGGAACCGGACCGCGATCACGTGGAAGTGGATTCCAAGCCGTCTCGCGAGTCACCTTCACCGCAGGCGAGTCTGGCCAGGATCCGCCGTTTGATCGCGTCAGGTGATGCATCGGCGGCGATGCGGGCGGTCCAGGCACACCTGTTGCGCTACCCCGACGATGCCGGTGCGATGGTCTTGGCATCGGGTGTGTTGAACGGTCAGGGACGGGTGGACGAGGCGGTCACGATGTTGGATTCGGCCGCCCGGTTGTCGGCCGAGGAGGGTTGGAAATGGCGGCAGCGCGCCGCGTCGATGCTGACCCGTGCGCAGCGCTGGCAGGAGGCGATCGATCGCTTGGAATCGTTGCTCGAGGAGCGTGGCGAGTTGGATGACGTTCGCCATGAACTGGTTGCGATTTTGAATCGACGTGGATTCCGTTTCGACGCCAATGAACATGTTCGCAAGCTGTGTCGACAAGGGAGAGCCAGCGCGGACGAATTACGCGGGTTGATGTTTCCCGCGCGATCGTTTGCCGGTCTGACCGAGAAACCGAGCGTGGAGGACGTGGAACGAAATCGAACCCTCGGCGAGTTGAACGTCGCACGTGCGATGTACGGCGAAGGCGATGTGAAAGACGCGTCGCGGGTGTTGGAAACGAGTCGATTGGTTGCCCAACGACATCCCGAGGCGATGGCGTTTTATGGGCAAATGCTGATCGAATCGCAGCGGTACGAGGTGTTCGACGATTGGTTGGGGAGGGTGCCGCCGGAATCACAACGCTATCCGGGATATTGGATGGCGCTGGGCGGTTGGGCGATGCGGCAGCGCGAGTTCGACCGGGCCGTGGGGCAGTTTGCCGAAGCGGTGTTGCGCGAACCGGGCGACCTGGCGACCACCGACCGGATCCGCCAGGCGTTGTCGGCCGGCGGTCACCGGTCAGAGTCCGAACGGTTTCGCGCCCGCGGCGTGTTGATCGATCGGTCGAGGACGATCACCCGGCAACTTTTTTCCGGGGCCGCATTCGATCCCGCTGCGATCGACGAACTTTCACGATTGCTGACCGATGCGGGCCGGCCGCTGGAAGCGCTGGCCTGGTATCGCATCGCGCTGATGAAGATGGGATCGCCGGCCGGTGCGGTGCGGCAACTCGATCAAGCGCTTGCGATGGCCGAGCAGGACGGCTTCGAACGCGACAATCGGCAGAAGGTTTTGTGCGGCATCGACGTCACGCGGTTTCCCAGTGACGTTCGGATTGCCGACTTCAGGCGAACGGACGCGACGATCAATGATCAGCCGGCGGAACAACCCCGTGACGCGGCGGTCGAGCCGGCGTTTGCCGACATCGCGCCGCAAGTCGGTTTGGAGTTCACGTACTACAACGCCCCGACGCAGCGACGACGCGAGTTTCGGTTGCATGAACAATTGGGGGCAGGAGTGGCGTGCATCGATTATGACTTGGACGGTCACGTCGACATTTATCTGGGGCAAGCCTCCGCTGATCCGCCGGAGGGTCTTGGGACGCGTCCGAATCTGTTGGCTCGCTCGTTGGGAGATCGTTTGATCGCTGTGACTGAGTTTGCAAACTGCGATGATCGGGGTTTCACGTTTGGCATCACGGCGGGGGACTGGAACCAAGACGGTTTCCCCGATTTGGTGGTCGGCAATCTGATGCAAAACACATTGTTGATCAACCAAGGCGACGGAACATTCGCCGAGCAATCGGGCGATCACGTTTGGCAACAACCGCGATTCACGACCAGTCTGGCGATGGGTGACGTCGATGGCGATGCGTTGCCGGATCTGGTCGAAGTCAACTACGTCGACGATCCGCGGGTCTATGATCCGATCCGATACAACCCCGACGGAACACCGGTTCGGCTGCCGGCGCCCCTGGACTTTCGTCCCTCTCATGACCGATTATTCCTGTCCGTCGGCGATGGTTCGCTGGCCGGACAATCGATCGACGGCGACGGGCAAGTCGCACCGGCGACGGGTTTGGGCGTCGTGCTGACCGATTTAGACGGTGACCGGCGAAACGAGATCTTCGTCGCCAACGATCGTTTGGCCAACCATTTGTGGCAGCGCGCCGTCGCGGGGGCCGACGAGGATGGTCAGTGGCAAAACATGGCCGCCGTGCGTGGCGTGGCGTTCGGTGCCAACGGGACTCCGCAGGGATGCATGGGCATCGCCGTCGCGGATTTCGACTTCAACGGACGACCGGATTTGCATGTGACCAATTTCGAAAAGGAATGGAACAATCAATACATGCAGGACCAGGTCGGGGTCTTCGACGACATGGTGGTCGCCTCCGGTTTGGACCAACCGACCTACGAGCGGCTCGGTTTCGGCGTGCAGGCACTGGACTATGACAACAACGGCGGCGAAGACCTGGTGATCGGAAACGGGCACGTCGAAGATTATTCGCGTGAAGGTCGTGCGTTTCGGATGCCGACGATGGTGTTTTCCAGCGAGCAGTCGCGATTCGTCGCCAAGGAAGTGGGCGGAGATCCCGCGTATTGGCAGTCGGGACACCTTTCGCGAGCCCTTGCCACTTGCGACTGGAACAATGACGGGCGCGTCGATTTTGTGGTGTCCGACTTGTTGGAACCGGTCGCGCTGCTGGAAAACCGGACGCCGACGCCGTATCACTGGTTGCAGATCCAGCTGGTCGGCACGACCGCCGAACGCGATGCGATCGGTGCGTCCATTCAACTGTCCATGGGCGATCGGAGTTTGACCAAAGTTGTCTCGTCCGGTGACGGATACATGTGCCGCAATCAGCCCTTGGTCTGTTGCGGGCTCGGCGAACACCAAGTCGTGACCCAGCTGGAGGTCCATTGGCCCGACGGCGTTGTCCAGCGGTTTGAAAATGTGGCAGTGGATCGTCGTCTGGTGATCGTCCAGTCGCATGGGGATCTGTTCGAGTTGGCGCGGTAGCGGGGCGCGGCAGGGCGTCGGCACGGGGGAAGGTGAGGGCGTAGTCAGAAAGAGGGGGTGGTTTCTGGTCCTTGGTGGGGTGTGTTCGCACTAGCCACGCCCATCCGGACAAACGGGGGATAAAAATGTTGCATCGCGTTGGCGATTGTTGGACACTGATTCTGGAGCTTGGTATCTTTGAACTGTGTTAATCCGCTCTGTCGGAGTCGGATTTGCCCTTAGGTCTCATGCCTTTTCCATTCTTCGTTTTGAGAGATTTCTTATGAACCGACGTGGACAGCGGCGCCAGGGTTTCACACTTGTGGAACTGTTGGTCGTCATCGCCATCATTGGCATTCTGGTGGGGCTGCTATTGCCGGCAGTCCAAGCGGCGCGCGAGGCGGCGCGGCGGATGAGTTGCAGTAACAATTTCAAGCAGATCGGGATTGCAATTCACAACTATCACGCTGCTTACAAGCAGCTACCCGTTCAGGGTGCTGGGACCGACAGTCCCGACGGCGGCAATGCCAACCAAGGGACGGCCAACCACACGCGCGACTGGTGGACCGGTTACGGTGACGCCAACGCATGGCGTTTGAGTGCTTTGGTCGGGTTGACTCCGTTCATGGAGCAGCAAGCGATTTGGAACGAGATTAGCCAACCGAACCGAATCAATGCCAATGATCCGACAACGCCTTACGCGATCCCGTGGCCACCGATGGGACCGGCGCCGCACCTGAATCGCTACCGACCTTGGGTCACCGAAATCCCGACGCTTCGCTGTCCCAGCGATCCGGGGGTCGGCCTGCCGGCACTGGGGCGGACCAACTACGGAGCTTGCATGGGAGATTCGATCCACTGGGCCGTTCGCGGTCCGATCGACTTTGACCGTGGCGCGAGTCGTTCCGATTATTGGGTGCCCAAATCGACCAGCGGGCAAGCACGGAACTCTCTGGCCTGTGACCGGGGGGCGTTTGTGCCGCACAAGGATTCCAAGTTCCGTGACATCTTGGATGGCCTTTCCAACACGATCATGATGGGTGAGATCATCACCGATTTGCAGGACCGAGACATCCGCGGCCGGCAAACGCGAAATGCGAACTTGGCCGGTAACAACAACTCGGTCATCTTGCAGAATCCCAAGTGGTGTGAAGATCAGGGACAGATCGATCCGGATCGTCCACGATTCTGGGATCCGTCGGCCCCGGTCGACACCGGTGCCGCCAACGGTCGCGGTTATCGTTGGGCGGACTTCCGGATCATGTTCTCGGGAATGTCAACGATCTTGCCACCGAACTCGGAGATTTGCGGCATCAACAACACCGGCAACACCATGGTGGCCTCGGCATCGAGTCGTCACCAAGGCGGTGCCCACGTGCTGATGGGTGACGGAGCGGTGATCTTCATGACCGACTCGATCGAAGCCGGCAATTCCCGAAACCCGATGGTGTTTATCAACGGGGCGCCGGCCACCAACAATGTGCCCGGTGCGCAAAGTCCTTATGGGCTGTGGGGCGCCTTGGGAACGCGTGCCAGCAGCGAAACGATCGAAGAGCAACTCAATCAGTAGCTCGCACGAGATCGTCTGACAGTCAAAAAAGAAACTCGGCTTCGCACTGCGAAGCCGAGTTTTTTGTGTTTCACCCGCTCGGTGATGAAAGCCGGACTGGCAACGGCTGGTCTGACGGAGTTGATCTGCGGTCCGTTGGAGGGCGTTCATTGGAGGACGTCTATCAGAAGGCGCCCATCACGAGATTCCAGCCGCGGATTCCGATGCCGCTATTTCGTTTCCTCGAAGTCCTCATTCATCGCTGCTTCTTCGGCAGCGATGGCAGCCTCATACGCTTCGATGTCCGATTGCTCGGCGTTTTCCGTGACGCTGCCGCCTTGGTTCCCGCCGCAACCGACCAGACACACGGCTACCGCGAACGTGAACACCAAACCCAATGATTTGAACATAATTCAACCTTGCTGAATGTTTTGTTTCTGCACCGAACACAAACCAACAGTATACAAGGTCGGCCGGTGACGATCGAGTCCCGGGGTGGGGGACAGAATGAATTCCAAACGCCGGTATTTCAAGCAGGTCCGCATCGCACAGTTCCGGGCGATGCTTGAATTGGCACGCGGCAAGGGCTTTGCCGCGGCGGCCGAAGCACTGGACTTGGCGACCCCGTCGGTGTGGCAGCAAGTTCGTGCCTTGGAGCAAGAACTGGGTGTGGCGCTGATCGAAGTCGAACGCCAAAAGGTCACGTTGACCGAGCACGGTCGCCTGTTGGTCGAACTGGCCGAACCGGTCGTGCACGGTTTTGACGGATTGTTGGAAGAGTTTAATTTGCAGGCCCAGGCGATCCCGCAACGGTTGTCAGTCGCCTCGCCGGCAAACATCTTGATCAATGAACTTCCCGCACCGATCTTGCAATACTGCGAGCAGCACGGCGACGTCGAATTGAGTCTGGTGGATGTGGTTTCCAATGAAGCTCGATCACTACTCGAACGCGGCGAAGTGGATCTCGCGGTTGCCGGGCAACTGGAGGCATCGTTCCCGTCGACTTTGTGCGCCGACCCGATCACGTCATTCCCCTTTGTCCTGGTCGGACCCGAAGGTCACCCGATCTTTGACTACAAACGAATCACGCCCAAAACGCTGGTGCGGTTTCCGCTGGTCATGTCCAGCGTCGGGACCAATACCCGGACGCGGGTCGACCAAGTGTTTGCCGACGCCGGGTTGATGGATCAGCGGCGGATCGTGTGTGAAACCAGCACCAAGAATCTGGCGATGCAGTTTGTCCAACTCGGATTTGGGCTGGCGATCGCGCCGATCAGCCCGCGTTGGGGCGTGAAGTCCAATCCGCCCATCGGCAAACGCCAAAAGCTGTGCTCGCGGGATCTGTCGGGCCTGTTCGGACACGAGCAGATTGTGATCCTGCGACGACGACATCGGCGCGAGCCGGAGCACCAGAAAGCGTTCCGTGAAATCGTGATCCGTAGTGTCCATTAGGCGTCACCTAATCGGCTTTAGGAATATTGTTTGTCTTCAAAGTTGTTTGCGGCCGCTGAACCGCCGACAATCGAAGTCGACCCTCTCTGTTCCTACTCGCCTGCGGAAGCACTGATGCGATTCTTTCGAGACAGCTTTTTCATTGTATTGTTCGGTTTCCCTTTCGTCAGCGCCGGCGGATGCGGTGGCAGTAACGAGCCGACGATGGCTCCCCGCACCGAAGAGCAGATCCAGGCCTACAAGGAAGATGTCTACGCGGCCGAGGAAGCGGACTCCGCCGCGGCGGAGGAGGAATGAAGGTCGATTGATCTGGTGGTGAGTTGTTTCGTCACTCACCCTCTTTTTTCTATTCGTCGAGGAATGTTCTTATGTACGGTAGATCGTTGCGACGCGGCTTTACGCTCGTCGAGTTATTGGTGGTGATTGCAATCATCGGAATTTTGGTCGGCTTGTTATTGCCGGCCGTTCAAGCGGCCCGCGAGGCGGCGCGGCGGATGAGTTGCAGCAACAATTTCAAACAAATCGGGATCGCGCTTCACAACTATCATTCGGCTTACAAGCAGTTGCCGATCAACGGGACCGGGCCGACCAATGAGTTCAACAATGCGTGTTGCGGCGATGCGGTGACCGGCACCGCGTCTCCGCCGCCGGTCGCGTTCACGCGGAATTTGCTCAGCTGGCTGGTCGGCATCACGCCGTTCATGGAACAGCAGGGAGTTTGGGATCAAATCTCCAATCAACACCGCGACGACAACGGTTTGTATTGGCCGGCTTTCGGTCCGGCACCCTATGCGATCGACTATCGGCCTTGGAACGTCGATATCCCCAGCTATCGCTGTCCCAGTGATCCCGGACGTGGTTTGCCGGCACTGGGCCGCACCAATTATGGGTGCAGCTACGGCGATAGCATGTGGCGGACGCAGTACGGTCAAAATTTTTTCCAGGGCAACACCGGTCGCTGGCGTTACGCTGATCACACCGGACGCATGCGTCAGGTCCGGGGATCGTGTCGCGGCATGTTCGTCCCCAGTCGGGGCACCAAGTTCCGCGATGTGTTGGACGGCCTGTCCAACACGATCATGGGCGGTGAAATGATGACGGACTTGGGTGACCGAAACATTTCGACGACGGGTTCGCGCGCCAACGGACGTGACAACCTGTTGAACAACCCCAAGTTCTGCGAAGACGACAACCAAATCGATCCCGACCGGCCAAACTTCTGGGCAACGACGGGCGTCAACTACACCGGCACCCGGACGATGCGCGGATTCCGCTGGGCCGACCAACGCCCACTGTATTCCACCGTTGCAACCATCTTGCCGCCCAACAGTGAGGTTTGTTTGATCGCTAACCATGGCGGCCACGGTGCGATTCCGCCCAGCAGTCGGCACCAGGGCGGGGCACACGTCTTGATGGGCGATGGCGCAGTCATCTTCATCACTGATTCGATCGAAGCGGGGAATTCGCGGGCGCCGGTTCCCTATTTCCGTAACAACGCCAACCAAAATGCCGTCGGGTTCGCCAGCCCGTATGGGCTGTGGGGGGCACTGGGAACGCGTGCTTCGAGTGAAACGATCGAGGAACAGCTGAATCAGTGACGCGCCGGATCGTTTGAATTGGTTTCATCGCCTCGTTCTGTGTTGTGTGCAGGACGGGGCGTTTTTTGTTGTTGGGAGTTGGGAGTTGGGAGTTGGGAGTTGGGAGTTGGGAGTTGGGAGTTGGGAGTTGGGAGTTGGGAGTTGGGAGGGCAGAATGATACGGGGCAAAACGATGGCGGCAAAACGATGGGGGCAAAACGATGGGGGCAGGGCGCCTGTCTGCTGGCGAATTGGTGCTGGTACAATTTTGTGCGTCAGGCAGAAATCGAATGACTTGAGGAAACAGAGATGATGAAGATGCGCTGGGTGGATTCGGGGCGTGGGATGGGTTGGTGTTGCGGCTTGGCGATGCTGGTGGTTTGCTCTGGATCGGTCGATGCGGAGGACTGGCCGCAGTGGCGTGGTGTGGGACGCGATGCGACGATCGATGATCCGACGTTGGTGCGGCAGTTGCCTGCCGGACAGATTCCGCTGCGTTGGTCGGTGCCGGTCGGGCCGGGCTACAGTGGACCGACGGTCAGCGACGGATCCGTCTACTTGACCGACCGACAGGGGGAAGCCCCCGAGATTCGCGAACGCGTGCTCTGCTTGGACGCCGCAACGGGAAAACTGATTTGGCAACACAGTGATCCCGTCCGCTACGAGATCGGCTACGAAGCGTCGGGACCGCGCGCCGCGGTGACCGTGCACCAAGGCAAGGCGATCGCCATCGGCGGGATGGGGCGTTTGAATTGTTTGGATGCCGGGACCGGCCAAGTCATCTGGAGTCGTGATCTGCAACAGGACTATCAGATTCGCATGCCGAATTGGGGCATCACGGCGGCACCGCTGGTGCACGATGACATGGTGATTCAAGTGACCGGCGGCCGCGGAGGGGCGTGTCTGGTTGCGTTTGATTTGGCCAGCGGCCAGGAGCGTTGGAGAGCCTTGGATGAACGAGCCGGATACAGCGCGCCGATCATGATCCGGCAAGGTGACCAGGACGTCGTCGTTTGCTGGACCGGCGAAAGTGTCAGCGGGTTGGATCCGCGAACCGGCAACGTGTTCTGGTCAATCGAGATGAAACCGCGCAACATGCCGATCGGCGTCCCCACGCCGGTCGTCAGCGGTGATCGATTGTTCGTTTCGTCGTTCTACGACGGTTCGATGTTGATCGAATTGGACATGAGCAGTCCGAACGCGAAAAAGCTGTGGCATCGCATCGGTCAAGACGAGAAGAACACTGACGCGTTGCACGCGATGATCAGTGGCCCGATCATCAAGGGAGATGCGATCTACGGAGCGGATAGTTATGGCGAATTTCGCTGTCTGGACTTGGTGACCGGCGACCGGATCTGGGAAGATCGATCGGTGGTCCCGATCAACCGCTGGGCGACGGTGCACACCATTCGAAACGGTGACGACGAGATCATGCTGAATGATCAAGGCGAATTACTGTTCACCACGCTTTCACGAGACGGCATCGAGATCCGATCGCGGTCCAAGTTGATCTCTCCAACGCTCCAGCAACTTCGGCGCCGCGGAGGTGTCGTGTGGTCGCATCCTGCGATTGCCGAGGGGATGATTTACGCACGGAATGACAAGGAGTTGGTCTGTGCCCCGCTACGGGCCGAGTGATCACGTCGCCACGCCCGAGGTGGACGTGCTTGTGGTTTTATCCAACGACCGCCGTGGCGTTTCGTGGTAGGAAGATTTCGTGGTAGGAAGATTTTGCCGTTTTCGATTCCGCTAAACCCTCTTGGGATCAGCCGGTTGGCGCCAGCCTACGGGCCTCCAATCGACGCTGGGGCCCGAACGCTTGCGCGAATCGGCTGATGTCACTCGTGTTTCGTCGCCCGATGGATGCTGTCAGTCGACCATTTAGCGCGGAATGATTTCGCTTGAAGTCTGAACCACAGCAAAATCAAGATTTTGCACAGCCCAGGTAGGGCCTCGCCGGCTCGGAAATATTCTTACCTCCGAAATCTCCTCACCCTGTCGTTCTCGTCAAATCGGTCGAGCGCGAGATCATGTCGGCCTGGCGCCGCTTAATCTCTTTCGGTGCCGAGTTGTTGATTCAGCTGTTCCATCTGGCGCTGCAGCTCTTTGAGTGTCTTTTCGACATCGCTGCGTTCCAAGTCCTTTCCGTCATCTTGGCCGTCATCCGGTCGCGGCGTTCTCCAAAACGGTCCACCCGGCGTTTGGAGATCTCCGCCAGGGACTTGGAAGTTGCGGAACAGATCTTCCATCGGAAACCTTCGGATCCCTGGTGGGAACGGATCGGCGTCCGGGTCGATCTCCAGGGGGACGAGTTGCCCGTCTCGGAGTTCAAAGGCTTGTTGCAGCGGCAGGGTGCCATCGGTCGGTCGGTGTCGAGCAATCCGTTGGTCCGGATGCTCCTGGAGCGTGACGGGCAGCGTGATGGTTTGGTCTCCGCGCACGACCGTGATTTCCAATGTCTCTCCGGCCCGTGCATCGGCGACCGCCGCGACGACCTCTTGGGAATCGCGGATTGATGTTGGGCCGACTCGTCGGATCAGATCGCCCGCTGCGATGCCGGCTTGCTGGGCCGCGGAATCCGGGCTGACCTGTTGCACCAGCGGTCCGCCGCCTTCGAATTGGATGCCGATCAGGCCACGTTTCAAATCCTTTGGCGTGTCGCCGGTGGCGGACTCGATCAGCCGCAGCAGGTGCGTCGAACGGACGCACACCAGACCGCCGGTGTGGCTCGGCACAAGCACACCAACCACGATTCCGGTGGCGTCGATCACGGGGGCACCGGTCATTTGCCGACCGGTCCCAAAGTCGATCGTCGGTGTGGTGCCCACACCGGATGCGGTCGCAATGGGACGTGTGGAAACCATTCCCGAATCGGTCACCAGGCCTCGCTCCGTGATCCAGGCGGCGACGACGGGCTGTCCGGGCTCGGTTTCGGCGGCGCTGACGACCAGCCCGGATTCCGGGGCAAGGTCCGTCTGGATGACGGCCAATCCGGTCACGTGATCCAGCGCGACAACCTTGCCATCGGCTTGATCGTCCGACGCGGCTTGCACGGTCACGGAGGTCACTGAATCACCCACGAAGGCGACGATCATCGAATCGCCGATGGCAAACGCCGCACTGTTGGTTTCCAACGGGCGACGATCGATATCACGTCGCGGCAGCCCGCCGCGGAACTGATTGAGCGGCGCGCCGTCGGGACGAAGGATTTCGATCCGGCGCCCTTGCGGTTGTTCCGCTTGTTGGTGTGCCGCGTCGACGACGACGGTCATCAATGCAGATTCAGTGCTGCGGACGGCTTCGCGAAAATCGACGAGCGTCTGTGCAGACGCTCGCGACGACGACTCCGTGGACAGCGGCAGGAGGAACGCGACGACGAGGCAAGTCTGGACTCGATTCACGATGGGTGTCTCCGGTGTGGATTGCAAGGATCGCGAGGCGGCGATCGTCAGGATCGCCGGGGCGCGACGCGTGACCCATCAATTCTTTCGTGATTCCAGAGAACGATCAAGCGGTTTTGGGGAAGAGGGGAGCCAGGATGATTCCCCTATTGGGGCATCGAGAAATTCGGCGGCAAGGCGAACGTTTCGGGATTGCTCGAGTTGCTGCGGCTGCCATGGCCGGTCGTGGCGGCCTGCGGGGCGGTCGATCCGGCGTTTTGATTGACGCTTTGATTCGGTGCGGACGATTTGTAAGACGCGTTCCCGAAATTGAAGGTCGCGTTGTCGGTCGAGGCCGGACGCACGGCATTCTCGAACCCCGGGACCTGCGTTCCCGGGGTGAAGCCCTGGGGGAATCCCTGGGGGAATCCCTGGGGGAATCCCTGGGCGGCCTGTTGGACGGCTGCCGCAGCTTGCACGGCTGCCGCGGCGGCTTGGTTTCCGTCCGCTTGTGCGGAGCCGGCCATCGCGATCGCCGAAGAAGCCGTTCCGGGGGTATTTCCGATTTGGGCCAGCAGTTCGCGGGACCGTTCGACAGCACGTTTGGTTGCCGCGTCCGATGCGGCCTGGGGCGCGTAGGCGAGCGCCTGGTTCAGGTGGCGTGTCGATTCGGAGTGTTGGCCACGCTTGTAGTGCAGGTAGGCCATGTTGAAATGCGCGACGGCTGGTTTGTTGTTTTTCACCAAGACTTCCAACGCACCGGTGGGGTCACCGGCCTGGAATTTCACGCTGGCCAGGTTGTTGGCGTAGCGTGAGGAACCCGGGGAAAGACGAAGTGCTTGTTCGATGGTGGTTGCGGCCGCGTTGTGGTTGCCGAGTTTGCTGAGCGTCAGTCCCAGGTCGTTGTAGAGCCCGGCGTCGTCGGGTTTTTGTTGGATCGCTTTGCCGAAGTACTCGGCCGCTTTTTCGTTGTTCTCTTGTCGGAAATGAAGCCGAGCGATGTTTGCCAGGGCGTCGGGATCATTCGGCCGTTTTTCGAGCGCCTTGGCGTAGCTTTCCATGGCTTTTTCGTAGTTGCCGGTGGATTCCCACAGTCGTCCGTTGGCGACAAAGACTTCCGGGGTCACTTCGGCCTTGTGCGCCAAACTCGTCGGGTCGGTCGCGTCGCCTTCCTGCACGTCGGGGTCGTTCTTGTCGGAACGTCCGAACCAACCCGCGACCGTCTGACGCGACTTTGACGCAGTGCCTGCGATGGATGCGCCGACGTGCTTGGGGCCACTCAACCAGTTCGAACTGCTGGCACCGCTGCTCGGATCTGCCGGGGCACTGGAAAATGGGTTCAACGAAGCGACGCGAGTTCCGATGGAATTGGAGCACCCGGTGGTGGATCCGACGCAACCGATCACCAGGGAAGCCGCGAGCGCGGAGGAAAGTCGGTTTCGTCGTCGATTTCGAAACGTCTGGGTTGGGTCAGTCACGACAAAGTTTCTCCCGTGACAATCGGAGTCAACGAGTAGGGCGAAGCGGCGTGGTGGCCAAGCGAGTCCGATGGCACCGATTGTAGGGATCGGCCGATTGTCAAACTGACTTCAACTCGCTCTGGCGTTCGACTCAGATTCCACGAAAAAAGGCGGTTTCCCTGAAGAGGGGAAACCGCCATCGGGTGGAGAGATGAGAGTTGCTTCGCTAGCATCGGCGGCCGCAGTGGGTCGCTCCGGGCAGTCGTGGGTTGTCGCCTATTGCTGGGTGACCGCGGAAGTCCCCGCCGCGCTGCTGGAAGGCAGCTTGGGCGGTGCCAATTCTTCCAACCAGGTGCGGTTGACCTTCGTCGCCCAGGCACCCGAAGCGGTCGGCGGAACGCGGTCGGTGATGGCGACCGTGGTTTGCGGCCCGGGCCCGTCAAGTTGTGCGAGCAATTCGCGCACCGAGGCGATGCGGGCTTCGGTTTCTTCCGGCGTTGCGGCACGCACGATGTAGACTTGGCGACGCGAAGACGGAGCTTGTCGAGCGATCCAGGCTACGGTTTCTTGGCCGGAGGTCTTCAGGGCGCCATCACCGTCGCGGAATTGATGCGGTCCGATGGTGTTGTGCAGGACCCAGCCGTTCTGCTTCATCGCCTCGAACGGAGTGATCACTGCCATGGCATCCATTTCGTTGTAGGGGTCGGGCCACGCGTTGTTGCGTTCGTATCCGACTCCGACCTTGTGCCAAAAATTATTCCAGTGATCGGTCCATTTCGCGCTGACCGAAGTCGTGGTGACCGACATCAGAGCAGCAGCGATCAGCAAACGTCCATAAAAGCTAGTGCATCGCATGATAAGGCAGTTCCTTCCGCCGGTTGGGGAGATTGCAAATGGCGGCTGGGGGTGCATTCACAGCCGCTGGGGGTTTCGAATGATGGCTCGCAATCGTTCGGGACAACGGTTCTTGAGTATTCCGAGACGACAAACCGTTCGCTCGCCTGGGTCTCATCGGCATCCTTGCCGGTCAGTCTTTGCCTGCCGGCGGGACGACCGCATAACCGGTATAGTTCGCTTGAACGCCCTGGACACCGGCACTCAACGGGCGTGCGTCCGTTCACTTGATGCTTCGACCGAGACGATTGGTCGGCGCGGATCAGTTGTTCTCGTCCTGCTTTTTCTTCTTTCCTTTTCCCTTGCCTTTCGCATCGCCGCCGCGGCTGGTCATTTTGACAAGTCGCTCGGGCAATTTGGCTTTTTGCTCTTCGGTCAGCAAAGCGACGGCGTCCTTAAGCAGGGCGGTCCGCATCGCGTTGGACTTTTTCAGCACGGCAATTTGATCTTGGGTCAGGCCGAGCTTTTCGTGAATGGCCGCCTGGATCTCGGCCGGTTTCTTGCCGCTGTCTTTCAGCTCACGTTGAGCGGCGACTCGCTGTTTCATGATGGCCGGGGTGATGCCGGCTTCTTTGAGGGCGGCTTGTGTTTCGGCGGCTGTTTTTTTTGCCATCGTCTGGATTTTGGCTTTCTGTTCATCGGTCAGCCCGACATCGCTGAGCTGCTTGAGCACGACGGCCGCCGGGGCGTTTCGGGCCGCCTGGCCTTTCTTGCCTTTCTTTGCGGGGGCATCTTGGGCGAACGACGAGGGGGTGATCAGCAGGGCGCAGGCCACGGCGAGGATTGATTTCTTCATCGCGAATTCTTTATTGGGGGGGAACACAACCAAGGGGAGGTAAGGCCGCTGACACCAGAGCACGCCGTCAACGGGGCGACCGACGGGGTTGCCGGTTCGCCTGAACGGATGTTGTGTGAGCGATCCGATACTTAAACCGTGCCGTATGAAAAAGGTACTGCGAAATGCACTCTTTTTTCGCAACTGCCTCGTCCGCTCCTGCTGGCCCGAATCTGAAGGCGAGACGGACCACTAGTCGGTGATCACGATCGGGGCGCGCGTGCGGCGAGCCAGGATGATCAAGCCGATGAAGGTCAAGCTGATTCCGATGGCAAGCTGAATCGTGATGGGTTCGTTGAACAGGATCACGCCGGCCACCCCGGCCATCGCCACCTGAGACGCATTGATCAAGTTCACGGCAACGACCGGAAGCAGTCTCAGGGCGGTGGTGATGGCAACGAAGGCGGAAAAGTTCAAGAAGCCTGCGGTGAACATCAGCGCCCACTGGGACGGACTGGTCGACGTGATCGTTGCGGTCCCCAGCGTGACGAAACAGAACGCCCACAGCGCGATGCTGCCGGTCAACCCACTGACGAGCATCAGGTTGCGAGCCGGGATTCCGGTTTGCAGCGTCTGCCGCATCGTCACGCCAAAGAAGGCATAGGCCAGTCCGGAGACCGCGGCCCACAGAGATCCGACGACCACGTCGATCGCCTCGGGCAGATCCGCCTCAGCGCTGGAGGTTGTGACGGATTCGATCTCGCGAGGTTCGGATACTTCGCGATCCGGGATCGACAGCACCACGACGGCGGTGATCAAGGTCACCATGGCGACGACTTTGCGACGGCTGACAGGTTCCTTCAACAGGACGGCGCCCAAAATGGCCCCGCCGACGATCAGCACTCCCAGGGTGATCGGAACCGACGCGGCCAAACCGATCCGCTCGAGTGCCTTTTGGAAGGCGGCGTTTCCGAAGAATTGTGCCAGAAAGGATGCCAGGATGAATTGCGGAAATCGCCGCAACGCTGCTCGGGCGATCGTCGCCGTCGGACGATGCGTCGGCGATGGACGGACCGAAAGCCAGCCGACGATCGGTCCCATCACGATGACCGTCGGTGCGGCTTTGACGGCCGAGACGAGGTAGGCGTCTACGTCGACACAATTTCGCAATGCGATATTGGTCAGGGTGTACAGGACGGCCGAGGCGATGCCGCAGACGGGGCCGAGCCAAGCGATCCGACCGTGGGAAGACGAAACGGCGGACAGCGGATCAAACCTCGGGATCGTCTTGGACGTCGGGGAAGGTTTCTTTGCACGCCGGATCGCTTTCGATCATGGACCCGTTGGCGGCCAAGTGTCTTCGGGGCGTCGGGTGAGAAACGATCACGGTGATGTTGTCTTCGCCGCCGCGTTGGTTGGCAAGGTCGACCAGTTGTTGGCACACCACCGATGCGTCGGGTTCGTGGGCCAGCATGACCGGCAGGTGATCGGCGTCCAGGTAGCGGTACAGTCCATCGCTGCACAGCACGACGGAATCGTTTTCCTGGAGATCGACGCGATGCACTTCCGCGAGCAGACTTCGCTGGTTGTTTCCGCCGACGACGTTCCACAGGATATTGCTCCAGCGGCTGCCGGCTTCGTCTTCGGGTTTCATCCCGCCCGCTTCGACCATCTGTCGGGCCAGGGTGTGGTCGGTCGTGATTTGCCGCGCCGCGCCGTCGCGGATCAGGTAGCATCGGCTGTCGCCGGCATGGACGACGTACATGGTCGGCCAGTGGATGTAGGCCATCGTCAGCGTGGTTCCCATCCCGGCCGCCTCATGGTCTTCGCGCGACTCGGCCAGCAGTCGGCTGTGAGCGTCCCGCAACAGATTTCGCAGTCCGTTGATGAACTCTTCTTCCGATCCGGTGTCGGACTGGAAGAACCAGTGGACACTGTTAAGCAGTCGGCCGATCAGGTGTTGCAGCACGATGCTGCTGGCTTTTTCGCCGGCCGCGTGACCGCCCATCCCGTCGGCGACCAACAGGACTTGGCCTTGAATGCCGCCGAAGAAACGCCCGGTGCTGATCTCCGCCAAACTGGACGCGGAAACGAGCATCGATTTGCTCAATTCCGCGATCAGGAACTGGTCCTGGTTCACCGCGCGTTTGATTCCGACATCGGTCAATCCGAAGGTTTCCGATCGGGTGAATTCGAATTCAGAATCGCGCATCTCCAGGACCTTCGCCGAGGACGAATAATGGTGGCAGTCCAAATTGTAGCGAGGGATGTACCGTCGGTAAGCGTCTCGGGGGCCAAGATTCTGTTTTGCGATCCGCGGCGAGATTCCGCTCAGGTCGACTCGGCGATCTCCGCCTCGATGAAGGATTTGGCATAGCTCTGGTAGGCCGATTCGAATTCTTTTGCCATCGCGTCGGGGAACACGTGGAATCGATCTTCGCGGAGGGCCGCAAAGATCCCTTCGGCGACCACCGCAGGCGAATCCGCGGACTCTTCCAAGCCCGCGGTGTGGGCCATGTCGGTCTTGATCGGCCCCGGGTGAACGCTGACGACCGCCGTGTGTTGGCCGGCCAGCCGTTCGCGCAGCGCCTGGGTCAACGAATAACTGGCCGCTTTGGAGGCGGAGTACGAGGCGAAGTCCACAAACGACTTGATCGAAACGACCGAATTGAGTTGGACCAGCGCGCCGCCTCCGTTGGCTTTCAATACCGGTGCGAATGCCTGGGCGACATGCAGCAATCCCAGCACATTGGTTCGGTGTTCCGCTTCATAATCGGCGAAGACTTCGGGGGACAGCACATCATTGGTTCTCAGGATGCCGGCGTTGTTGATGACGATGTTGACGTCGGTGGCAACCGCGGCCGCGTCGTCGATCGATGTGGGGGCTTGCAAATCGACGGCGATGGGCACGACCTGATCGCCATACTCGGCCACCAGACCGGCCACGGAATCCGGGTCCCGCACGGCTGCGTACACCTTTTTGGCCCCCTGGGCGATCGCGGTTTCCAAGATTGCCTTTCCGATGCCGCGGTTTGCACCGGTGATCAAGACGGTTTGGTTTTGAACGTCGATCGACATGGAGATGCTCCTGTCAGTGGTGGATTGAATCGGGCGTCTGGCACAGCCTTCGGGGCGATCGCAAGCACGCGTCGTGATCGTCGGCCAGGCAGGCTGCGGTCTACAACATGGGGTACCACGCGATGCATGGCGTCTTACACCAATGCGAAGATTTTCTACCAAGCGTCGTGCCGCCGCTGCCCGACGTCGCTACCTTCGACGTCGAGTGACTTGGGGGCAGACGCTTTGGCGTCAAGTCTCGCTTTACCGTACGCCAAGGGTGGAAGACCGTCAGGTCATTCTTGATGACTCAACATGCGGCTATCAAAACAGTATCTTTGTGCGATTGATGATTGATGTGTCGCAAGCGTCAGGTATGTTTGCGTGACGCAAGGTGGTTAAGTTTGGGTTGGGCAAGAGATGGAACTGTCAAAGAAACGACGGAAGAAGTTGCAGTCGGTTGTCGATCAGGATTACGGGTATCGCCGATATGAAGATCGTGACGTGTACGTGTACGATCATGGCGGAAAGCTGGGCTGTGGTGTGTTCGCCGCGCGTCAGTTTCTCCCCGGCGAACTGGTCATCGAAATCAAGGGCCAGTTGATTCCGGCAGCCGAATATGACGGATCCACCTATGCGATGCATTTGGAGGACGATTGGTATTTGGAACCGGTCATCCCCGGTGCCTTTATCAATCACTCCTGCAGTCCGAATTGTGATCTGGTGCAGGTCACCGCGACGACCAACGGCCTGATCGCCCGCTGCAACATTGAAGCGGGGACGGAACTCTGTTTCGATTACCAGTGGGATGCCCAATGGTGGATCCCCCGCTGTCGATGTGGCGCGCGGGATTGTCGCGGCTGGGTGGTCGGTGAGGATCAGGTCAAGAAGATGAAGAAGATCGCGGCGCGGAACAAGAAGGCGAAGTAGCCGGGCCCTACAGCATGTCCATCGGGTCGATGTCGATCACGTACTGCACATCGTCTTTTTCGGGGATCTTGAAGGTCTTGGTCGCCATGCGAATCGTCGCGCCCAATTGCAGCGGGTCCAGTGATTGAAGCAACAGGTGGAACCGATACTTGCCGCGGAGCTTGGCGATCGGCGGCGGGGCGGGGCCGAGCAGACGGACTTCCGCGCCGAGGCGTTCGCGAGCCGATTCCAACCGCAGCAGCAGCGAGTTCGCGGTCGCCTCGGTGACGTCTTCGACGGTGCCGCGAATGATGATCCGGGCCACGCTGCCCAGCGGCGGGTAATTGAATTTTCGTCGGTTGGCGATCTCCGCGTTGGCGAATTGCAGGTAATCGTGACGCGAGGCGGCTTGGATGGCCATGTGTTCGGGTGAAAAGGTTTGCACGATGACGCGTCCGCCGCGGTTGCCCCGGCCGGTTCGTCCGGCGACCTGGGTGACCAGTTGAAAGGTGCGTTCGCCCGCGCGGAAATCGGGAAAGTGCAGCGCCGCATCGGCATTGATCACGCCGACCAGCAGCACGTTGGGGAAATCCAGGCCTTTGGCGATCATCTGGGTTCCGAGCAACAGGTCCAGCTCGCCGCTGCGAAACGCCGAGAGGACTTTTTGGTGGCTACCCGGGCGGCGCATCGTGTCGCTGTCCATCCGTGCGACACGGGCATCGGGGAACCGAGCCTTGACTTCGACCTCCAGTTTCTGCGTGCCCAGTCCACCGTACCGGATCCCGTCAAAGCGGCACTCCGGGCACCACGGTGGCGTGGCGATGGTGTAGTCGCAGTAGTGGCAGACCGCTTTGCCGCCGTCGCGGTGATGGGTCAGTGGCATTTCACAGTCCGGGCAGGCGACGACGTGACCGCAGGAGGGGCATTGGATGGTGGTGGCAAAGCCGCGGCGGTTGAGCAGCAGGATGACTTGCCCGTTTTCGCGCAGGGTTTCGTTGACGGCCAGGTGCAATTGACGGCTGATCGCGCCGCCCCGGGACCGTTCGTCCTTGATCCTCAGGTCGACCAGTTGGACGTCGGGCATCGGGCGGTTGCCGACGCGGCTGGGCATGGAGATCAATTCGGCGTGGCCGGATTGGGTGGCGTGCCAGGATTCCAGCGAGGGCGTGGCGCTGCCGAGCAACAAGGGGATTTTTAGGGATTGGGCGCGGGCGTAGGCGACCTTGCGTGCGTGGTAGCGAGGCTGGCTGTCTTGTTTGAACGACCCGTCGTGTTCTTCGTCCAGGATGATCAGTCCCAACCGTGGCAGCGGTGCGAAGACGGCGCTGCGGGGGCCGACGACGACTTGGACTTCGCCGCGTCGGATGCGTTGCCATTGGAAGTGACGTTCGGCCGGCGTCATTTGGCTGTGCAGCACCGCGACCGAGGCGAAGCGTCGTTCGAATCGTCCTCGGGTTTGCGGGGTCAGACTGATTTCGGGCACCAGCACGATCGCGGCGCGGCCGAATTTGACGACGTGCTCGATCGCACGGATGTAGACCTCTGTTTTTCCGCTGCCGGTCACGCCGTGCAGCAGCAGCGTTTTGGCGGCCGCCGCATCGAGGGCTGCGGTGATCCGCTGCAAGGCGAGGGATTGATCGTCGGTCAGTTCATGCGCCTCGGTCTTTTCCCCGTCGCTGGTCTGCCAGCGGACGGGCATCGAGGTCGCCATTTCGCGGCGTGTGTCCTCGGACAGGAGCCCCTTCTTTCGCAGCGCGTTGATCGGCGCCGCGGTGCACTCGGCGTGCACCATGAGTTGTGAGGCCGTCATCGGTTTGCCAGCCGTGATCAACAATCGCAGCGCCCGCTGTTGCTTCTTTGGCAGCGCGTCGACGACGGATTCATCGGCCGTCGACGGCGCGGGGGTCAGGTAGGTCCGTTCACGAGTCCCCGCACTTGCACGAACGCTGGACGGTATCAACGCGTCAAAGACCTGTCCGGCCGGTGACTGATAGTAATGACTCATCCACGTCACCAGCCGCACCAACGGCCGATCGCATAGCGGAGCATCGTCCAGGATTTCGGCGACGTCGCTGAGCGATTTGCCGCTCTGGCTGCCGATCTTGGTTTCGATGCACCAGCCGACGGTCGGGCGTTTGCGTCGGCCCAGCGGCACATGCACCCGCATGCCGGGGTGAAGCTGGTCCCGCATCTCTGCCGGGATGCGATAATCGTAGGGGCCGTAGGGCGCGTCGCGAAACACGACGCTCGCGACCGCCACGTCCTCTTCGACCGCCAATTCCCAGGGCGGGGGATCGGTTTCGAACAACTGTCCCTGGGTGGCTTCGTGCTGAGCGCCGCTCTTGTGTTGAGCGCCGCGATTCTGGGCGCCGCGATTCTGGGCGGCGTCTCCGGCATCGGCTGCGTCATCGCCGGAAGATAGAAATCCGGGTGCGGAAAGGCTGCCGGAGACTTCACCGAGGCCATCGCCAGGGGCAGCGGTATCGTTTGGATTTCTGTCGCCAGGGCGCGTGTCGTTGGGGCGTTGGGGGGGAACGGCGGACGGCATGGGGATCGGGCCGGCGGAGGTTGCAGCGTGGGGGGCGTCGCCTGTCAGCATAAAGCATTCCTGGAGATTTGGGACCGTCGGATCAGTCACTTCATCGTTCCGATCGGACTGACACGGGTGGTCAAATGCGAGGCCGAAGGCGACAACATGGACTTGAGTGAGTTGTTGATCGCAGCGGTTGGCAGCAAAAAACAGCCAGCGAAATCACCAGCAAGAGTAACGGAGCCATGGAGATGCGCATCGGAGTCTTTGGCGGGTCGTTTGATCCTGTTCACGTGGGACACTTGTGGATCGCCGAAACCGCGACGGAAGCCCTGGATCTGGACCGGTTGCTGTGGATCCCGACCGCGACGCAGCCGCTTAAGCCGGACGGACCAGTTGCCAGCGATGACCAACGGGTGGAGATGTTGCGGCTGGCCATCGCGGGGCGTCCCGGGCACGAGGTCGATACACGCGAGCTTCATCGTGCGGGCGTCAGCTACACCGTGGACACCATCGCGGAGTTGCAGCAGGAGCATCCCGGCGCCGAGATGTATCTGATCATCGGCAGCGATTCGTTGGCATCGATGCGTCGCTGGCATCAGCCGGAGGCGTTGCTTTCGCGGGTATCGTTGGCGGTGGTTCAGCGCGGCGGCGAAGAGCAAATCGATTTTTCGGTGCTCAAGGGGCTCGTCAGCGAAGACCGGATCGAACGCTTTCGTGGTTGCGTGATCAACATGCCGGTGATTGAGATTTCCAGCAGCGAGATTCGGAGCAGGGCAGGGCAGGGGAGTAGCATTCGCCACCGCGTGCCCCGATCGGTCGAGGCATATATCCAGGCCAACGGGGTTTATCGTGGGTAGGTGGTCGGTGGATGGGTGTACGACGTCCTTTCTAGGTCGTCGCGCAGAGCCCCACGGGCGACGGCTCGGAAGGGCCATCGTACCGCGAGAAAAGCATCGCCCTAAGCTGGACGGTCGCCTGAAGGCGAGACACCAACGTGCGCTGTTCAGACGCCCGGTGCCAGGGCGTCGGCCAGACGCAGGGTTTCGGTGACCAGCAGGTCGACACGCGACTGGATGTCTTCGTCGGCAAGCTTGTCGCCTTCGAAGGATTCGCCGGTGGCGTAGACGAACCTGGGGACGATGTGGCAGCGGAAATCCAGCATCAGGCTGTTGGCCAATCCCATCGCGCTCATGTAGCTGCCCGCCCCGCCGGCGGCCAGCATCATCGCGACGACTTTCCCGGTCCATTTCTTTCCGGTCAGCTCGACAGCGTTTTTGATCGCCGCATTGACGTCAAAGTTGTACACCGGGGACGCGATGAAGATGGCATCGGCCGATTCGATCAGGTTTCCCAGGTCGATGACTTTGGGGTGTCCGTAGGCGGCGGCACCGTCACAAAACGGCAGCGGGGTCGCGGCGAGATCGAACCAGGCGACATCGCGTCGGGCGGCTTCAAGTTTCTCTCGGCACGCGCTGGCGAGAATGCGGCTGCGGCTGCCAGGGTTCAAACTGGCGCTCAAAACCAGAATCATGATGGCGAAGTCCTGCGAGGCGGGCGATGCGGATGTCTTCGCGAATCCTAGTTCACGGGACCCTCAAACGGCAACCCGACCGGGGGCGACGCCCGATACTGCTACGTCGATGCCCGGACGCTTGCGCGAACCGGCTGATGTCAAACGGAGGTCAGCCGAATGGCGCAAGCCTTCGGGCTCCAGCCTCGTGGAAACGACACTTCGGTCGACCGCGATCCCCGCTAGCAGCAGCCCGACTGGTCGTCGCTGTCCATGCCCAGGCGGTGTTTGAGCGTGTTGAACTTGTCAAAGTAAGCTTCGCTGCTGCTGTGGACATGTTCCGCTTCGGTGATGAACTTGATGTTTTCATCGGGATAGACGTCCGACGCGATCAGCGTTTGTTCAAACTGTTCCAGCGGGCGACCATAGATGATCATCAACTTGTGCTCGTCCAATTGAACTTCCTGGCGTCGTCCCGGATTGATCACCGCGATGCCGGTGCAGCCGTCGTTGAGCAGCAGGTCTTCGTGGTCCAGCAAAATGCTTTTCAGGACGGGCACATCGATGTGCTCGCGATAAAGGTCCTGCTGGTTGGGTGCGAAATGGTGGCTGGTTTCCAGCACGACATCGACGACGGGCCCCAGTTTGTCGATCAGGTCCAGAAACAGGTCCATGATCCGATGTCGCGTCGCCGCGGCCATGATGACCGGGGTGCGGACTTGACTGTTATCGTCGACGTATTCGTCGAAGCGGAAACCCTGGCGAGGCACGACTTGCAAGTCATACGAAGGCCGGATCGCATCGGTCAGGTCGAACGCACCGTAGGTGTCGATACCCATATGCGTTTGCAGCTCCTCCTCCGTCAACGCTTCAAAGCTACCCGGTGTGAAGATCGACCCTGTGTCTTCGACGGTATTGTTGCGGAGGATGCGTTTCAAAAAGCCCATGTCAGGCGGTCCGGTTCTTATCGCGGGGGGGATGGTCACGGGAACTATGAAGATCGGGCGAAGTCAACCTCCGCCTCGGTCTACAGCCAACGCTAGGTCATGTGATGGCCGTGGCGCAACGTTTCGCCAAACCGGATCTCTCGCCCCATGAAATCGTTCAGGCATGTTCGGATCAGGCGAATCGACCGGATCGATCCCTGCAATCGGACTCCTTCGCTTGAGTTAAACGTGTTGTCCAAAGGCATCATTCCGCAGTGCCAGACGTGCCCGCGAGGCGATTCGTGTTGCGTCTATGCCATAGGCGTCTCGGCGTGATAGATTGCAATCGTGGCGATGAGAGCGTCGCGATTCGTTTTTCTCCGTGAGAATACTGGTGGTCCGCGTCTTGAATGCGCAATTGCTGATGGCTGTCGACCGTGTGCGGCAAAGGCCTTTCCCACAGTGGTCGGTTGGGGCGCTGGGGGCAATGATTTTGTCGAGTGGTCTGTTGGCCACTTCGGGCTGCAAGGATTTGATTCCGCCGCGACCACCGATCGGGCAGCCCGCCGCGGAGACGGAACAGATCGAACGCGGCGAAACAGCGGAAAGCGAAACGGTCGCGGAAACGGATCCATCTCCGCAAGAATCCTTCGAAGGGGATTGGGGTGCGTGGTACGTGCATCGCTTCGGCAGCCAAGTCGTGGGAGTGACGGAAATCAAAGCCGATGCGGTGATCGACGGCATCGACTTTGCCGCGGCGACCGAAGCCCGATACAGTCGTCGGGAGCGGATGATCTTTCGGACCGGCAACGCCTCGTTCGTTCGTCGCATCACACTTACCAGCGTCGAGTCGGTTGACGGGGCGCTTCGAAGTTTTAGCAGCGACGTGCACGCCGGACCGATCTCCTCCTCGGCTCGCGGAACACGCAACCAACAGAAACTGACGGTCACCACGACGGGCGAAGGCGGACAGAAGAGCAACCAGCTGGATTGGCCGGCGAAGACACGCGGGCTGTTCGCGCTGGAACAGACGTTGCGACGGCGGGGAATCGAAACCGGCCAAACACGACGGCTGTCCGTCTTGATGCCCTCGCTTCAGTCGATCGGAGTGATCGAGTTGCGTTGTACCGGCGCGGCATCGGTGCCGATGCTCAGCGGCAGCTATCGGACCCTGCGCGAGGTCGACGTGGCGACCTTTCAAGACGGACAGCAAGTCGATTCGTTGGTCGTCTGGATCGACGACCAGGGCGTGATCGAAAAATCGCTGCACCTCGGGCTTAGGCTGGAATCGTTTCGGACCGACCGCGTGACGGCCGGCGATTTGTTCGATCAACCGGACGACGGGAAAGTGGCTTTCAGCGTCGCGGGGTCGCTGCGCCGGGATGCCGATCCGACGGAGGTCGCGTATGTGGTCGTCGACGCGTCGCGATCGCAAGACCGGCCGGAATCCGAAGCGGGCAGCAAGGCCGACCCGGCCGCGGCTGAATTCATTCCGGCGGTCGCGGGGCAATCCGTGCGCGAGCGCGGCGACGGAGTGCACGTGTTGGTGTCGACCCAGAGGAAGGCACCGGCGGGGTTTCAGCAGGACCGGTCGGTTGTCCTGCCGATCGATACGGCCGCGACGGAGATCATCGACACCGGCCATGCCTCGGTGATCCGCATGGCCGGCGCGATCGGCGAGCTACCGGTCGGCGATCTGGCCCAGGAACTGGCGCGGCTGGTTCAGAACGACCTGGCGTTGATCCCTCAAGGCGATTTGCGTCCGGCATCGGCAATTGTCCGTTCCGGCCAAGGTGGTGCGATCGACCACGCCATTTTGATCACGGCGTTGCTGCGCGCCCGGCAGATTCCGGCCCGGGTCGTGTTCGGGCTCTCGCGATCCCGCACGGACGGGACATCCGCGGGGGGGCCATCGGCTGGCGACCGATTGAGGATGAATCTGGACGCCTGGGTGGTGGCATCGATCGACGGCGAGTGGATTTCGATCGATCCGATCTCGTCGCGAATCAATCGCGCCGATCAGATTGGTTTGAGCCGACCGGCCGGGGATGCGGATTTGAGCCGTGAGCTGGCGAAGGTGTTTCGGCGTCTGGCCGAGATCGAGATTGAAATCCGCGGCGCGAGTTATGGGGCCGATTGACTTTCGGGGCGTTCCAAGTGCTTGGCGACGGCTTGCAACAGCGGATCGATCGTTTGGGTCTGGATCTGGTGAGGCGGATTCCAGGGAAACCAGCGGAATCCCGGGTGTTCGGTCAGCGTGGGGTTGAAGGCCGATTCGACGCTGCCGAGCAGGTAGACGACGGTTTTAAGAAACGTTTGGTCGCCGTGGCGTTTGTATCGGACCGGATAACTCAGTTCGAATCGAAAGTCGGGGTCGATCTGGATGTCATCGGCGGCCAACCCCGTTTCTTCCTCGGTTTCCCGCAACGCCGTTTGCAGGTCCGATTCGCCCCGATCGCAATGTCCTTTGGGCAAATCCCAACGGTCGTGGTGTTGCATCAGCAGAAATTGCCGGGGCTCCGATCGCGTGATCAGCAGGATACCGGCAGCGCGTTTGGTCGGTGGGTTGTTGAGCTGGGTCATCAAAACAGGGGCAGCAAAACTGGGGCAGCGAAATCGAATTCAGGTTTCTCGGCCGCGGCGGACTTGTCGTCAGAGCGAAGCGCCCTAAAAAGAACGTCCACAGATTCCATTCCAGCCGGGTGCATCATGAAAATTTATACGCGAACCGGGGATGCCGGGAGCACGGGACTGTTCGGGGGGCCGAGGGTCTCCAAGGACGATGCCAGGATCGAGGCTTACGGGACGGTCGACGAACTCAACGCGGCGCTGGGTTGCGTGCGTTCGGCCGGCGGCGTGGGCGACGGCTTGGACCGGCAATTGGAACAGATTCAGCGCGAGCTGTTTTCGATCGGGGCGGAATTGGCGACCCCGGATCCGGACGAGCACGATCTGCGGGTGATCGGGACGTCCCATGTCGCCCGAATGGAGACGTGGATCGACGAGCACGAGAGCGGGTTGAGTCCGTTGAAACAATTCATTTTGCCCGGTGGGACGCACGCCGCATCGCTGCTGCACCTGGCCCGGGCGATTTGTCGCCGTGCCGAGCGACGCGTGGTGACGCTGGGCGACCGGTCGGGGGTCGAGATCTCCGACGCGGTGATCGTCTACCTGAACCGGCTGAGCGACTACCTGTTTGTATTGTCCCGGCAAGTGAATGCCCAGGCGGGGATCGCCGACGTGCCGTGGCGGCGCCCGGACTGATCGGACCGACTGATCGGGCCCGACTGATCGGGCCCGACTGATCGGGCCCAACTGACCGGGCCCAACTGACTGGGCCCGACTGACTGGGCCCGACTGACCGGGCCGGTAGGGCCGATCCGTCTCGCCGGGATACCCGCTGGATGGACTTCGGCAGGCGAGTGTACAATGAATCCGAGTCCAATTGACGCAGAGTACAGAATTGACCCGATTACAATTGGACAGACGTGGTGTGGCCGCCGATCGGCTGGCCGCCTGACGTACGATCTGAGTTCACCCTATGGGACTGGAAATCCAGCCGCATCCTCCGAGGCATAAACGTGAAAAAAGTTGAAGGCATCGTTCGGCACTTCAAATTGGAAGATGTCAAAAACGCGTTGACGGACCAGGGCATCCACGGGATGACGGTCAGCGAGGTGCGCGGTTTCGGGCGTCAGAAGGGGCACACGGAGATTTATCGGGGGACGGAATACGCGATCGATTTTGTCCCCAAGGTAAAAATCGAAGTGATTTGCACCGACGAAAATCTGCAAACGGTGGTCGACACGATTTTGCAAACGGCACAGACCGGTCAGATCGGCGACGGAAAAATCTTCGTCACCAACCTGGAAGATTCGATCCGGATCCGCACCGGTGAGCGTGGCGAAGAGGCGCTCTAGCGCGTCGAAAAAACGCTCGAAAGCGTCCTGCCGAGCGGTTTGGTGGCGGTGCCCCGTTCGGGTGCAAACTCCGTCGCCGGGGTCGTCAGCGCTGATTCGCAACTTGGGATCAGGAACGAATGGCACGGGCATACGTGTTGGTGTGCGGGCTTTAGCCGCCCACGGTCGCAGCGACCGGGAATCGCCTCGAGGCTAACACACCAACGGTTCCCGCCCCCTTTTCGCAGCCCAACCCCAAAATCAAGTGTTGATGAATCACGAGGCGGCGTATTCTTGATGGCTGGTTCCTCGCTCTCGGATGTTGTCTTACGCGGCCGCGAGATGTTGCGCAAGGGACGCGAGCGATGTCGCCGTCAACATGATGGCGGGTCGCGGGGGACGCAGGTCTCTACCCTGGTCAGCGATCTGTATGACGACTTGGTGTTGGAGGTCTGGAATCAGGCCTGCGCCGACTACTTTGACTCGGCCACACCGGCGGGGGTCGCGTTGGTGGCCCACGGCGGATTCGGGCGTCGCGACCTGGCACCGTATTCGGACGCCGACCTGATGCTGATCGTCCGCGGACGCTCCACCGCGGTGGCTGAAAAACTGGCCCAGGCGTTGACCCGCGATCTGGTCGATATCGGATTGGAAGTCGGTTTCGCGCTGCGGACCCCGCGCGAGGCCTGTTCGCTGTCTTGGTCCGATCCGGTCATCTTCACGTCGCTGACCGAATCACGGTTCCTGGCCGGCAGTTTGAAGGTTTTTAAACGCTTCTTTCAATCGTTGCGACACGGTGCGGTCCGTCGCGGCGGTCGATTGGTCCGCGATTTGACCCAAGCCCGTCAAGAGGAACGGAGCAAGTGGGGGGACACCAACTATCTGTTGACACCCAATGTGAAAAAGTCGCGCGGCGGATTGCGTGACATCCAGATGATTCGCTGGATCGGGTTCGCCCGTTACGGCGAGGTGGATCTGGAGCGATTGCTGAAACTCGGAACGCTGACCGATGAAGACTATCGGATGCTGCGGCGGGCCTATGACTTTCTGATCCGGTTGCGAAATGAACTGCATTTTCGCGAGAACCGGGCGCAGGATGTCCTGGACCGGGCGACGCAAGTGGTGATCGCCAAGGCCTGGGGATACAAGGGCCGTGAAGGCGTGCTGCCGGTTGAAGCGTTCATGCAGCAGTACTTTGACGTCACGCGGGACGTCCGCTATGCCGCCCGGTTCTTTGCCGACGACAACCGCAGCCGGCCGCTGATCGGTCAGGCCATCGAGCGGATTCGGGCCCGCCGGATCGGCACCGATGTGCTGATGGGCCCGACACACATTTGGGTCGAGGCGTCGAAGTTGCGCGAGTTCTCGCTAAGTCTGCCGCGGATCCTGCGGTTCATGAGTCTGGCCAATCATCACAACCGGCGGATCGGACATCACACTTGGCAAACGATTCGCAAGGCGATGCAGGAGCGGCAACCGGCGCGCCCGGACGCCGAATCGGTGGGCGCATTCCTGTCGCTGCTCAGCCGCGGCGGTCGGTTGGCGCCGTTGCTGCGACGCTTGCACGAGCTGCGGATCATCGATCAGTTGATTCCCGATTTCAAACGCACGCGCGGGTTGTTGCAGTTCAACGCCTATCACAAATACACCGTCGACGCCCACTGCATTCGTGCCGTCGAAGTGGCGACCGATTTCGCCGATGATCCGACGGCGATGGGGCGTCGCTATCGCCGGTTGAAAGACAAGACGTTGTTGCACCTGGCGCTCCTGATCCACGACATCGGCAAAGGTTACGAAGAGGATCATTCGATCGTCGGTGCAAGGATCGCGCGAAAAACCGGCGAGCGGTTGGATTTAGATGCCAGCAGCATCGAGATTCTGGAATGGCTGGTGTTGAAGCACTTGTCGGTCAACACGGTCGCCTTTCGCCACGATTTGAACGATCCCGAAATCGTCATCGCGTTCGCCAAAGAGGTCGGGTCGATCCGACGGCTCGAGTTGCTGATCATCCATTCGGTCGCGGATCTGGCGGCGGTCGGTCCTGATGTGTTGACCGATTGGAAGATGAAGTTGATCGAAGACCTGTATCTGCGGACCCGGCGTTATTTCGAAACCGGGGACCTGGATGCCGATCAGGCCGAATTGGCAGACGAGATTCGACATCAGGTCCGAGAGTGCTTGGGGGATGAAACGACCGCGGCGACCAGTCTGGGTCTGCTTCGCCAGATCCCGTTGTCGATGTTGCGACGGGAGAAACCGGAAGATCTGGCGACGCAGTTGATCCACGTCGCCGCCGCACTGGACGCCGGCCAACGCACGCTGTGTTTTTCACAATACGACCCGATCCCGTCGGCGATGCGCTACGTCGTCATCTTTCGCCAAGGCGACACCCGGGTTGGCATCTTTGCCCGGGTCGCCGGTGCATTCATGTCCTGCGGAATCGATATCTTGCGCGCCGAAATCGTCACGCTCGAAGACATCGTCTGGGATGAATTCTGGGTCTCCGATCCCGACTACCCCGATCAACCGCCGCCGGAGCGACTGGATGCCGTCTCGTCGCGCGTGAGGGACTTGCTCGACTCACCGGACGCACCATTGCCGCCGCGCAAACGAAAGTGGTCGGTCGGCAAAAAAGACGAATCCGAAACGCTGAATGTGCTGCCGACCAAGGTGGATTTGGACAACGAGACGTTGGATCGGTTCACGATCCTGTCGCTGTTCGCCTATGACCAAACCGGATTGCTGTACCGCGTCGCCACAGCGCTTTCGCAGCTGAACCTGGTGCTGCACTTCGCAAAAATCGACACGCACCTGGATCAGGTCGCCGACGTTTTCTATCTGACCGAAGCCGACGGCCGGCAAGTCGAATCGAAAGAACGTCAATCGCAGGTCCGCCAGGCGGTCCTGAGCGTGATCTCGCCCGAGGATCAAGATTCAGCCGACGCCTGAGTCATTTGACGCCGTGATTTCGCTGTCTCCGCGTCCGGTTTTTCCGCTCCGGTAAGACCCGCGGACGAGTGGCAGTTTAACGGCTGAAAAAAGACGTCGCGTCGATTCGAATGCATGCTCACCATGCGACCGGTTTTCCAAAGTTTTCTCGCCGGCGGTTTGCGTCAACCCCGATGCGCGGGAAAGCTTACAGTGAAAGAACCGATAGAGGCATGGATGCTGCGCCGGTCAAGGCGGCGCGACGACATGTCGATCCTCTCCCCCTCCACCAAAGCACATGGATGTATCTCATGCGTACTCGCAACCCTTTCGCGCGATTGGTCCTCGCAGCAATGTTTGCCGGGGCAATCGTGACGGCCGGACAAGCCCAAGCCAAAAGCGATTTCGACGCGCTGCTGGCCGACGTCAATTTTGACAGCGTCCCCGAAGTCACGCCGCCGGCCCCGCTTCAGGACATCGCCCAGCCGCGGGCGACCACTCTGGTGGACCAGAACGTCCAGGCCATCGATGAACCGGTCCAGGCGACGGAGTTGACGACCGCTCCGGCGGCTGAAGCGATGACGCTGCCCCAGGCGGCGGAAAAGCTGCCCGCGCCGCCCGCCCCGCTGGCGGACGACCAACCGCACGATCAAGTTGCTGCGGCCGCACCGATCGCCACGGTCGCGAGCTGCCAATCATGCAACTCTGGCTGTGGTCACCATTGCCAAGCGGCCGGCCACAACTGCGGGCATCGGTATCAACCCGGATCGTGCCAGCCCTACATGCCGCCCCAATTGCCGACGTCGACGTTCTATCAATACTGGCGTTCCAACGCCTGCAACGTCCACGTCTGGGACGGATTCCAAAACCGCTGCAAACCCCACATCGATCTGTCGATCCACGGCAAGTCGCATGGTTGCTGCAAGAGCGGCTGCTGCAACGGCGCCTGTGACAACGGTGGCTGTGCCGCAGCGCCGGTCGATTGCGGCCCCGCGCCGGCCGAATGGTCCGGCGGCAACGCGCAGTAATCGCGTCGCTAGGAAGCCGTAATCGCTTCGCGAGGAAGCCGTAATCGCCTTTGCTAGCAAACTGCCTGACCTGGACGAAGAAAAAAATCGGCCGACGCCGCGAAACCGCTACAGGAATCGCGGCGTGCGTGCCGATACTCCAGGTACCATGGATTGGGAGGGTGGAACGATCGGTGCCATCGTTCCAGCACTGATGGGCCATGGTGAGGCAGGGAGGGCTTCACCATGGCCCTTCTCCTTTTGCGAAGGAGGGATCTTTCGCGAAGGAGCATTGCAGCCCAACGAACCCGACCGACAGGCTCGACGTGTCCGCACGTCGAGCTTGTTTTTTTGGTGGGTAGCGGGAGCCGCCAAGGCTTTCGGTATGCGTTGCCGAGGGCCGCATTCTCGGCGGTCGATTGGAAAGGACTGACTGCGAGCCGCAGACCGCCACGTCACGCGAACGTTCAACTGGGAAGGGCCCGTAGGCTCGCGCCAAACGGCTGATCATGGTTTGACATCAGCCGGTTCGCGCCAGCGCGAGCGGCCCGATCATCAAGCGGTATCGGGCTCAAGTCGCCAGCGCCGAGGGCCACCCGACGCCTCTCGCTAGTGCTTCGGGCTGGTGTCGCTGGTGTTCCTCGCTCCGGCGCATCATTTCGACTGATGACGCGCGCTACGCAAACAGGTCCTTGATGATCGAGCCGTCGCGGACGAGGGTGATCGGACGTCCGGTCGTGCTGTCGTATTCCAGCGTCGGGTCGATGCCCAGGTTGTGGTAGAAGCTGGCTGCGACGTCATCGGGCGAGATGCCTTCGTGTCGCGGACCCGACGCCGTGTCATCACTTTCGCCGATCACTTGGCCGCCGCGCACACCGCCGCCGGCCATCAGCATGAACATGCAACGCGGATAGTGGTCGCGTCCGCCTTCAGCCGATCGGGTGTTGATCTTCGGTGTGCGTCCGAATTCACCGGTGACGTAAACGGCCGTCGAACCGAGCAAGCCGCGTTGTTCCAGACCGTTGAGCAGACCGCTCAGGCCGGCATCCAGCTTGGGCAGATTCTGGGTTTTCAGTTTGGTGAAGTTATCGGTGTGTGTGTCCCAGCCGCCCAGTTGGACGGTGACGAAGCGGACGCCGGATTCGACCAGCCGCAGAGCAAGCATGCAGCTTTGGCCGAACGAGTCTTCGCCGAATTGGCGGGCAAAGCTTTCCGGTTCCTGGCTGATGTCGAACGCCGATCGTGCCCGCGAAGAAGTGATCATCGAGTACGCCTGGTCGCCGAACTGGTCCAGACCGTCCAGCAATTGGTCGTTCTTTTCCAGATCGGCAAAACGTCGATCGAGTTTTTGCAGCAGTGATTGTCGGCGATTGATTTCGTCTACGCCGATGCCGCCGGGCAGCGAGATGCCGCGGACATTGAACGGCCGTCCAAAGCTGGGCGCCGAATTGGTTTCCAGCGGCGAGTAGCGGATGCCCAGGAATCCGGGCCCTTGGCTGGCCTTGGGGACGGCGACGGCGCTGGGGATGTCCGGATCGGCGGGTTGTTCCTTGGACATCACGGCGGCAAAGCTGGGGTATTCCAACGCGGGAATCGGCTTGCTGCCGGTGTTGACGTATTCGCGTCCCAGTCGGTGTGCGGCCAAGGTGTGGCTGACCCCGCGTAGGATCGCAAACTTGTCCATGCACTGGGCCAGTTTCGGCAAGTGCTCGGAGATCTGAATACCGGAAACGTTGGTTGAAATCGGATTGAAGGAACCGCGATGGGTGTCCGGCGCGTTCGGTTTCAGGTCAAACGTGTCCATGTGAGATGGGCCACCGGGCAGCTCGATAAAGATCGCCCGATCGGCGTGTCCGGGTGCGACCTGTCCGGCGGCGGCCAAGCGGTTGTAACCGGCCAGGGTCAGGCCGCCGACCGACAGGGTGCCGATCTTCAGAGCGTCACGTCGTCGAACGCCATCGCAGGTTTGATGAAATCTCATGAGTGATTATCCGGAGAACGATTGGAAGGATGAAAGACGGGAAGGGGAGGGAAGGGCGGCTTAGTGGCTGATGATGAATTCTTTGGTGTTCACGAGGGCCCACATCAGGCCCTCGATCCCATTGGTCTTGTTTTCCGACTCGTTGATGTAGTCGACGGCGATTTGAATTTCTTCGTCGTCGGGGTAACGACTGAGCGTCCGCAGGTAAGCCTCGTCGACCACCTCTCGAAGCGTTCGGTCCGACGTGATCGCCGCATCGGTGTCGCCGCTGTGAAGCGGCGGTGTCAGTTCCGGCCAGCCATTCGGGTCGGCGATCAGCTCGTCCAACGAGGGCACGTGATAGTTTTTGCGAAGCTTTTTGGCGTAGCTGTTGTATTGCTGGGCGAGCTTCTTTCTCATCGATTCGCGACGCGCTTCGGGCAGCTTGGCGAATTGACGGACGCGTCCGATCATTTGCCGCCGCATCGATTCGGCGGCACGTTCGGCCGCGGCGGCTTTGGGATCGGTACCAGCACCGGCACGTGGCGCGGCGATTCCGAGTTCCTTGCAGGCTTCGGCAACCCAGCCGTCGCGGGCGGCGATCCGGTTGTACATTTCCGAGTCATTTCGCAGATAAATCGATTGCAACAAACTCGGTGCGTCGCTGCGGTCGCAGTCGCAATTGCTTTCGCGGATCGACTGGCCGAAGACTTCCAGTGCGAAATCCGAACCGTTACGGCGTCGGGCTTTGCCGTCGGCGATGGCCATCTGGTCAAGCTCACCGCGCAGTTGGGAGGCTTTTTCGGTCGATCCGGTCGCCAGCACCACCATGTCGTAAACGACTTCGGCGGGCAGACGACGGGGGATGTGGTGCGAAAAGTTCTTGCGATCACCGGCGTTGGTGGAATTCGTCGCCGAGCTTCGCTGGTAGGTGTCGCTGGAGACGATCTCGCGGTGCAGCCATTTCAGGTCAAAGTCATGGGCGATGAACTCGCCGGCCAAATGATCTAATAGTGCGGCGTTGCTGGGCGGGTTAGCCAGGTTCATGTCGTCGGTCGGATCGACGATGCCGCTGCCGAAGTAGTTTCCCCAGACGCGATTGACGATCGCTTTGGCAAAGTAGGGATTGGATTCGTCACGCAGCCATTGCATCAGGGCCGGCCGCGGATCATCGTCCAGCTCGAGGGCCTGGTCGATGCCGAGAATTTTTCCGGTGGGAACGCGAACCGGCGGCAGCTTGCGTCCTTTCTTCTTAGCGTTCGCACGTTGTTTCTTTTGCGCGTCGCTCAGGCCGCGGGTGGTGATGTAAAGTTCGCCGAACGGGACGACTTCGCCGGATCGGGCGGCTTGCTGAATCTTGCGGCGCAGCTCACCCCCGTTCAGCTTTTCGCCTCCGGTCAGTTTCTCCATCAACTCCTCGCGGGCCTTTTTGGATTCCGGGGAGACTTGGTTGGCGTTGCCGGATCGCACCACGCCGAACAGCTTTGAAAAATCGTCAAAGTCTTGTTTGGACCACTGATCGAAGGGGTGTTTGTGGCATTGGGCGCACTCGATCCGAACGCCCAGGAAGGTGTAGGCGAATCCGATCGCGCGGTCTTCGGGTTTTTGGAAATTCCGCCGCGACCAATACAGCGGCATGCTCTCACGATCGGCAAAGCGTTCGTAATCCCCGCCGCAGATCTCAGTCATTTCGCGACAGTATTCGAGATAACTTTCGTCTTCTTCAAGTGAATTGGCGCTGACGATGCCTTCGATGATTTGGTCATAGGGCATGTTGTCTTGCAGGCGTTTGCGCAGCCAGTGGAACCACAGCTTGGTGCCGACGTTTTGGACCGGCAGCACGTTGTTCAGCTGTTCGGCGTTGTTGCCCGTCCAGTCGCTCAAGCGAGTGGCCCACCAGGCGCCGTAGGCGGGTGATCGAAGCAGTTCGTCGATCAACCGCTGGCGTTTGTCGGGGGCGTCGTCGGCCAGGAAGGCGGCGACGCGTTCTCCCGCCGGCAGCACGCCGGTGATGTCCAGCGACGCTCGGCGGATGAATTCGGCGTCGGTGCAGATGTCGGAGGCGACGACGCCGAGTTTGTCCAGCTTTTGCCGGACCAGCACGTCGATCGCGTGGGTCGGTTCGCCTTGGGCGATCGATTCGGCGGCGTCCCTGGCGGTCTGGCTGGGGGCGGCGGAGATCGGGCGCAGGACCGGAACAGGCACAACGGCATTGTCGTAGTAGACGACGACGTGGGTGTCGCCGGCGTCACCGGATTGGACGTTCCCTTCGGCGTCGATCGCGGCGATCGAATCGTCGTTGCTGCTGAATCGACACAGTGCGGTGACGTCTTCCACGGTGCCGTCGGCCCAGTGAGCGATGGCGGTCAGCGAGACCGTTTCGGCGTTGTCACCGAAGCGAATTTCAGCCGGTTCGATTTGAAGCTTGTCGAGCGACTGGAACGACTCTTTGTCGAACCGCGCGCCGTCGGCGATCCAGTTCCGCAGCACACGGTACTGCCATTGGCCTTTTTCGAATCGTTTCCCGCCTTCGTGCATGTCGGCATCGGTTGGCTTGGCCAGGATCAGGCTTTCATCCACGTCATCGGGATCGACCCGGCCGGTGTTTTCGGCCAACAACGCGGCGTGGTCGCCGCTGAAATCGTAGCCGAACAACGACAATTGAAAGTCGCCTCGGCCTTGGAAGGAGCCGTGGCAGGCTCGGCCGTTGCATCCCAGACGCCCGAGCAGGGGCATCACGTGTTTTTGAAAGTCCGGAACTTCGTCGACGTCCGCGTCGGAAAAACGCGATTGGATCGAAGCAGTCGGGAGCGTGACGACATCGTCGCTGTGTTGGTCCGACCGGATGGGCGAAATCGGCTCCGCCGTTGCGACGCCGATGCCGACGACGGCAGTCGCGGCGGCCGCCAAGCAGCAGACCAACAGACGTGATGAAAGCTGTTTCATGGGATTCAGGCAGGTCGGTGGGAGGGAAGGGGAAGGAAAGAGCGGTAATCGACGCGGGGGAACAAGCGGCGTCATCAACGGCTATTCTTTTCGTCCGGATTTCCGCAGGTAGGTTTGGAAACCCTTCTGGATGTTGTCGTCCAAATTGGACTGTTTTTCGTCGAGTCGCTTTTCAGCGGTTTCGAGTTGTTCGTTCAGTTTGTCGAGTCGTGATCGGATTTGTTCGACTTCGAAGCTGGCACGCGCGATCTGGGCCAATTCCAATCGCTTGGTCGCTTCACGCAGTGCCGCGCGGTCTTTCTTGTTGTCACGGATTTTCAACTTGGCGACCAACAGGTTGATAGCCGATTGTGCTTGCACGACGTGGACTTCCAATTCAAACGCTTCTTCGCCACGCTTTTTCGCGGTTTGCAATCGCCGCGACGACTTGGCCAAGTTGCTGATGGCGATGCCGTATTGTTTGGGTTCTTTTTCGCGCAGTTGGTCGAGCAGGACTTTGATTTCGGGCAGGTGGTCGTGGACCATCTGCAGTACCGCTTGCTCGCGTTCGGTGGCAAGCGTGGGTTGCGGTCCCGCTTTTTCCAATTTCGATTGAGGCGGGTTGTCAGCGCCCAGAAGTGGTGCGTGCACCGGCGGCATGGCAGATCCGAAAATGCCCAGAATGCAGGCCAGATGCAGGATCCGGCGTGGTCCTCGTTCAACCTTCATTCCGCTCTCCCTCGCCCATCGCCGCTTCGACGGCCACCACCATCCAAGAAAATGAATCGTCGTCGACCGCTTCGCTCGCATCATCCGCCGCTTCACCGTTCAGGTCTGTCGTCTCCCAGTCGACGGCCTGCCAATCGATCGTTTCCCAGTCGATGGCGGGATCAACCCAGGTCTTGGCCAGTTCGTATTCAAATGCCGCTGGGTTGGGAATCGATTCGAGATTCAGTGCGGTCGCGTTGCGGTCGATCTGGTTTTGCGGAGAGTTCATCCGATACAGCGAAAGGACCAGGATGCTGGCCGCGAGCGACGTGATCAGCAGCATGACTCGTTGCCGCGTTCGTGTCGTCGTGATCGTGGTTTCGAGTGGCGGTTGCGATCGCGGCGTCGGGGCGATGGCATCGCCGGCTGGCAGAGAGCGGGCCGCGACGTTGCACAGCAATTCGCTTTCGCGGAGCAACGCCTGGGCGACGACGGCCGAATCAAATTCGGATTCGAATGCCGCGGCGTCGGCCGCTGTCATTTCGCCCAGCAGGTAATCCGAGCAGCGCTGGCGAAGCAGCGGATCGCGGTCGGAGGGGACGTTGTCAGAGTTCATGGGGATCGCCCTTCTTGTGCAGGGCCGAGTGTTTCACGCGGGGTGGTCGGTGTTAGGTCGAGTCGTCGACATCAAGTTCATTTCGCAGCTGTTGCATCGCGCGACGCATTCGCGTCAACACGGTCCCCAACGGCTGATCGAGTCGATCGGCGATGGCTTGAAAGGTCATGCCTTCGCCGAGCCGTAGCCGGATCACTTGCTGGACGTTTTCGGGCAGCGTTGCGATCGCTTGGTGAACGCGTTGCAGCGTCTCTTCGGTTTCCAGGTTGAGTGTTGAATCGGTATCGATCTGAAAGGTCGAATGGGCGTGCTTTTCCAGCACACGGTCGGTCGTGGATTTCTTTCGCCACCAGCGTGCCGCCTCGTTGGCGGCAACCCGATAGAGCCAAGCTCGGCGGGCGGGCGGTGGGATCGCGGCATCGTTTTTGAGCATCGCAACGAAAACGGTCTGCAGGCAGTCATCGACGTCGGCCGTCTGCGGCAGCTTTCCGGACAGGAACCGTCGCAAACCCGTCTCCGCGTCATCAAACACCCGACGCCAGAGGTCCTGGTTGCCCCCCTCGCCAACGCCGTTGTTGCTGGGGTGTGGTTGCCGGGACGAATCGCCAGGAAGTTCGGGGGCGGGAATCTCAGGGACGGGGTCGCCATCGTCGGCAGGGAGGTTGCTCATGTTCTGCACTAGCCGCGATATACATTGCGCGCCGCGGCAGGTTTATTTCATACGTTCAGTCGGATTTCGATTTTTTTCTCGGCGAATCGACCCCAAATCGCCAGAATGCGGCAAGTGTTGACCAAGCACGAGAAAATTCGTCGCCCCTACTGACGCGATCCGTGGCGTGGTGGGATGATGTAGCTTAGCCGAACGTAGAGAGACACGCTGGAGTGATCATGGCAGAGAAATCAGACGACATCTGGATCGGATTCGACCTTGGCGGCACCAAAATGTTGGCGATCGCCTATGACGATCAGTACAACGTGCTCGGCCGTCGCCGCCGCAAGACGCGTGGCCGCGAGGGCAGCGATAGCGGGATCGCCCGAATCGGGTCGACGATCGAACGTTTGATCGCTGAAAACGATTTGGACGCCAAGCGGATCCGCGGCATCGGCATCGGATGTCCCGGCCCGATCGACTTGGACAACGGGCGAATCTTGACGACACCCAATTTGGGCTGGGACGACGTCGACATCCAAAAGTTCCTGCAGAAGAATTTCGATTGCCCCGTCGTCGTGCTCAACGATGTCGACGCCGGTTTGTATGGCGAGTACCAGTTCGGCGCCGCCAAGGGATCACGCTGTGCCGTGGGGATCTTTCCCGGTACGGGCGTCGGCGGGGCCTGTGTCTATGAAGGGACGATCTTGCAGGGCGCCGGCGTCAGTTGCATGGAGATCGGGCATACCCGGATCAGCAGCGGATCGCGCAGCAGCGGCTTCGAATTACCGGGAACCTTGGAAGCCGAAGCGAGCCGATTGTCGATCGCGGCCGAAGCGGCCAAAGCGGTGTTTCGTGGCGACGCACCGGCCCTGGCCAAAGACGCCGGAACCGACTTGGCTGATATCCGCAGCGGTGCGTTGGCCGACTCGATCAAAGCGGGCGACAAGGTCGTCCGGCGGTTGGTCGAAGAGGCCAGCGAAACGATCGGGATTTCCGTCGTCAACATCATCCACCTGCTGTGCCCCGATACGATCGTCCTGGGGGGCGGTTTGGTCGAGGCGATGGAAGACCTGATCATCGGCACCGTCACCAAAACGGCGCGAAAGAGCGTGATGAGCGTCTACAAAGACCGCTTCAGGGTCGTCGCCGCACAACTCGGCGACGACGCCGGGGTGAAAGGTGCCGCCGCCTGGGCACGGCGGAAGATTGAAACATAGTTTCAAGTTGATGCCTCGTTCCAAGGCTCCGCCTTGGAACGCAATGCCGTTGTGGCTCCGCCACACGTCACCGACCGTACGTGAGGCGGAGCCTCCGAAGTCAGTGTGTCCCCAGGCGGAGCCCGGGGACAAGTTGAGCCTGAAACCAGAAGCGTTAAACGCGATCGACGTAGCGATTGACGACGCTTTCGAGCAACTCTTGTCGGCCGCTGACGTTGGGTGCCGCGTCGCCTTTTTCCAGCATGTAGGTTTCCAGGTCGGCGAAGTTGACTTCACCGGCTTCGATCTTGGCACCGATGCCGCTGTCGAAGCTGCTGTACCGATCGCTGATGAAACCTTCCAGGGCGTTGTCGGCGCGGATGGCCGCGGCGATTTTCAGTCCCTTGGCGTAGGCGTCCATCGATCCGACGTGGGCGTAGAACAGATCGATCGGTTCGAAGGATTCGCGACGGACCTTGGCATCAAAGTTCACGCCACCGCTGCCCAGACCGCCGTGTTTGAGGATGTAATACATCATCTGGGTCGTCAGGTAGTAATCGGTCGCGAACTGGTCGGTGTCCCAGCCCAGCAGCATGTCGCCGGTGTTGGCATCGATGCTGCCCAAGGCGCCCTGGGCGCCGGCGTAATCGATTTCGTGCATCATGGTGTGACCGGCCAGCGTCGCATGGTTGGTTTCCAAGTTCAGCTTGAAGTGGTCGGTCAAGTCATAGGCCCGCAGGAAGTTCATGCAGGCGGCCGCGTCGCTGTCGTATTGATGCTTGGTCGGCTCTTTCGGCTTCGGCTCGATCAGGAATTGGCCCTTGAACCCGATTTCTTTGGCGTAGTCGACGGCCATGTGAAAGAACTTGGCCAGGTGGTCCAGTTCACGCTTCATGTCGGTGTTGTAAAGGTTTTGGTAACCTTCACGGCCGCCCCAGAACACATAGTTCTCCCCGCCCAGTCGCTGCGTGACTTCAAGGGCTTTTTTGACTTGTGCCGCCGCGTAAGCGAACACGTCGGCGTTGCAGGTGGTTGCCGCCCCGTGCATGAAGCGTGGGTTGGAGAACATGTTGGCGGTGCCCCACAGCAGTTTGACGCCGCTGCGTTTTTGTTCCTCTTCCAGCACGTCGGCGACGGCGTCAAAATTGGCGTTGGTTTCACGCAGCGAGCTGCCTTCCGGGGCGACGTCGCGGTCGTGAAACGCGTAGTAGGGGGCCTGCAGTTTTTCGAACAATTCGAACGCCACTCGGGCACGGTTCTGGGCGTTCTCGACCGACTCGCTGCCATCATCCCAAGGCCGCACCGCCGTGCCGGGGCCGAAGGGGTCGCTGCCGGTGCCGCGGAACGTGTGCCAGTACACGATCGAGAACCGGAAGTGGTCCTTCATCGTCTTGCCTTCGACGACTTCTTCGGGGTTGTACCAGCGAAACGCCAGTGGGTTATCGCTCTGGGGGCCTTCGTACTGGACGGTCGAAATGTCGGGAAACGCTGACATGAAAAGATCTGGGGATGGAAGGTGGTATGAAAGAATCGCCAAGGAGGGAGTGCGAATCAACAGCGTCCAGTTTTGAAACCTTGACGCTCCTCAACAAGCCGATAAGTCGCCAAGATGATACTCACGCTCATTCCGCTGGGAAAGAATCTCAATGCCGGGTCGGTGTCTCGTGTCCGGGGGATGGGAATCAGGGGAGGAGGTGGCAGGAGGATGGGGAGCAGAATGAGAAGGGGCAAGACGATGGGGGCAAAACGATGGGGGCAAAACGATGGGGGCAGAATGATGGTGGGGCAGAATGATGGTGGGGCAGAGTGATGGTGGGGCGGAGTGATGGTGGGGCGGAGTGATGAGGGGCAGAATGGTGAGGAGGCGTGAGCTGCCGTTCAACACGCGTTTGAATACCAGCCGGGGATCCGTGGGCACGCCCTGCCATCCGTGGGCATGATTCATCCTGGCGAGGGAGAGTGCAGGCTGGGGGTTGCAGAGATGCGTCGAACAAGGCCTGACTGGACAGCGTTAACTGAATGTCGCTAGGTTTGACCGACCTTCATTGGTCGCCGCCTCGTTTGCCTAGGGCATTCTTGTATTCTTGAATGGCGGCGGCACGTTCGGTCATTTGTCGGCGTTTTTCCTCGTCGCTCATTTTCTGCCATTCTTCCGGCGACGGCTTGCGCAGCTTCTGGGCGTACTCCGCTTTTCGCTCGGGGGTCCAAAATCCAGAAGCGGATGGCTTGACGTCCTTGCCCATCGACAGCGCCTTGATCGCGAATGACGAATCGCTACGCGTCGGCGAAGGTTGTTCAGTCCCGACCGCCGTCGTCTGCGATTCGGTCACGTCCGCTTCGCCGGTCAGGGTCTCCTCTGCCGGCGTGTCGTCGATTTCGGGGCGGTCGAGCAACGACTCTTCATCCGGTCGTGCGATCAGGGACCAGCGGTGCAGCATGCCGAAGCGATCGCTGCGGGAGCAGCGGATGGTCAACTGCCAGACGCCATGGATGCTCTTGCCGTTGAACGCGCTCAAGCTGGGTTGTCGTTTCGTCAGACCTTCGGGTTGGAAGGAGCCTTCGAAGGGTGGTCGCGCTTTGACGATCGGCGTGGAAGCCTGGTCGTCGAAGACGGTGTTGTCGAAGTGGTCGTCTCGGCCGCCGATTTGAGTGAACAATTCGATCCGTGTGCCATCGGGGCCGGTCAGGTAGGCGTCCAGGCCGGAGACGTTGGTGTGTGTCAGCGACAGTTGCAGGTTCAGGTCTGCAACCAGAAAGTTTTCCGGGATGTCGATTTCCGAAACAATGGTTTTTTTGGGCGGCAAGATTTCGGCGTCACGATTTTCAAACCTGCCGCCCATCATGGACTTCGACGCGAGCACTTCTTCCGGCGCGAGCAGTCCGTCTCGGTTGGCATCGAGCGCGACGAATTCGGCGACCCGTGCGTCGGTCAACTCGGTCGCAAACTCGGTCAGGTCGACCTGCTTGTCGCGGTTGACATCCAGTTCGTAGAACCAGCCGGGCAGACCTTCCATCAGGTCACCGGTCTGATCCTGCAGGTTCTTGAAGTAGGCGAACAGCTCGTCGCGTGAGAGTTCACCGTTTTGATCGGCATCGATGGCGCCGGTGGGCAGGCCCAGATCGATCGTCTCTTCCAGTTCCAGCCGACCGTTGCGATTCGCATCGAACCGTCCCAGCACGGCGGCGGTCAACCAGAAACGGTCGCCGCCGGATCGCCACCATTCGGATCGCTCGCGCCGCCGTCGATCGTCTTCGCTTTCTTTTTCGCTGCGCCGGACCCCCATCCCGGTTCGTCGGGCGCGTTGCCGCAGTTCGTCCGACTCGTCGCTCAGCATCCGTCGTCGGGCGTAGCGCTGGGCGAGTTCCAGGCGGCTGAGTTGGTCGTCCTTGTTCAGGTCCATGCTAAACGGATCGCGATGCGTCCAGCGGGCCCGTGAGGCTTCGTATCGACTGAGGTAGCCGTCGCGGTCGCGGTCGTAACGCTCGAGCGTTTCGTCGGCTTCTTCCAGGTCTTGGTGTTGGTACGGGTATTTGACCTCCGACAAACCGAACTCCGGCACCACGGGATCCTCGTCTTGCGGCCGGAAATCCTTCACCGCTCGATCGCGGCTGGCGCGAACTCGTTCGCCGGCAACCCCGTTTTTGAGTGCGTGATAGATGCGGGCTGCTTCCTGCCAGTTTTCGATGCGGTTGGGGCGATCCAGCGACATGCGTCGCGCTTCGGCGATCCGTTCAAAGTACGGTCGAGAGAGTGTCGTGATCTCCTCGGGTTCGATGTAACCGTTCTCGTTGCGATCGAGCAGGTCCAGGGATTCACGCAGGCCGGCTTGGGCATGTGCTGTTGTTGCGTCCAAGGTGTGGGCGACGGCGCACACGATTAAACAGATCAAACAAACGGCCGGCCGCAACTGCGGTCGAGCACGAGACATCGACAATCGTCGGTCCAGCGTAGCTACCTTCGCCAGAAGGCGGTTCCCCTGCGTTTCCCACGCTCCGGCGAGCGTCGCTACGTCAAACTGACGCCGTCTAGCGGTGCAACGATTCATCGGCTGATCGGTCAGCCCGAGCAGTTGGTTTGGCACTATCGCTTTCCGTTGGTCGAGGAAGACGAACGCGAGGAGGTGGCGCGCGAGGCCGAAGCGGACACGCGTGAACTCGATCGGGAGCGACCGTCACTTTGGCCCAGGAAGATCTCTTGCAACACCGTTTCCAGCACCTCGCTATTGCTCGGTGTGATGACTTGGATCATCTGTTCGCCGCGGATGTCGATGGTCTTGACCAATGCCTCGACTTCTTTGAACAACGGATCGGGGGCGGTCACGATCAGCGAATTGCTGGGCTCGTGAACGGCCAGCGTCATTTTGGGTTCCAAATCGCGGGCCTGTTGGGCGGCCGGCTTGGCGGCTTTCTTACCCTCCGACTTCTTGTCCTTGGGCGAGTCTTGTTCCTCATTGCGAGCCGCATCGGCCCGGGTCGCGCCACCGCCTCCGGGAGCGCCGGGGCCTGTGGTTGCTGCGGCGACCCTTCCGGCAAACGCCTGCCGGATCGCCGCTTCGACTTCCACGGCCTTGGAATTCTGTAGCTCGATCACGTGCGATGTGCCGTAGGTTTCGATCGCGGTGATGCTGCTGTCTTTTTCGATGATCCGCAGGTAGTTTTCGATCAGTTCGACGTCGTCGACGGTCCCTTGAACGATCAACCGGTTCAGCCGGGAGTCGGCGACCACGGTTGCTGACCCGGCGATCAACGTGATCGTGCCCTCGCGGTTGGTGATCAGGCTGCCCAAAAAGGAGTCAGTCGGGGAGGAGATCGACGCGTTGACCAGGGTGTCGCTACTGCCGGCCACCGCTTCGCCGCCGTCCAGCAATTCGGCCAGCATCCGAATGGCGTCATCGGGGCGAGTGTATTTGAGATAGAAAACGATGGGTTCGGCCGGCAGCGCGGTTCCCGGTCCGGCCAGCGTTTCCAGGTGATCTTGGAATTGGTTCAAGACATCAACGTCATCGCACTGGATCAACAGTCCGCGGGTGGTCAATTGGCATTCAATCGCGGACTTGGTGACGTCGGCAGCGGGCGTTTGCAGCAGGCGCCCGCGGTCGGAAATCGAAACGAACTGGGGCGGCGTCTTGCTCTCCAAAGCATCCAAAAAGTCATCGCCGCGTTGTGATCGTTCGTCTGCAGCATCATGAACGACGCGTTCTCGTCGTCCGCTGTCGGCGGAATCTTCGGATTCAAAGAACACGATCGGATTGGGCAATCGCCAGAACCGGGCGGCCAGCATCAACGATTGCTTGGCATGGTTGCCGGTCAGGGGCAGCAGGCGGATGCTTTCGCTGGAAGCGACCGAGTCTTGTTTCTTGTCCAGACCTTCAACGATCTGTTTGATCTCGTCGATTTGTGACTGTCGGCCGCGGACGAACAGACGTCGGTTTTCCGGGTCGGCGTCGATCTTCGGCGGTGGCAACGGCATTTCGTCTCGATCGCGATCCCGTCGATCGTTGTCCTCAAACTCATACGGCAGATCCAGCATCTGTTCGACCAGCGCGATCGCCACGTAGGGATCCACGGTCTTCAACTCGATGACTTCGAATCGCGCTTCGTCGGCGGCCAGTTTTTCGACCGTCTGTGCGATTTCTTCTTGGATCGACGGCGGGGCGAGGGCGACAATGGTGCCCGCGGTGACATCCTTGGAAATCCTGATGTCCTTGCCCGCGAGCAGGGTTTGCAACACGTCGTAGGCCAAGTCGACGTTGCCGCCGGCGACTTCATGCGTTTGCAGTTGGGCGTTGGTTTCGGTGTCGGTCAGCGAGGGGGCCGGAACATCGATCGACTCGACCAGCTTTTCGATCAGCTTGACCTTGTCTTCGATGCCGGTCACGAAGATGTTCTTGCCTTCCAGGTCGGCCGACAGACTGACGTCGATGCCGATCATTTCTCCGGTGGCCAGACCCAGGTGCGGGCGGGCGACCAACAACACGTCTTCCGCCTCGACGTGTTTCAGCGGAAAACTCTTGACGATCGTGCCGTTGTCCAATTTAGATGGTTCAAAAGAATCCAGAATCGCTTTGACGTTTCGGAGCTTTGCCACCGTGTCGGTCACCATCAACTGATTCGTCTTGTTGAAGACCGCGGGCGTCATCATCAGCTTGATGGCGCCGAGTTCCTCCACCGCGTCTTCGGCCGAGAGGGCGCCCAGCGGGAACAGGCATTTGACGACGTCATGGCTGTTTCGATCGGCCAATTCGTCGGCGCGAATCAATTCGGCCAGCGCGTCGAGTTGTTGCAGACTTCGCGGATCGCTCAGGTTGATGACCGACAGCAGGTTGCCGCTGCGCACCAAGGTGTATCCCTGGGGCAACAGAAACAAATTGATACGATCGATCGCTTCTTGGTGCGTGAATGAGTTCGGGTCGCTGTAGGTGAAGCTGCCGGCGGGGACTCCGTCGATGTGCAGTGCCAGATTGGCTTCTTCGGCGATCCAGTCGATGACGTCCCGCCAGGGCACTCCGGTGAATGCGAATCGGACTTCGTCGGATTGGGCAGTGGCGTCGGGAGTCGCTGGCGGAGCGGGAAGCTCCGGAATCGGCAGCTCTTGGGCCGGCAGCGAGGGCATCGTGATGATTCCGCCGGCCAGAATTCCGCCGGCCACTGCGCCGACAAAAACGAGACGAAAGACGCATTGGCCCGGGGAGGAGAGGCGGGCATGCCGTGATCGATTCATTCGGCAACTCGTTGATCGATGGAAACGCCCGCTTTCGGTTCAAGCTTGCGTTGGGGTGGGGCGGGACGCTGGCGGGGGACCGGGTGGGACCGATCGCAGCGTGGGTGGGACACTATAGAGGGTAGTGAAGCTGGCGACGAAGTCAATCTTGATCAGCTGGTGAACTTGATCAGCAGCCAGTCGCCCAGGCGCGGAAAGGCGTTCCCGAGCACGATCAACAGTCTCAGATAACCGGGCAGGATGACGTCGGTGCGGCGTCGCCGGGCGCATTGCAGCACGATTCGGGCGACACGCTGCGGCGCCAGACCCTTGACTTTGGTGCCGCCGCCGGGGGCGGAGGCGGAGGCGGGCAGGGAACCATCGGCGCGGTCGCGATAGCGTGTGCCGGCGTCCTCGCGGCGAATCGGACCGGGGCTGACCAGGGCGACGTGGATTCCCCGCTCCCGCCATTCCAACCGCAGTTGCTGCGTCAGCCCGGTCAGCGCGTGTTTGGCCACGTTGTACCCCCCCAGGTACCGCGCGCCGACTTTGCCGGCCAGTGAACCGATGTTGACGACGCTGCCACCGGAGCGTTCCAGCAATCCGCGCAAGGCTTGGCAGCAGAGCAGGGCGGTGGTCACATTCTGGTCGATCAGCTCGCGCAGACGTTCCGCGTCCAGTTCATCCGCCAGACCGCGATCGCTGGCACCGACGCAATTGACCAGGCTATCAAGACGCCCGAATTGACGCTCGACCTCGGTTGCGATGCGATCGCATTCACTGCGTCGACCGACGTCACCGGGCAACGTGGCGATGCTTCGTCCGGGACGCGACTGAAGCTGTTGTTTTGCCGCATCGAGTCGCTCGGCGGACCGGCCGACGATGATGACTTGGTAACCGGCGTCGGCGAACGTTTCTGCGATCACCGACCCCAACCCGGCGGAGCCTCCGGTGACAAGTACGACCGGTCGGCTGGGGGATGGTGGTGAGTCGGGCAACGGGCCGGCCGAGGGGAGGGGGGAGAGCAGGGCAGGGAAGGGCAGGGCGAGCTAAGGGAACATCGTTCCCATTGTAGGCAAAGTAACGGGGATCGAAAGTGACCCCCAGGCCGCCTTTCTTTGCAGATTCTGCCATCCACGTTACAACGGTCCCCATCGATCGATGGAAACGCCACCACCAGACAACCAATGACCATGCCCAGTCCGACGCTTCATCAGTCATGCACCAAGATCGTCGCCACGGTCGGCCCGGCCTGTGATTCGCCCGAACAGCTTGCCGAGTTGATTCGGGCCGGCGCGGACGTGTTTCGAATCAACACGGCGCACGGAGAGATCGCCGATCACGAAAAGAAAGTCACGGCGATCCGGCAAGCATCGGAGCTGACCGGCACGCCGGTCGGGATCTTGTTGGACCTGGCCGGGCCGAAGATCCGTTTGGGAGAATTGGTCTGCGATCCGCTGCAGTGTGACGTGGGGATGGAGCTGACGTTCATCCGTGAAGGTGAACCGGCGACGGCACACGAGCTGACGGCGACCTACCCCAAGCTGATCGACGAATTGCGGCCCGGCAATCGCGTGATGCTGGCCGACGGGTTGGTCTCGTTGGAGGTGGTTTCGGTCGATCGCGAGCGCGCGGTCTGCCGCGTCACCGCCGCCGGCGAAGTCCGCAGCCGCCAAGGGATCAATTTGCCCGGTGTCAAGTTGTCGGTTTCGGCGCTGCAACGCAAGGACATTAAGAATGCCATCTGGGCCGCCGATCATCACATCGATTTCATCAGCCTGTCGTTCGTGCGGACCGCCGAAGACGTCTACTCGCTCAAGAGTGTCCTGACGGCGCACGATTGCGAAGCGTTGGTGATCGCGAAGATCGAAAAGCCGGAAGCGATGGAGAATCTGGAAGACATCGTCGACGTTGCCGACGGGATCATGGTCGCACGCGGCGACTTGGGGGTCGAAATCGATGTCGCCGAAACCCCGATGGCGCAAAAGCGGATCATTCAGGTTTGCAAGGACAAGGTCAAACCGGTGATCGTCGCGACGCAAATGTTGGAATCGATGCATCACAGTTCGCGGCCGACCCGTGCCGAAGCGAGCGATGTCGCCAACGCAATTCTGGATGGTGCCGATGCCTGCATGCTGAGCGGTGAGACGGCGGTGGGGGATCATCCGATCAAAGCGGTTCAAATGATGAGCCGCATCATGCAGTTCACCGAGAAATCGCTGCGGCACGACATGTCCGACCGCACGATCACCAATCGCGTGCATCCGATCACCACGGCGGTCACCTACGCGGCGACAAACATTGCCGAGGCGATCGGCGCGGCGATGATCATCATCGCCACCAAAAGCGGTGGCACGGCGTGGGTCAAAAGTAAGTCCCGTAGTTTGATTCCCACGCTGGGCGTCAGTGATTGCGAGGCGACGTTGCGGCGGATCAACTTGTTCTGGGGGATCAAGCCTCGCAAGGTCTCTCAAATGGAACACCCCGCCATGATCCGCGCCGAAGTGTGTCAGTGGGCCAAGGCAAAAGGTCACCTCAAGACCGGTGATCGCATCGTCTTCGTCAGCGGCAGCGGTGTGGTTGAAAACGCGCACAATTCCGTCGTCGTCCATACGGTGGAATGAACGAACGCGAACTTCAGTCTTTCGTCTGTGACGCGGTGGGTGCCGACGGCGTGATCGACGTCGAACCGATCCAATCGCTCTGGAGCGGTTACGGACAAATCCTGCGGATGACGCTCCGCGGTGATCATGTGCCGTCATCGGTGATCGTCAAACACATCGCCCCGCCGGAATTTGGGGTTGCCAATCCACGCGGCTGGTCCGGCGATCTTTCGCACGCCCGCAAGCTGCGTTCTTATGATGTCGAGACGAACTGGTATCGCGACTGGAGCCGTCATTGTGATTCGCGGTGTCGCGTCCCGGCATGCTACGCGATCGAGTCGCTTGCCGGCGGTCGTGTGCTGGTGTTGGAGGATCTGGATGCAGCGGGTTTTCCCAATCGTTGCGGTCGGCTAAGTGATCCGCAGCTTTTCGCGTGCATCGGTTGGCTGGCGAACTTTCACGCCACGTTTTTAGACCGAGACCCGACGGGGCTTTGGGAAACCGGAACGTATTGGCACCTGGACACGCGGCCGGACGAATGGGCGGCGATGCAGCCGGGGCCGCTGAAGGATGCCGCCGCCGAGATCGACGCCCGCTTGTCGGGATGTCGCTTCAAGACGCTGGTGCACGGGGACGCCAAGGTCGCCAACTTTTGTTTCGCCGAAGATCACGCCGAAGTGGCCGCGGTCGATTTTCAATACGTCGGCGGCGGCTGCGGGATGAAGGACTTGGCGTATCTGATGGGCAGCTGCCTGAGCGACGAGCAATGCGATCGCCGCGAAATGCAGTGTTTGGACGTCTATTTCCATGCTCTGCGCTCGCGCGTCGCTCCGGCGGTGAGCGACGAACTGGAACAGGAATGGCGCTGGCTGTTCCCTTGGGCCTGGGCCGATTTTCATCGTTTCCTGTGCGGCTGGTGTGCGACGCATCCCAAGCTGACCGACTACAGCCGCCGCATGGTGGATCGGGTCTTGGGGTAACACCTGCACCTCGACATTGATGGCCCTGTCGAGGTGTCCGATCTCTTCTCGGCGCAGCTGACCCCATCCACATCCGTGCGCACAAAATTTAGCGTTTTGTGATTGCATCCTGGGTTCTGAAACGCTAAAAAAATAGCGTTGTGTTGTGGCTCAAGAATCGAACTGGAAGCGCGCGATGACGAACTTGACCAGTCTCTCTCGTCGTGAACGAGAGATCATGGAGATCATCTTTTCCGCCCGTGAGGCGACCGTCCATCAGGTTTGTCAGCGGCTTGATGGCAACCCCACCCCGATGGCCGTTCGCAGGATGCTGGCAATCCTGATGGAAAAAGGCCATCTGAAGCGGAAGAAAGTGGGCCGCGAATTCGTCTATTTGGCGAAGCAGTCCAAGCCCCGCGCCGGTGTGAAAGCGTTACGGCAAGTGATCGACACGTTCTTTGAAGGATCGATCGGTGCGGCACTCGCCACACATTTGGAACGCCCGGGCAGCCGTTTAACGCAGGCGGATGTCAAACGATTGGAGCAGGTGATCGAGGACTTGAAACAAAAGGAGTCTGACAATGATTGAGCCGAACTTGATTCGATGGATGGTTGACAGTGTTGTTGGCGCAACGGTGCTGCTGCTCGTGCTTTGCTTCGCATCTGTCTTCTGGCGGAACCGATCCGCTGCGAGTCGTCATGGATTGTGGGCCGGTGGGTTGATCGGATTGATGGTAGTGCCATCTGTCGTGGCTTTCGGGCCGCGGTTGGCCGTGCTGCCAAGTTTTGACGGTTTGGCCATAGCAACAAACGCGAACGTTTCAGAGGAAAGCGTCAGGTTCCCTGGTGACGCGATTTCAAGTCCATGGATTGCGACCCGGGATGAACATGGTGATGAACGGAAACACTGCACCATAGGTCATCAGATACACCGATCGGGAGTGCAGCCGACGGGCCTCGATTCGGTGACGCGTTGGTCGATGCCGGCTGTGTGCCTGTTCGTCTGGATGGTGGGCAGCGCGATCGTCTCAATTCGATTGTTGATATCATTCGTTTGGCTGGCTTCGATCACGTGGCGGCGGACGGGGATTGCCCCTGCGCTGGATCGAGAGTTCAGGGCTTGCATTTCCATGATGGGAATTCACCGCCACGTCGAGTTGATGGTCGCGAAATCGGATGTGATCCCGATGGCAACTGGGATTTTGTTTCCGAAAATCGTTTTGCCTGCTGCGATGGCTTTGTCGACCACGGATAGCCGTCGGATCGTCATGATGCATGAACTGGGGCATGTTGCGCGACGGGATCCGCTGTGGCATTGTCTCGTTGAACTGACAGGGGTTTTGTACTGGTTTCACCCACTTTACTGGTACGCCAGGCATCAATGTGCATCTCTTCGTGAGTGTGCCTGTGATGATCGCGTCTTAAGCGCCGGCGTCGCATCGGATCAGTATGCACGTTGTCTACTCGCGGTTGTTTCGGGGGCGTTCTTGCGTCCGATTTCTCGTAACCTGGGGGTCGCGATGGCATCAAGCGGCAGAATCGAAAAGCGAATTCGCTCGGTGATGAAGGAGAGGGTCGATCGAAGGCCGGTCGGCCGGGGAGGGATGGTGAGGGTTGTGCTCTTAATTGGCATGTGCCTGATTGGAGTCGGTATGGTGGGCGCCGACGCTCCGCCGAAACAACCTGGAAGCCGACCGGTCGTTGCAGCGGATGACAGAATGACCGGCGGTCAACCCCGCCAAACGGGAACGGCAAACAAGAAGGAGGAAATTGATTGGAAGGTGGTCTCGGGACGCGTGCTCGATGCTGGCGGAACACCGCTTCCAGGTGCTGCGATCTATTACTCCGTCTACTCTGACGATCTGTCGCGCAAGACGATTCAAGGACAAACGGCGGACGACGGATCATTCACTCTGCGATTTCGTGTGGTTTCCGGCGAATTACGTTCAGTCATTGCCTGGTTCCACGCCGATGGACACGCGATTCGAGGTACATCGTTCGCCGAGTTAGTGGTTGATCAATCCAGTGCCAGCGGAGTGGAGATCCGATTGCCTCATGAACAAAAGCAATCAGTGCGGGTGTTCGATCCCGGTGGATCAGAGTTGTCAGGGGCGGTCGTTTTTCCAGAGTCGCTGCCAATTGACACTGTACGGGTGGTCGACGGAATCTATGCGATCGATGAACGACGGGGGCTCGCTGGGAAGATTCCCCACTCGCTAGCCGAAAGGATTGCCGTTCGCACGGATGCAAATGGGAAGGCTTGGATCAGTGCGATCCCACTGAGTGGAGGCAACAGAATCGCCGTGCGATCAGATCGATTCGGGACACAGTTGTTTCGCCCGGCGGGGGACCTTCGTTTGCAGGACGTCGGGGAGATTCGCGGCCGAGTGGTGACGGATCATCCGGAACGGATCGCCGGGACCGAGTTGTCAATTCTTTCGCTATTGGGCGAAGATCCTGCGGGATATGCTCGAGTTCAGATTGATCAAACGGGCCGATTTCATGTGCCCGCCTTTCCGGCCCGCCGCAAACTGGTGCTGTACATCAACTGGAATGACGAACTGCAATTCTTACCGTCGATTGCAACACAGGACTTGGAGGTCCGCGCCGGCGAAGTCCTGGATCTGGAGATCCAGACCGTTCGTGCGGTGGAGGTCAGCGGACGCGTCTTGACGGCTGATTCCCGCCAACCGGTCGGCGGGGCGAGGGTGTCGGTTCAGTCACGCGGGAGCCTTGTGACTGGTCGTAACACATTGACTGACGATCGTGGCAATTTCAAGATTCATGCGTCTGCAGGCGACATCGTGCGGGTCGTGTCGATGGGCACAGACAGGTCGTTGTACGAGCGATATGAGTATCCCCGGACAGATCCGCTGACCATTTCCGACGATGCCGAGCAACTGGACTTCGCGCCGTTCCTGTTGCCGCTCAAGAGGATGATCCGGGGGCAACTGACTGATTCGTCGGGGAACCCGATCGTCGGAGCAACGGTGGTTTTCCACCGTTCAGGCCGGCATGTCCACGGAAACCGGGCGGTCACTCAGGCCGATGGAAAGTTCGTGATGCCGATTCGAAATTGGGAATCAACTCGGTCCAATCCGTTCCTTTCTCGAATTTACCACTGGGAGATCGAGGAGGGAGAGCGAGTCGAGAACGGCATCGTGACGCCCAAGTTCGCGACGTTGCATGTGGCCGAAGACGATAACAACTATGTCCGGCTTGAGCGTCTGTAGCGAATCGGGTTGACGTTTCGGGGGCAGTGACGTCGCGATCAACGCTCGGTTTCGTCGATCAGTTCGCCGTCGGCTCGGTTTCCGAGGTGGCGGTAGACCTGTGGGTCGATGTTGTGCGTGAGGAACACGACGGCGCCGTCGGCCATGCCGAAATTGCCTCCGCCGGCGTGGTAGCTGTCGTATCCACCGACTTCCAACGCGGTGAGTTCCTGGTTGATGTGGTCATTGTAGTTTCGGTCGACGAACTCACCGGTGTTGCGCAAGGTGGCCCGCGTTCCGGTGATCCATCCCAACGGGTCTTTGTCCCCCAGGTGCTCGCCGATCATGATCGTGTTGGTCGTCCCGTCGGTGATCTGGGCGAACCGGAGGGAGCTGTTTAAGAAGAAGATGCCGTTGTTGTCGTCATCGATCGGGGATTCGACGTCGTGATGGCAGCCGGCATAGTCCGACGTGCCGACGCGGTTCATCCCATCACTTCCGAACGTGGTGGGGTTGGAAGGGCAGCGAAAGGTCGGGATGCCATACGAGCGGACTTCGGCGTTCTCGGGGCTGTAGGCGCTTTTGCTGAGGTCCAGCTTTTCAAACGCAGCTTGTTGTTCGATGTACGGCAAGATGCGTGTCATCCATCCGATGTGATTGCCGCCGTTTGCTTCGTTGCGAATCGGGCCTTGATCGTCCGTCACTCCGTCGGGCAAATGTTCCATTGAAAACTCATAGTGGTGGGCCGAGAGGCTGATCTGCACCATGTTGTTGGAGCAGGACATCCGGCGTGCGGCTTCACGTGCGGCTTGAACGGCCGGCAACAATAGACCGACCAGGACCCCGATGATCGCGATCACGACGAGGAGTTCGACAAGGGTAAACGCGTTTCGTTTCATTGGACTTCGCTCGATGAGTAAACGTAGGATTGGGTGGTGATGTTCGGGGCGAGACCGAGTTTGGCGGTCACGGTGGTTTGACCGTCGTCGATCGAGATCGTGACGGTCGCGTCGGCGTCTTGTCCGGCCAGTTCCAGCGTGGGTTGCCACGTTTCGCCCGTGTAGTCGGAGTCTTGTTGGGATCGGATTGCCGCTCGCAGAATCCCCGCGTCCAGCAACCGCTGGGTTTGATGCAGTTGCAAGCGAAGGCGCGTTTCGCGTCGCGCGGCCAAGGCGTCTTTGGCGATCAATCCGATCAACGATGCGACGACGACCAGGCAAGCCAGGACACCGATCATCAGCGTGCCGCGTCGTCGTCGTGGCGGGTACCTCATGATGCGATGTCTCCGTTTTGATGACGCAGTCGCAATCCGATCGATGTCCGCAGCGATCGCCAGAGTGGGACTTCGGACGCGTCAAAGGGCGTGATCGATTTAACGTCCAGCCGGATCGCGTTGTCGGATTCCAATCGCTTCAGCGACAGCGTCCTCGGACGTTTGAACCGATAGGTTTCATTGCGGATGGCGGCATCTTGATGTGTTTCGCTGCGTGTGACCGTCTGGCCGGCGATGGTGTAGACGACGTCGCTGTCGCCGACGACGGAAAGACGCAGCGTCTGGCCGGAGGTGTCGCTGGTCTGCAGGTCGGCCTGTCGGGTGACATGCAGATCGCTGCGGAGTTGCCGGCTGAGATGGAAGAACGTTTGGTCATCCATGCGGCGATGCCGGGCCAGGGTCGACCAGTCGAACGCGTGATGCACCAGCGAGATCGCGACCGTCATGACGGCGCCGCCCAGGGCGATCGCGATGGACAGCTCACGCAGCGTGAACCCATGGCGAGATCGGCGTCGTTGGCGAGGCGGATTCATTGTTCGTCCTCCGGGTCGCCCGCAGCGGGTTCCGGCGTGTCGGGATTGGTGTCCGCGGGTTTCGCGGCGGGCTCCGTCGCCTCGGGGAAGGGATTGATCCAGGCGACCAGCGTGACCGGGGGCGGTGCACCGACTCGAATCCAGTCGATCGACAACTCGATGCGTTTTCCGTCTTGGTCGTCGATCAGCACGGCTTCGATCGTCGCGTCGTGTAAAACGTTTTGAATTTCGGGTGACAACGTCAGGTTTTCCATCGCCTGCGAGCGTTGCTCAGTCGGCATTGCGATCAGACGATCCATTTGTCCGGACAATTCGTCGGCGGCAAACTGTTGATGCTGGGTTTGTTTCCAGATGCGTGCCGAACGAATCACCATCGGGACGGCGACCGACAGCATGACCAGCGTGACGCCGGCTGCGATCAGGGTCTCCAGCAGGACCAGGCCTCTCGGTCTGCGACGTTTTGATTGTTTCGGTGTTGCCACGCTCGCCAGAGCGTGGGCAACCCCGGGGATCCACCTTCTGGCGAAGGCAGAAACGTTTGACGGGCGATTCATGAAGTTGTTGAGCACAGTAACGCTGTCCGGCTAGGCGAGTGAATGGACCAGGTTGGTCAGGGTTTGCATGACGGCGATCGTGATCCAGCCGACGAACAGTCCCAGCAAGAGGATCGGGACGTGTTGCAGCGTCCGGGCCAACAGTTCCGCTTTCCGATCGGCGCGGCGTCGTTTCTGTGTCGCCAGCGTGTGGAGTGTCCAGGCGCGTAGCGGCAAGGCGTTGATCTTGCCGATCTGGGTGGCTTGGTCCCTGCTGATCAAGCCTTGCCGTGCCAGTTGCGGCCAGACGTCCGCATCGTCTTGCGCGTCGGTGCGGGCGCGTAGCAATCGTTTTCGGTAGCTGCGGTCGGGATGGAACTGAGCCGCCGCAGTCAGGGTCGGCGCGATGGGTAGGCCCTGCGCGGTGGGGATTGCCAGCAGACGCAGCAGTCCGGCGGATTGTCGCTCGGCCATGGTCGGCAACCTTCTGCCCAGCGGCGAATAGCGGATTCTGCGCCGTACGTCTTCAAAGAGCAGCAAGATCCCGCAGGGCAGACCGATCAGGAAGGCGAAGGTTAGTGTGGCTGAGAAGGTGTCGCCGAATTCGACGACGGCTAACATCAACGGCGGCAACTCCAACGCAAATTCTTCGAACATGTCTTCCAGAATCGGGACGATGTAAAGCATCAAGAACGATCCGACCAGGAGGGCAAAGCCAAGCACGGCGAGCACATAGCCGAGCGTGCCGCGGATGACTTCACCGACCGACGATTGATCCTCCACGTCGCTACGTTCCAAGAGGGACGCAAAGGTTTCGTCGAGCGTCCGGGTTTCGATCGCACACTGAATGGCCAGCGTGTCGTCGTCGTCCAAGGCACCGGGCGTGTGCACGAGTGCCGCGCCGATCGAACTGCCGGCGGCGATCCAGTGTTGGAGCAGCGTCAGTTTTTTGCCGTAGCGGCCTCGGTGCTCGGCGGCCAGGTTCTGGATCAGTAGTTTCGGATCCAGGCGTTGCGAGTGGGCGAGCGCGAGAATCCGCAGCAGCGCGTGCTGCTTGCTGCGCGTCGAATTGCCGACCAACCCGCTGGGAAGGATCGATTGAACAGGCCCGGTGATGAAATTAAACATGGGATCGATTACGAGGAAAGGGCTGAAACCAGGCTGATCATCGGTGAAAACAACGCCAGCACCAGAAAGCCGATCATCAATCCGACGCCGATGACGGTGATCTGCCCGAGCACAAAGGCGATCCAGTCCCGGCGGCGAATCGACAATTCGCGGTAGCTGGCGGCCAGTTCACGAAGCATGGTCGTGTTGGGTGCCGACGCGATGCTTCCGGTGGACGGTCGGGTGGGGCTGAGTGCGAACAGGAAGTTCGGTGGAAAAACCATTGCCGCCCGCGTCCGATGCAGATTTCCGGCGTCGTGGCCGGCTTGGATCGCAAGATCGCCGACCAGAGTCCTGACGGTTACCTCGGAAGCCGATTCCGCGGCGATCTTCAACGCGCGATCCAACTCGATGCCTTCGTCCAGCAGTTCGGCCACCTGCAGCGAGGTTTTCGCCAGCGACTGTCGGATCGTCTGGCCGTCGATCCTGGGGCCGAGGAGTTTGGTTTTCAGAACACCGTTGCCGATCCAGGCCCACAGCCCACCGGCCAGGCAGGCGAGAAACGCGATCAGCAGGGCGACGGTGACCAACGGATGCGCGTTAACCGCTCTGGAGACGTTGACCAGCGCTTCGGTGGTCACCGGCAACCGCAGTTCGAACTCGCGATACATCTCGTCAAAGGTCGGAACCAGGATTGCGATGACCGCGGTCATCAGGGTCGCCGCGATCGCCAACAGGACGACGGGGTAGGCGATGGTGCGGATCTTTTTGGTGCGCAGACCGTGCTGAAACGCGGATTGTTCGAGCATCGCGGTCAACGCATCGGTCGTTGCCGCGGATGATTGAAGCGTCAGTAGCCAACAATGTTCTGGATAGTGGGCGACCAAATGCGCCGAGGAGACGTTGCGGTCCAGATCGACGGCGAGTTGACGCAGCGTGTTTCGCGTCCAAGCCCCGGGGATCTCTTCGGCGATGTCGCGCAACTGTTTGGGCAGGTCCTTTCGCGCCGTGCGGACCTGGTCGATGCGATCGTAGAGTGACTTCATCGGAACCAGTGTTTCGGCTCCGCCGGCAGCACCGCCCTTGGACTGGATCTTCATCGATTCAACGCCTCCATCGAGCTTTCATTTTGCAAGATGGCGATCCAGGGCAGAAACGTTGCCAGTGCATAGCCCAGCACCAGCAGCGCCGCGATCAAAAGGCCGACGTAGCCAGGTGTTTTGGAAAAGAAGGCGTGGCGACGGTCATCGGCCAGAAAATGGTAGAACCGAGCCAAGCGTCCGAGCGCCCGCGGCCGTGAGGGTGGGGTTCCGTCGCGGACAATACTTTCGGCGATCGGTCGGACGGGCAGCTGGGGCGAAACACTGGTGCCGGCCAACGAGAGCGCTGTTTCCGGTTCGACACCCGAGCCGACCAACACGGCCAAGCGGCGCGATTGTGATTCGGCCGCCAGCCACCGCGCGTACTGGGAACTGCCCGGAACGAGATTCAGCAGCGGGCCGGCGGCAAGTTTTCGCCAGACCCACCAGGTTGCGATCATCACGAACGGGAAGCCGGCAACCCACAGGGGCATCGCCTCGCGGACCGCGATCAACCACCGCGAGACACCGCTGGGCGTCAGGCCCTGCTGGGTGTATTGGGCTTGGATGTGGGGAACCGAAAACGTACACAAGATAATCATCCCGATGTACGCCAGGGCCGCAACGATCAGTGGCTCCGTGATCGCCTGACGGAGCGGGGTGGCCGCCGCGTCGCGATCCAAGTTTTGGATCGCAATCGATTCAAAGATCGGAACCGGATCATCGGACTCCAGCAGCATGCGGGCGATCGCCCGGTAGCGATCGGGCAACGCGTGTCGCTCAAGCAAGGCGTCCGGCGCAAGGTCGCGGCCGACGTCGCTGAGCAATCGGTCATTGATTTCCCGAAGCCGCTCGGCGGTGTCGCCGCCGAGCCCAAAATCCAACGGGATGTTCAGATGCAAGATCGCGATCGCTTGTTGGTTCAACGAAAGCAATCGTGCAGCAGTGGTGTCGGACATGTAACAGCTTGCCGGCGGCGGAACGGCCCGTTGATTTAATCAGCCGTATGGCGCGAGCCTACGGGCCCGGGTGAGATCTTTTGCTGTTTCAATGCCCGTACGCTCGCGCGAAACGGCTGATCCCACGTAGAATCGGATTAAATCGACAGGCCGGGAAATAATCATCAGGGCAAAGGGCTGATGCGCCGGGGCGGTCGATTTGTCTGAACGGTTGAAAAAACCGTGGAGATTCTCCGCGGGGGGGAAGTGAATCCTGGCCAGAGCGAGGTCGGGGTAGCGGAACTCGCCAAGAGTTTCGCTTCACCAGCGGCCCGCCGAAAGTCTTGGCGACTTCCGCTACGATCCAGAGACGCTTGCGATGCCAGCGCGCCCTACTCGACCGGCACCAGTCGGCTGGACTTGCCCATTCGCCCGTTGGCGGCCGAAGCGCTGTGATCCAACAGGAACGGGCCGACGCTGCGGTCAAAGTGGTGCAGCAGCACGGTCGAATCATCGGGTTGGTGTCGTTTGGCAGGCGTGAAGTCGCCATCGTAGCGAACGCCGGTCGAAAGTCGGAACTCGTTCAGCTGGCCGACAAACGCCCGCGTCGGGTTCCCGCCGTGGTCGGGATCGGCACCCAAGTACAGCGGCAACTGGTTTGATTTGCGACTGCCGGTGGCCGACTTGGACGCGACCCGTTTGCCGTCGACATACAGCACGACGTTGCTGCCGTCGTAGACCCCGGCCAAGTGCGACCATTGGTTCAGTGGCAAGGCTTCTTTGCCGATGGCCGACACGTAGCGGCCGCCCAGATGCACGTCGAACTGGACGACGCCGTGATCGGAAAAGAAGGCATATTCCGAGCTTTGTGTCTTGGCGATGATCGCATCAAAACCTTTGTGTTGTGTCGGTTTGATCCAGGTTTCGATCGTGAACGGGCCGGCGGGCAATTCGAACGCGTCGTCGTTGACCGCGATCGCAGAGGCTTCGTCGCTGACCAACAACGCCTGGTCGGAGATCGAGGCGAAATAGTCGGCGGGGACCTGATCCAATCGAATCCCGATCGGAACGTCTGTCGGCGGCAAGTCGACGGCGGCCTTGTCGCCCAGGTAACGCAGCGCGACGGTGACGGCGGGGTTGGCGCTGCCGACGTCTCCGCTCGCATCACGCCGGATCAGGAACTCAACCGTCTGGCTGGCGCCGGCATCGAGCGTGATGTGTTGGTGATCCAGTGTGGACAACCACCCGCTTTGCAGTGTTTCACGAGACATCAGCAGCGTCACTTCGACAGGATGCTCGGCCGGGTTGGTGACGTCCAGCTTGACGGTTCCGCGGGCCGAGCCGTCGACCGAAAGCAGGACCTTATCGGAAACCTGTTTCGGGCGAATCGACCGGGCCAGTTCCAGTTCTTTTAAAAACTCCGGCGTGAATTGCTTGGGATCGAACACCGCACCGACCGGCAGTGACGAGACGGTGATGCGTTTGGGCCGCACGGTGACGATGTTGAAGTGGTGCAGATGACCGGCGCCGGGGATCGGGGTGTCATTCGGGATGTGTCCGCCGGTGGTCGCCAACGCATAGTACTCGATGCCGTCTTTGACGCCGTCGTATCGCATCTTGTGGATGTGCCCGGCAAACACGGCCGAAACGTTGCCCGCGTCGGCTAGACGTTGGTGCACGTCGTCCCAGTTGGAACCGGTGTACCCGCCGCCGATCCAGCGGGGATGATGCAGGAACACGAACACGTGATCTTGATCGGCCAGGTCTTCCAGGGCTTTGTCAAGAAAGTCCAATTGTTGCTGACTCATTTGTTGCAGCGCCCCGGCGTTGAACGCTTTCAAGTTGGTCGACGGATCGCCTTCGTCGCTGTACAGGACGATGAAGCCGGCGTTCTTGTGGCGGAACGAATACCAGAGCGGTCCGAAGTGTTTTTCATAGTTGGATTCATGATGTCCCGGCGGTGCGGGGTTTTCGCCACGCCAATAGATGTCATGGTTTCCGGCGACCGGAAACCAACGCATCTTCAGGCGGTTCATGATCGCTTTGTACTCGTCGGCTTGCGCCAGCCACTCGGGGGTTTCGTTGTAGCCTTGGATCAAGTCGCCGACCGTCATGACCAGATCGGGGTCCAGCAAATTTGTATCGGCGACGGCTTGCTCGAGCACTTTCAGTCCGGCGGGAACGCCGCCGGTCCGGTCGCCGTAGACGATGAACTGGAACCCGTCTTCGGCCACCGTCGGCGCGATGACCTTTGCCGTCGATCGCGTTGTCAAAACCCTCGCGGGTGTGTCGTGATTGTGTGGGAGACCGCCGGCGGTTTCGTGAGCTGGTGAGATAGCGGCGCTGCAAAGGGTAGCGGCAACGAACAGCGTGACGCGGATGGATAGATTCATGGATGCAATCGGATCGGGGTGGGCGAGTGAGGTGGGAAACGATTTCCGACTCACCTGTCGGTCGAGTCGGTCATTAGAACGCGGGGAGGAGATCGGGAAACGCCTGTCGGTAAAACTAAACGGAACCTTCATTCCGCGATACGATCGGAAACGGACAGGTTCCCCGGCCGATGGAGAGATGGAGAATCGTCCGGCGCCGCTTTCGCAGGCGGCGAACCTGTGACGGCGGGGTTGATCGGCGGCGATGCATCGGAATTGTGTGCGGTGCTCATGCCACCAGTTTAGTCCGGCGGAGTGTCGGGCGGCAAACGAGCGCCGGTGGTCCTGCAATGGGGTGTACGACGTCCTTTTTAGGTCGTCGCGAAGAGCCTCACGTGCGACGGCCCGGAAGGGCCATCGTACGTACGAGACAGGCATCGCCCTAAGTTGGACGTTCCCTAAAGGCTAGACACCAGCGACCTGAGCCGTTGGCGCTAGCCTCGGGCCTTACCGCCGTGTTATAGGCGTATCAAGGCCCGCGGCTAGCGCCGTCAGCTCACTAAGCCCGTGCCGTTGGTTCCTGACGGCTTTTCATCAGTCCAATTCGATCGTGTCCATGACTTGATAGGTCGGGCCGGCCTTGTCCAGAAAGCTGGCCATCAAGTGCACTTCGTCGACGACCATTTCGCCCAACTGCGTGTCTGCCAGATCGCTCATCGCGGCGACCAATTCCTCGCCGGCCCGCCGCGAATTGCTGCGTGTGCGGCCGAGGGTCAGGTGGGGCGTGTAGTCACGCGGTTCGGGTTTAAACCCCAACTCGGCGAGCTGTTTTTCCAGGCCGGCGACCAGCCGGACCAAATTGCCGGTCGGATCATCGACGCCGACATACAGGATGCGTGGTTTTTCGGCGTTGGGAAAACCGCCGGTACCTGCGAAACGTAATTCGAACGGTTCGATCGGATCGGTCACTCGACGAATCGCTTTACAAACGTCTGGGATTTCGACGTTGTCGACTTCCCCGAGGAACTTTAGCGTCAGATGAAAGTTGTCGATCGGCACCCACTTGAAACCCGAGTCAAGCGGCTTGAGTCGTTTCATGATCTTGCCGGCCGCCGCGGTCACGGCGGGGGGGACCGGGATGGAGATGAAGGAGCGGATCGTTTGCATGAATCCAACGCGTGTCTTTACACTTGATTAACGAAATGAAACCCTTTGTGCCCCCACCGTTTAAACCCGACCTGCTGATGCGTGGCGGGCATTTGCAGACGCTCGCGTCGCTGCGGGCGCCGGCCGAGCAGATCGCCCCGGTGCATCAGCACGTCGTCGAGCTGCCGGACGGGGATGCCATTGTGCTGCATGAAAACGCGGCGGTCGATGGTGGGCAATCCGGCCCGGCGGTGGCATTGTTTCACGGATTGAGCGGATGCCACGGATCGCCGTACATGGTTCGCTTGACGATGCGACTGGTCTCTCTGGGGTGGACGGTGTACCGCGTCGACATGCGGGGCTGTGGCGCGGCCAGGGATTTGGCGCGACAGCTCAGCCATGCCGGCCGCAGCGACGACGTGCTGGCGGCGATCGATTTTATCGCGCGGCGTCATCCCGCCACGACACTGTCCGCCGTGGGCGTGTCGTTGGGCGGAAACCAATTGTTGCGTCTGGCCGGCCGGATCGGCGCCGGGCTGGACGCGCGTCCGCAGTGGTTTGACCGCTTGGACCGGATCGCGGTCGTGGCCCCCCCGATCGACCTGATCCGATGCAGCGAAAACATGCAGCGGCTCTCCCGCCGGTTGTACAACTACTACTTCATCCGCACGTTGTTTGAGCGGATCGCACCGGCGGTCCGCGATCGCCAGCAGTTTCAAGCAATCGCCTCGCTCGGTCGTCCCAAAACCCTGTTGGAGCTGGATGATCGGTTGACCGCCCCGTTGAGCGGTTTTCAGGGGGCGTCAGAGTATTACCAGCAGTGTGGGGCGATCCACGTGACCGAGTCCAATCCGGTGAAAACCCTGGTTCTGGCGGCCAAGGATGATCCGATTGTCCCCGTTGATTGCTTCACCACCGCCCGCTGGCCGGAGCAAACTCAGCTCGTTTTAACGGCAACGGGGGGGCATGCGGGCTTCGTCGCCCGGCGGCGGAACCATTGGATGGACGATTGTTTGGTCGCTTGGCTGAATCGACTTTGATTGTGTCGTCATTCTTCGTGTAAGCTACTCTCTGGGGAGATCGAGATTCGGGTCGTTTGGGACTGAGGCATATCCAATGGCTGGTGAATACCACGGCTGGGACCAGGAGGGCGAACGATGGCGTTTCGCGGACACCGTGGGGCGCCCCAAGAATGAGACGGTGTTTTTGATCGAGGATTTCGGTGAACCGACATCCGCCCGCCAGGCACTCTCCGCAATCATGTCCGCGATGGCTCAATTCAAGCAACGTGTTCAAGTCGTTCAGACGGATCGCAATGACCGATTGATCAAGAAGCTCCGAGAGGCGTCGCTGTTGAGGGTTGCCGACATCAAGGTCGGCGACACGCAGCAATGGGGGGTGCTGGGTGTTCAGACCCGAAAGCCGACTCCGAAACGTTCCAAATGGAAGTTCTGGGCGTCGTAGGCTTCGCCCGCGGCTTGGTTTTCCGGTCGCGGAACTCGCCAAGAGTTTCGCACGGACGCAACGACCTCACTCGGTTTTCTGGTAGCGGAACTCGCCGAGAGATTCGCACTGGCGGGACGACGCCACGCCGGGGGCCGAAGGCCTTGGCGGCTTCCGCGACGACGCGATTCCGAAAACTGAACTGCGGAGAGAGACTCGTACGCACGCCACTTCATCATCGGGGGAAAAACATTTGGTCCGGCTGCCATCCGATTCAACGCAACGTGTGCCGCCTACACGCACGCCCCTGAAGGTACCGCTGACGGTTGCTAGTGTCGTCGCCTTGGTAACGTTGGGTGTCACACTCCAGCCGCTTGCGGAACAGAATCGATCGTCGACGCGTTCGACGACGATGCCGCCAAGTCCCAGCCCCGTCGTGACCACCGAAACGGCAAAACGTGTCGCTCGGGCGCGGTTTTATGACGCCCAAGTCTTGCCCTTGATCGCCGAGGTGGACGCGCTGAACTTGGCGGCGGCCGATCGCTGTCTCAATCGGATCGACCGAATTCTGCAGGGATACCATGCCGGCGTCGAACCGTTTGTTGCCGACATGACCAGCATCTCCACACGGCTGGGCGTGCTGAAGCGGATGCCCGGCGGATGGTGGACCAGCGATGGGCGAGTCGAAGCCTATGTGCAAGATAAATTCGAGACGCATTTGTTTTCCCAGCAGACGCTGCTGGAGGACATCTCCGGTGCGTTGCTGCAATTCCGCAGGGACGTCGACGCGAATCAGTCGCTGATGCTGACGCGGGTCCAGGCCGCGTTGTCGACCTCGGATTTGCCGGACGTTCTACTGCAGCCGCACGACACTTTTTTTCGAGAATTGTCGACCGAATTGGGGAGCTATGCGGCCGGTCAGGGGGCGACCAGTGTGGAAAACATGCTCGGCGCGCTGGTGCTGGGCGAAGTCGGCGCGTTTGCCGCCCGATCGGTCGTGGCCGGTTTGTTGGTCCGGTTCGCACCCTCGGTCGCGATCAGCTCGGCGGCCGGTGCGAGTGCGACCGTGGGGGCTTCGGCAACCGGTGCCGGTGGCGGATCGATCGGCGGGCCGGTCGGCGCGGTGGTCGGTTTTGGGGCGGGACTGGCGATCGGACTGGTGATCGACTGGTGGATGACCGAACAGTTCGAAGCGGAATTGACCCGTCAAATGCACGTGTACCTGAATGATTTGGAAGCGACACTGATTTCCGGCGGGACGTCAGCTTCCGATGAGACGACAAAGGAAAGGGCGGACGCGGCTGCCGAGCCGACCTCCGGGCTGAAGCACGCCTTGCCCAATTTGTGCGGCCAACTGCGCAATGCGTATCGTGATCGTTTTTATCAACAAATTGTCGACGGAGAATCGTCGTGATCGTTAATACCAACCGTCGTTTGACGTTACTGTTCGTCGGAGTGTTGTTGGTGGTCGGCGCGATCGAGTCGCCTGTCGCCCAGGCCGCGTCGCTGCCCGGAGTGATGTCGGGGACGACGGTCGCACGCGCGATCATGAAATACTTTGGCAAGGAAGGCGCCGAGGAGGCGACGGAGTATTTGGCGCGTCAAGGCGGACGTGAGATCGCCGAACGGGTCGGGGCGGCGGCGGTCCGCGAAGGCGGCCAGGAAGCGGCCGAGCAAGTTAGCCGTTTGGCCGGCAAGTATGGCCCCGAAGCGCTAGCGGCATTGGACAACGCGCCCGAGTTGGCACCGCTGTTGGCCGCGCTGGACGAATTGCCGGAGTCGCAGGTGCGTGCCGCCTTGGCTCGTCTGTCGGCCGGAACCGCCGGACGCGAACTCGCCCAAACCGTCAGCCGCGTGGGCGCTTCGGCGCTGCGAAGCGAGCTGAAACACCCCGGCGTCGGCGGAATGCTCGCACGTACGCTGGGCGATGACGGCGCGGAATTGGCGACCAAGCTGACCGGCGACCAAGCCATCGCCGTCGGGCGGCACGCCGACGATCTGGCCGCGCTGCCCTCGGCGCCTCGCCAAGGCGTGCTGGCGCTGTTGCGAAACGATACCGAACGGATGGTCGCCTTCATGGGCCGTTTCGCCGCGGATAACCCCGGCAAGACGTTGTTCACCGCTGCGACGACCACCATCATTCTGGCGGAATCCGAACGGATACTCGGCGGTGACGAAATCGTCTTTGATGCCGACGGCAACCCCATCGTCGTCAGCAAGGCCGGCATCGCGGGACGAACGATGAAGGCCGGCGGAGAAGCTCTCGCACATGTTTCGGTCAACTATCTCCAACCGCTGTTGCTGACCGCGATCGCGTTTGTCGTGACCTTTGCCACGCTGTTCATGTTGCTGAAATTGTGGCATGCCCATCAACGCGAAAAGCTGTTGATCGAGGGGATGTTGCGGGAACCGGAGACGATCGAGGGATCGGTGGTGGAGAAGAAGGCGGAATGATACGGGGCAAGTCGATGGGTGGAATGCCAGCGGGAAGCGTAAGCGAGCGGCCCGCGCTCGATGGAGAGAAGGCAAAACGATGGGGGCAAAACGATGGGGGCAAAACGATAGGGGCAAAACGATAGGGGCAAAACGATAGGGGCAAAACGATAGGGGCAAAACGATAGGGGGCAGTGGGCGTCTACAGGTTTCGTTCGAGGCGATTGATTCGGTCCTACACCACGATCAGACGCCCAGTCTTCATCATTCTGCCCCGTATCATTCTGCCTCCCCGCTCACCTCCGATTTTCAAATTCCCTCACCGCACCTCGCGGAATTCGCCGTTGCTCGGTTCGCTCAGGTTTCTTAGGAACGTGGCCATCAGCGGTTCGACGGCGATCGCGATCGTGTTGATCGTCACGTTGTGAACTTCGTTGCGGCGGAGGATATCCAACAGAATGGCCGAGGGATTGACGATCTGACCGGCCGTCGGTTCGCCATCGGTCAATAGGAACACTGCCTCCAGTTGCGGGTCAAAGCTGAGCGATTGTCGCAGCGCCGCGTAGGTGTTGGTCGAGCGACCGGCGGACAGGTATTCGACAAAACGCGTCGCGTTGCGTTTGTTTTCTTCGGTCGCTTGGACCAAATCCTCGCGCCACGCGCGGACTTCGTTGTCAAACACCAGGATTCCGAATTCGCATTGTTCATCCAGGCCATTGATCGCCGTGATCAGTTCCATTTTCGCGCGTTGGATGCGTGCGCGGCCGCCGACGACCGTCCGCATGCTGCCGCTGCGGTCGATCACGAACAGCAAGCGTTTGGCAAAGATATCGATGCCGTAATAGTGCGACGGTTTCAGCCGCTTTTCACGGGCGTAGGAGGCGGCGGATTTGGACGGTTGCAGCCCCATCCGCTCCGGCAGCGGCATCGACGATTTGCCATCCTGGCTGAGGATTGCGTTTGCTTTCGCCAAACCATCTGGTTCGGGGGAATCGTTCTCCGCGGACAATCCGACCAAGCCTCGCCAGGCTTGAAATCGTTTCGCATCACCCCCGAAGTCGTCTTCGGTGATGTCTTGAAACTCCTGGTCCAAACGGTGAGCCAATTGCCCATCAACGCGATCAAACAATTTGGCCAGGCCTTCCCAGGCGTCGGGGTGGTTCATCTGTTTCAGCCCCCGTGCGAGCGTGAACCGAAACCCGTAACTGTTTTCAAAGTGTTCCGATTCGATCAGACCGATCAGATCATCAATGGCGGCATGATGTTGGTTCTTGCTCAAGGTTCCGATCGCCGCCATCGCCCAGGTGACTCGTTCACAAGGGAGCAGCTCAACGAGCCCTTGTGTCGCTTCGGGACGATCGATTGTTCCGACGAAGTCGATCATCATTCGCACGCCACCGGGAAGCTCTGGCTGGCCCAGTTGTTCGGCGCGGTCGAAGCGGCCATCCTTGCGGAGTGTCTCCAGGGCGTTGATGATGATCGGCAACGCATACAAGCGGCTTTGAAAGTCACTCGGGATCGACTGCAGGGCCGCAACACGTGCTTGGTCGTGTCGGCCGATCAGCAGCCGCCGGAAACGGGCTTCATTTCGATCCGCCGCGGCCGCGTTTGGCGGGAAGGTCGCCAGCATCACTGTCAGAGCGGCCGCGAACGAGAGGACGTGCCGATGTGCGACAAAGCGAATCGTCGTCGCTGGACCGGGTGGCATGGAGGCGTTCTCCGCTGGAAGGATTGCCCAGAGCGAGAGGCAGGACGCGTTTGCAAACGTGTCCATCCTACCGCCTCGGACACCCTAGGGTAAAGCGGAACCACGCTGGTGTGCAAGCTTTCGCCGTCCGCGGTTTCTGCTTCGGGGACGACGGCTCTTCCGGGCGGTCGCGGTTCGCTACGAAGCAGCGAGGGGGAGTCGCCTGAAGGCTAGACACCAACGTGGGCTAGGGGGCATCGGATTCGATTTCTAGCGTCACCGGGGCGTCAAGTGTGGCGGGGAATGTTCTGCCGGTCGTCAGCGTGATCACCAATTGATTGGCAGGCTGCAAGCGGGCGGTGATGTCGATGCGGATCGGGGCGGTCGTTTTCGACTGCTGGACGGACTGGTGAACAGACTGGTGGACGAGCGCGTCGTTGATCCGGATCTCAATCGATTCGGCGGTGTGGTGCGGGAGGGACAGCCAGACGACATCTGCCGGCGTCAGGCCGGTCGGTCGGTTGAAGACGCGTCGATAGCTGATGACAGAACCTTCGGGCGCGGTTGCTGGTGCGGTGTCGGGCACATCCACCTTCTGCGGAGGGGATTGTGGGTCGAGGGAACGCAACCAGGGGCGGCGAAGGCGAATCGTGTGCACGGGGCTGGAAAGGAGGTCAAAGGGGGCAGCAAATAAGAAAACCGCTGGTGAATTGTCACCAGCGGTTTCGTTTTTTGAAAGGGATCGGATGCTGCGATCAGAACTCGGACCCGATGATCTTGTCGATCGCGTTGCGATAGTCCTCGAATTCATCCTGGACCAGTTCTTCGCTGGTTTCGACGAAGTCAAAGTCGTCCATGCCGCCGAAGAATCGAACCCCCAGTCCGTCGCTGGTGACGACGAATTGATCCAGGTTCAATCGAGCCGACTTCACTTTGCCGTCGACCGCATCGATGATCGTCAGCAACGCGGCGTCACGGGCATCGTTGAGCACGACTTCGGCGAATTCAGGGTCGAAGCCTTCACCGGCGACAAACATTTTCATCGTGCCGTCGGCATTCAGGTGGACCGAGCCGCCGCCCAAGCCCTCGGGCAGTTCCGAGGTGTCAATGATCCCGGCAGCGATGTAGGACTTGGCCAACAAGTCCAACCGCTGCTGGACGCCGATCAAACCGATCGCGTCGAGCATGGGGCCGGATGCCGATTGGCCGCCGGCGTCGCTGATCACGATCCGGCCGCGGGTGCTGCCGGTAAAGTGGACCGAGTCTGGAACGTCATACTCGACGACGTAGGTTCCCGGGAAGATGCCGGTGAAGGAGTAGGCACCGTTCATGTCCGTCAGGACCGAAGCGACCGGAGTTTCGCCCGAGGAGGTGACTTCGTGCAGGCGGATGGTCACACCGGCGAGTCCTTTTTCGTCGGCATCTTTTACGCCGTTGCGAATCGGGGCCGCTCCGCCGCGGACCGCTTCGCTGTTTTCGATGTGGTCGATGAACAGCTGGCCCGAGATGGTCGATGGGACGATGGTCTGGCCGATGATCGTCACGGTTGCGGTCCGCGGGGCCGAGTTGCCGTTGTCGTCGCTGACGTTGTAATCGACGATGATGACTTCGGATTCGCCGTCTTCCAGATCGACATAGGCTGCCGGATCGACCAACAGTCGGTTGTTGGCCGCGTCGATCGTCACACCGCGAGCGTCACCGCTGCGGATGGTTGCGTTGGTGACCGAGAGCGGGTCGCCGTTGGGGTCGCTGGATCCTTGGAGCAGATCGACCGTTCGGGCGGCGTCACTTTCGTTCAGCGTCAGCGAGATGTCCGGACCGGGGATCGGCGTGTCCGCACCACCGGTGATGGTGACCGTCGCGGTTTGGTTCAAGCTGACCGTTCCATCGGTGACTTCATAGGTGAACACGATTTCGACCGACTCGCCTTCTTCCAAGCTGCTGTAGGCCGAGGTGTCGATGCTCAGATCGGCTCCGTTGCGGGTGATGCCGCTGTCGTCACCGCTCACGTTGACGTTCTCGACCGTCAGGACGTCGTTGGTGTCCGGGTCGCTGGCACCGAGCAGCAGCGAGAGTGCCTGGGTGCCGGCGTCTTCGCTGTAGCTTTCATCGATCGGTCCGGAGAGGACCGGGGAGTCGTTGACGCCGGTGACGGTGATCGTGGCCGTCTGGGCGGCGGTGCCACCGTTGCCGTCGGCGACGTCGTAGTTGACGGTGATGACTTCGTTTTCCGTCGCCCCCAGTCCGTTGAAGAAGTTGGGGTCGAAGGTCAGCGTGGTGTCGTTGACCAGCGTGAATGCAGATGAACTGCCGCTGAAGGTCAGGCTTTCGGCAACCAAGGTGTCGCCGGTATCCGGGTCGGCCGCACCGGTGAGCAGATTCAGCGATTGTGCCGAGTCGTCTTCGGTCACGGTCAATACGATCGGGTTACCGACGGTCGGGGCGTCATTGACACCGGTGATCGTGATCGTCGCCGACTGGGCGGTCGTCCCGCCGTTGCCGTCGATCAGGTTGTAGTCATAGATGATGACTTCCGACTGGCCGACCGGCAGCGAGTTGTAGACCGAGGGATCGATCGTCAATCCGTTTGAGCCGTTGGCGGAGATGCCGCTGTCGTCGCCGGAACGGAGGGTCAGGGAGTCGACCGCAACGCTGTCGCCGTTGTCGGGATCCGAGGCTCCGTCGAGCAGATCGACGTTCGTGCTGGCGTCGTCTTCGGTGACGGTGACGGACACTGCGGCATCGACTTCAGGCGCGTCGTTGGCGCCGTTGATGGTGATGGTCGCCGAATGGGCGACGCGTCCGCCTTCCCCGTCGATGACGTCATAGTTGTAGGTGACCGTTTCGGTGTCCGAGGCGGCCAATGCGTTGTAGGCCGCCGGTGAAATCGACAGCACGTTGCCGTTGACGGTGAAGCCGACGGTGTCGCCGGTGGTCACGATCGTCGCCGCGTCGACACTCAAGGTGTCTTCGGGGTCCACGTCCGTGACGTTGGTCAGCAGGTCCAGCGTGGTATCGGCGTCGTCTTCGGAGACCGTCAGGGTTATCGGGTCGCCGGCGACCGGGTCGCTGTTGGGGGTGTCGCCGTTGATGGTGATGGTCACGGTCGACATCACCGTGCCGCCGTTGCCGTCGGAAACCGTGAAATCGTAGACGATGACTTCTTGCTCGCCATCTTCAAGGGCGGCGTAGGCCGAGGGATCCACGATCAATCGATTTTGGGCGTCATCGACGGTGATGCCCGATGTGTCCCCGGTGCCGGCTTGGGGGGCGATGTTGATCGCATCCAAGGTGTCGCCGTCGGGGTCACTGGCATTCTGCAAGAGATCCACATTGAACGTTTCGGCATTCTCGCTGCGTGTTTCCGAGATCGGGCCGCTCACCACGGGAGCGTCGTTGGCACCGTTGATGGTCAGCGAAAGCGTTTGGCTAACACTGCCGCCCCTGCCGTCGATGATGTTGAAGGTCGCGGTGACGACTTCCGTGGCACCTACCTGCAAGTCGTTATAGGCCGATGGGGTGATCGTGACGGTGTTGCCGTTGAGTGCCACACCGGAGGTGTCGCCGCCGGTGAAGTTGAACGAGTCGACCGACAGCGTGTCGCCGTCGATGTCATCGGCCCCGGTCAGCAAACTGGGCATGGACACGCCGTCGTCTTCGCTGACGGTGATCTCCAACGGAACCGGTGAAACGGTCGGCGGATTGTTGACCGCGACGGCACCGGTGCTGATCGTCACGCGGGCGTCGTCATCCAGCAGGATCAGGTCTTCGGTGACGACGTCGTTGCTGCCGTAAAGCGTCAACGGATCAACGCCTTCGCCGGGATTGACGTCGATGATCAACGGATTGGAGTCGGAGATTTCGGCGTTCAAAAAGACTTCGATGCGGAACACGTCAACCGTTGGCGGCATCACCCCGCCGTTGACGTCGCGGATCCCGTTGGGGAACGCGCCGCCGACGCCACCGATGTCGGTGAATCCGGTCGCAAAGTCAAACGAGCCGCGGTTGAGCAGGTTGTAGAATTCCTGATTGTTCGGCAGCGTGCGGCTTCGCGCGTCCAGGTTGAATCGCACGGCGGCCGAATTCGGAGTCGTGCCATCGGCCTCCAGCGGGGCAAACTCGCGGAAGTCGATTGCGACCGTGTTGTCAAAGTTGGGCGTGAAGGTCAGGTCGGCGATGTCCACGTTGCCGAACTGGTCGGCGCTGTAGAAGATTTCAAAGCCCAGGTCCTGGCCGTCTTCGCCTTTGAGTGCGGTCGGTTCGGTGATTTCGAAACTGCCGGCGGGCATCCCGAAGGTGTTGATCAACGCGTCGCTGAGGGCTGCAGAGAACCCGCCCTGGATCTGACCGATGCTGATGTCCACGGTGTCCGTGGTGCCTTCACGTCCGACGGTGACAAACCCGGATTGGGTCTGGCGAATCGCACTGTCGATGACGATCTGCTGTGCTTCACGCAACACCGGTTGCAGGATTCCGCCCGTGCTGACGCCCAGGTCGGGGAAGACCGAGAACGCACCCTTGTCGTCACCGAACGTTCGCAGGTCGTCGTAAGAGACTTCCAGGTAGAACGAATTCTCGATGCCGACGCCGGGGGCTTGGACGACGCCGTTGCTGACCGTCAGCAAGTTGTCGTCCTCGTCGCGAGCGCTCAGCATTAATTCGACCAACTCGCCCAATTGCTCGCCGCGGGCCAGGGCGTTGATCACGCTCAGGGCGTCACTCGGTGTGACGTTGCCGTCGGCGTTGACGTCCACCTTCCGGCCGGCAAAGTCTTCGGCGGAACTGCTCGCGACCTGCTCGCCGCTGGCGCCGGCGCTGGTCGTGGCCAGGTAGTTGATCACACTCAAGGCGTCGCTGGGCGTGATCTGAAGGTCTTGATTGACGTCGTGACCGTGCCAGTAGTTGTGGGCGGGCTGCAAATCGCCTGCCAGCAGTTGACGCTGTTCAAGTGCTTGAGTGGTCAGCCGTCGTTTCATTTCGCCACCGCGAGGATGCTTGGTGGCTCGACGCTTCTGGGAACGTTCCGCACTGGAGGCGTGCAAACGGCGGCGGAGCAACTGACGCAGGCTTTTCATCTGGGGTTCCGGAAAGATGAAGTAGAACGTGGATTGCCGGTGACTGGGGGTTCGGTCAATTGGCGATTCGGAGGAGTCGGATTCTGCAGGCACAGAGCCCGGATATTCACAGACAAGAAGGGGCTAAAAGCTCTCCAGCCTGAATATTGGCCCTATCTTATTTCCCTTTCCCGCTTTATCAACGTTTCGATTTGATGGGATTTTGGGCCGATCGGTTTGGGGTGTTAGACCGAGACCAGACCGCAAAGTTCCAGTAATTCCGATCAAAACAGTTGTTCGGGATCGGGGTGGGGGGCGAATCTGCTCTCGATTTCGCCCTCGACACTAAGAAAACCCGACAAAGGACGCTCAAAACCCGTGTTTTCCCCGGTTTCGTCGAGTTGCTGAACATCCGCCTGGGTGGGTCTATCGGATGGGAGTTCCCCCGGACTTTGATCAGATGTCCGTTGGCCCTCATAGTTCAACATTTTCTGGTTTTGGTGATTCGGACCGATATTCCTGTCCCAATCGGTGTGCGGAAAATGTGGGCCGAAAACCCGGTCCACGGCCGTTGCGGCGATCGGCTGGGTGGTCCAGGGGGATTGCGCGGGGCTGGTTTCTTGGGTTGAGCCGGATGTCTGGGGTGATTGTGGGGGAATATTGGAAATCGATTCGCCTTCGCCTTCGGTGGCGCGTTGGATCGCATTGATGACACGCAGCGCATCGATCGCGCTGACAATTCCGTCGTTATTGACATCAATGTCAAAGCCACTTGTTTCGCCGGCTCCCAGGGTGCGATTTCCCAGTCGTCCCAAATCGTTGATGACGATCAACGCGTCACGAATGGAGACATCTTGATCGCCGTCGACGTCTCCCGGCAACGAGGCGTTGTATCGGGGGCTGTCGACTCGCTGTGCGGCGATCGCCAGCGGCGCGAGCGTTCCGGCAGCGATTTGGAACGAAACCGGCTGGGCGGGAAATTGATAAATCAGGTTCGGCGAGACGATTTCGACGGCATAATCACCGTCGGACAGACCGTCGACGGAGAACGCACCGTTGTGACCAACCGAAACCAGTGCGGCCTGTCCGAACTCGATCCCGGAGACCAGGATTTCGGTTTCGGCGTGGCCGTACACCACGACGCGTGTGATGCGTCCAAGCGAATCTTCGATGACCAGTTTTTGTTCATCGCCGGCGAGCACCAAGTCGCTGGTCACCCGGTCGATACGGTTCCCTTGGGAATCAAAGACATCGACGCGGGCATAGCTGCCGCTTTCGAGCCCATAGCTGCCGGTGTCGAGTCCGAGGACATCGATTTCCACGCGTCCGGTCGACGCGGCTGCGTTGATCGCCAGCCGGGTCGTCGCGTCCCAAGTGTCGATCCACTGGTCGGCCGAGTCGTCAAAGTAGTGAAAGACGGGTCCGTCGTGCGGGCCGGTGGTGGCGGGCAGCGACGCGATTCGTCCGTCGGCATCGCCTCCGACGCCGCTGAGCGTGATGTCGTCGGTCGTCGTCACCACGCCGGTGGGCAAGCTGACGGCCTGAATCGAGTGATGAAACAGGTCCGATCCGTCGCCGCGACGGACGGTGAATCGCGTGCCGGCGAGCAAGGTTTCGTCGCTGTCGCGCTGCTGGTCGGTGTTTCCATCCAGATACGCATACCCGCCGCCGATGCCGGACCACACGGGCGTCAACTGATCGCCGGTCAAAACGTCGCTGGTGATTCCCGTGCTGGTATCGATAGCCCGCCACGCGATCTGGTCGAAGGGCGTTTCGATCGGGATTTGGAGGTCGAATTCGACCTGTGTCGCATCGGGTGACAAGGCGGTTTGCCAGTCGCCGTCATCGAGTCGGTATTGCAACTCGCCGATTCGTGCCAGCGTGATGTCGCTTTGCATGCCGGCCGAGTTTTGATTGGCGAGCGTGTCGACGGCGGCGGATCCGCGGATCGAATAAACACCGGCTTCGACGTCAAACGAACCGATCGCATCGAGTACCAGTGGGACGTCAGCGAGATCAAAGATGCCGTCGCCGTCGCTGTCGCGCCAGCCCACCATGGCTAGCGTCGATTCGGGGGAAACCAAGTTGTCAAACGCGCGGGTGACGACGACGCCGCCCCGCATGATACTGTCCTGTTGTTCAAATCCCGGGGTCGGGTTGTCCGAGGCGTTCAGGTTTTGCGCGTTGTAGTAGCCGCGTTGGTCGGTCCAGCTGCCGGCCCCAGGGTATTCGTCACGGGCCCAAAAGATGTGTCCCATTTCGTGGGTGAAGGTCGAAGTGGGGCGATGTGACGGGACCACCATGAACAGCCCACCGGGATAGGCAAACGCCCCGATGAAGCCGCCGCTTTCGAAGAAACCATCTTCGTCATCGGAGGAATCAACGACGAACATGGTGAATGCCCAATCGGTTTGGTGGGTTTGTCGCTGTGAATCGTTAAACAGTGCGACGGCGCGTTCGATCGACGGTGCATCGCCATAACCCAGGTCGGTCAGCCAGTTGCCGACGTAATTTTTGAAGGTCAGGCTGCTGTTGTCGATCGGTTCGTAGCCCGTTCGGACCGGGTTTCGGGCATAGTGATCGTCGATCACAAAATCGAGTGTGTGGACTGAGGTTTGCGTCGCCAGCAGGTCGCTCCACCAATCGACGCTGTCACGGATCTTGGCCAGGATTTCGTCGATTTCCGCTTCCGTCCAATCCTGTGTCTGCGGATCGATCGATCCGTCGCTTTCGAAGAACACCGGCGTCACCGTAACGGTACCGAGCATGAATTCGGCGGTGTCGACGGGGGTGGCGCCGAAGGGCAAGTCACTGGCCAACAGCCGGCGCTCTTCCATTTTTTGGATCGCTAACCGCCGTCGCCGCTGGAGGCGTTTCCGGCGGGAATGGCGTCGTCGGGATCGGCTGGTCGTTGCACGGTTCATCAGCGGCTCAGTAACTCATGCCGGACTCGTCACGGCCTGTTGATTCAATAGCCGTAGCGCGAGCAAGGGGCGACCACTCGCTTCCGCTTCGGGCTCGTACTGTTCTATTCGTTCATCAAAAACGATGAAATCAACAGGCCGGTCAGATCTCGGACTCTTCTCAATGGTGGGGAAATCTCACTGCCTGATCACCAGGCGTCACGTCCCGATGCTAATCGGCTGCCCCGCTAATCATGCGGTGGCTTCCCAATCATAGGTTAGAATGCCCGCGGGTCCGGTCGCAGGCTGACGGTTTGTATCGGCTTGATGGGCTGCGACGCGCCTTCGAAATCAGACGATTTTGGGCAGCGAATCGTTCGATTTATTTGTCGAATTCTTGCGCTTTTTGGGCACGTTGGGCGGTAAACGGCATATTGAGTTGCGCGACGTCTCCGTTGAAGGGGGCCTCCATGTTAATCCGATGGGTCAGCGCGGGGCCAGACGGCACCCCTCGTGCAACCGGAGGCGGAGCCTGGCTGGACAGCGCCACTTTGCTCAAAAAACACCGTGAATCGCCGGTCGAACGTAGCTACCTTCGCCAGAAGGTGGATCCCCGGGGTTTTCCACGCTCAGGCGAGCGTAGCTACGCCAAGGTGGCGCTGTCGAGCCAGGCTCGGTTCCCGGGCGGAGCCCGGGAACGAGGCATGATTCATGTCCTCCACGAAGGGCAAACGATCGGCATCGCGCCTGTTAAAGCGAGGCGAAGAACAGGTCCAATCCGTTTTCGTTCTCCGAGGTTTCGCTGGCGTCGCTGGCCGACACGTCGGCAGCCAAGTCGTCGACGATCGCATCGAGTTCGATCGACGCCGGCGAGTCGAAGACGCTGGTCTTGCTCGGCGGGTCGACGAAGTCCGTCGCGGCGGGAACCGCATCGGAATCCGAGTCGGCATCCGCCGAGGTCGACGGCAGCACATCGCTGGTGACGCTTTGGTGGATCATCAGATCGCCCAACACGGTCGGGCCGCTGGCCAGGACCCCCGGCGCGGCGGCCAGGTAGCTCATCGCTGCCGCTTCGCCTTCGCCCTGGTTGACGAGCCGACCGAGTTCGGTGATGACTCCGTTGGCATCCATCGGCGACAGAATTCCGTCGCCGTTGACGTCGGGGTACTGCGGATTGGTGATCGGGGTGACCTGCAGGTCGACGAATCCGGTGCCGGCCGCATTGCGTGCGATCGCATTGATGACGTTCAGTGCGTCCAACGGGGTAACGCTGCCGCTGTTGTTGACATCGAAGCGTCCGTTGGGGTTTTGGAACGGATTGTTGGTCACAAAGATCGAGTAATCTTCGACTTCACCGATGCCGCCGCTACCGGTCGGACCGGTCGTGGCCGATTCGCTGATTCGGAATCGCACGTAGGTTTCACCGAGCGCCGCATTGGCGGGAACATCGATCGAGACCGTCGTGGCGGTGTTGTTGAAGACGGGGGTGCGGTTCGTTCCCGGAGTTCCGAATCGTCGTCGCTCGGAGGCTTCGAACACACCGTTTTGGTTCCAATCGAACCACGCGTCGACGTAGACGGGGTTGTCGGTCAGCAGTCCGGCGTCGGTGTTGCGGACGAACATGCTGATGTTGCTTTCGAAGCCGGCTTGGAACGTGGTCGGCAAGGTCACGCCGTCGTCGCCGGCATCGGCGTTGGGCAATTCGGCGTCGGAGTCGGCCGTGACAACTTGGCCCAGGCTGAGTGTCGGGTCGACCCGGTGACGTGCTCCGCCGTCGGCCAGTTCGCTGACGTACGGTGCCGGCGCGTCTCCGTAATCGAACCCGGTGCCGACAAAGATCGTCAGCTCGGTTCGCCCGTCGGCTTGGTTGCTTTGCAGCAGGTTACCGACTTGGTCCTGGACGACAACGATGTCGACCGCACCGAAACCGGAGACCCCACCGGTGCCCTCCAGGAAGACGCGGACGTCGACCAGCGAGGTGCTGACGCCGGGCAGGTTTTCGGCGTCGATGGCCGCTTGGATGATCTTGACGATCTCTTCGGCCGGCTGGTCGATCGGGATGTTGATCGGGACCGTCGGCTGGTCGCCGGCCAATCCGATTTGCGTGGCGTTGGAGTTCGTCAGATCGATCGAGTAGGTGCTGTCGCCGCCCAGGAAGATCCGTCCGAACCCGGCATTGGTCGGGGCCAGGCCGAGCCCCGAACCGCCGATCGCGATCACCAAGGCGTTGATGACCTGATCCAGCGAGGCGCCGGTGGCAAAGGGGACGGCGGTGGAAGTCGGATCGTTGAGCAACCCGTTGTTGTCGAATTCGAAGACGACTTCGTTGACCGCGCCGAGGCGGACGACGATGGTTTGCCCGTCGGCCACGTCGGCGATCGTGCTGCCGGGCAGCGGTGGGATTTCAAAGCCGAATCCGGTCGCCGTTCCGATGCGTCCGGCGATTTGAATAAAACCGCTGGTGCTGGTCGCGGTCGACAACGGGGTGCCGCCGACCAGTTGCAGGGTTTCGCCGGATGCGCGAGCGGTGAAGCTCAACAAAGTATCCGCATTGATGGCCGCGGCCAAAGCGGCGATGAAGTCTTCGGTGTCACCGGCCTCTGGGATCGTAACCGCGGTCGAGATCGGGGTGGAAGCGTTGTTGACATCCAGTTCGAACGAACGGGTGACCGCACCGTCGTAGACTTCGATGGTCAATCCATCGGCAGCGGTCGACGTCAATCCGGGCAGCATGTCGATGATGATTCCGGAATCATACTCGAACACCGTGCGCTGATTCAGTTCATCGATGATCGTGACGGTTTCGCCGTCGGGATAGACGACTCCGTCGGCGGCTTGGATGATCGCATCGCTGCTGTCGATCATGCGAATCACGTAGGTCGAATCATCTTCCCAGACGCCGGCGATCGGCGTCAGGCGAATGATGTTCGTGCTGGGGTTGTACGCGAATCGATAGTGGGTGCCTTCGACCAAGGCCACGCCGTCTTTGAGCAGGATCAGCGAGCTGGTCGAAACCGATCGATCGTCGATGCCGGTCCCGGGAACGATGTCGGCCGGCGGGATGCCATCGACCAACTGGATCTCGAACGCTTGGGGGGCCGCGCCGAGCACGGTCGCACGTCCGGCGTCGAGTCCGATTCCGGGGGCCAACGGCGAGAGCAGCGTGACACGCGGGCCTTCCAGATCACCACGGTCGAAGCCGCCGCGATCCTTGAAGACGTTTTCGCCGAGTCCGCTAGGCGGTTCCACGTTCGGGTCGTCCACACGGAACTGGCCGTTGACGTCCAAGCGTGGCGCGAGCACCGGTGACGGGTCGATGCCGACGGCATTGCGGACGGTCGTCAGACTCGCCCGGTCGGGCAGTGAGTCGATCGAGCTGTCGATGATGCGTGAACCCGAGGCCGGCGAGAACACGAAGTTGCCCGGATCGACAAAGACCGCTTCGCTGGGCGTCAGAATTTGGGCCAGCGTGCCCAGGCCGACATTGGCACCGGTGTTGGCGGTGTTCAGGTAATAGGTGTTGCCACCGGACACGATGCCGTCGTTGCCGCCGTTGAGATCAACGCCGGTTTCCGTGTTGGCGATCACGTTGTTGAGCAGCGTCGGCGAGGAGCCACCGACGATGTTGATTCCGATACCGCCCTGAGTGAAGTTGTCCACCGGAACCGAGCTGATCGCACCGACCGCATCGATATCCGCACCGAGCGAACTGCCCGTCCTGTTGCCTTGTCGCAGGTCGGTCAATCGGACGAACGCGAAGCGATCGTTGGGGCCGAATCCGAAGCGGTCGATGTCCAATTGGTTGGTCAAACCGCCGACGATGCCGACGTCGACAAAATCGATGCCGTCACGGCTGATTTCGACGCGGACCGATTCGATGTCACCGGTTTCAAAGACTACCAGGTCGTTGGTCGCATCACCGCTGCCGGTCAGGTAGTTGTCGACGAACTGCAGGGTCAACGTGCCGCCCAGGCCGAGCGAGACGGTGAATTGACCGTCGATCGGTTCGACGCCACGGCCGAGCGTTTCGGGCGCTCCGAGCGCCGACGTCGGCGTTTGGTGGATCAGGGTCGGTGCGTCGCCACCGGCATCAGGCGAGTAGTCGACCACGGCGTCGGCAAAGGAGATTTGGCCTTGATCGAACAGGATGCCCGCAAAGGTCTCCGAGGGTGCATCCACGCCGGGCGTGATCGTTCCGCCGATGATGGTGTTGTTGACGATGCGTTCGATCGCGACCGGGTCCTGGGAGGTTTCATCGAGCGTGTTGTCGATGCCTTGCAGGTTGATCCCGCCGACGGTGTTGAAGGCGATGATGTTGCTTTGCACGACCACGCCGGGGACCAGATTCTCGCTGTTCAGCTCGATCAGGTTTCGCGGGTAGCGGACGATCGAATCGGTGTCGTTTCCGGCGACCGTCGCGGAGATGTCGTGCTGGATGTTGATGCCGTATTCTTCGTTGAACAGGAAGCGGCTGTTTTCGATCATGATCACGCCTTGGGCGACGCGATCGCGGTTGCTGTCTCCGCGTAGTTCGCTGCGGTCCACCGACGCCAGCGACCGAGTCGGATCGGAGACGACGACGTCGCCGACCAGGTTGATCCGCGGGTCGATTCGAGTGATCTGTTTGATACCCGGCTGGGCCACCACTTCGCTCTCGAACCCGCTGGCGGGAACCGCTTGCACGTCCAACACGCTGCGGACATCCGAACGGTTGATCGCCGCGATGATCGACGCGGCGACTTCGGTCGCCGTCTGCGGACGCATCAGTCCGGTGTCTTCATCGGGGACGGTCAACGAGAACGGAACCTGCACGCGTCCCGGTGTGACCGAATTGTCCGAGTTGAATTCGAATTCCACGATCGCCCGACCGTCGGTGATCGAGAACATTTGGCCGTCCAAAATGTCCGCCGCACCCCGCGCGGTGATGGAGATCGCCGAACCGAAGCGGTCGTTGCTGTTGAACGTCCGGAATTGCGAGGAGGTGGCCGAGGCGACGTATTCGCTGCCGTCGCGGATTTCGACCTGATACGATCCCGTGACCAGATCGCTGCGGGGATCATCGGGTTCGGGGAACGCGAACCGCGTGTCGGTTACGAACGCGGTGTCCAGCGGAGGGTTCGCGCCGCGGGGGTCGGTCACCTGTTCGCCGCGTTCGGCCAGTCCGATGACAAAGTCGTCCAGGAAGACGCCCTCGAAATCATTGTCGCGCGAGCCGTTGACCGGTGTGGCACCGAATTGGTCGGCGTAGCGTTGGCTGGTGTTGGCAAACGGTCCGGCGTCGGAAACGGTGAACCCGGGCAAGGTGACGATCGCGTTGGACGTCGGGATGTAGTTGGGACCGGTCGAGCCGAGCGTGCCCGGCAGGAAACGTTCCAGGATCGCGGATTGCACCGCCACCGCGACGTCGCTGGCACTCATGGCCGCACGAACTTCGATCGAGTTCGTCCCGCTGGCGGTGGTGTTGCGGACGGTCAGCAGGCTCGAATTGGAGCTCAAGTTGACCGCTTCACCGAACTCGAGCGAGTTGCTGTCGACCACCAAGTCATACAGGCTCAAGGTCGCCGGCGGCGTCGTGTTGACGGCGGTTTCGATCAAGCGGGTGATTTCCGCAGGCGTCAGGTCGGCAACCGTTTCCGTCCCCGTCAGCCCCGCGGTCAAGTCGATTTCGACTTCGGTGGGCGGCGAATTGGGGTCGAGCGGATCCGACGGTGAGGTGTCGACCGTACGGGTGCCGTCGTTGAGCACGTAGGTCTGGCCGTCGAGCACGAACGTCGCACGGGTGTTCGGATCGGCCAGATAGGCGGCGGCAATTTGCGAACCGGCTGCGGCGATCAGGGTCGGCGGGAAGTCGACGGTGAAGGTTTCACCGCTGACGCGAATCGTTTGCCCTTCGACCAGATCCGACGCCGCGACGGTGCGAATCGATGTCGATCCGGTGTCCAGTCGTCCGGCGGTGGCGAATTCGATCCGCAAACTCAGCCCCGACTGACCGGCGAATTCCGCCAGCGGAACGCGGGCTTGTCGCCAGGTCGGCGTGTTGTCAAACAGTTGCTGTTTGTCGACGTCGATCACGTCGTTGTACGGCGCGACCGGATCCGGATCGTCGAATTCGTCGTTCGCACCCGGCAGCGGGTTGCGGAGTGTCGTGTTCAACGCGACGGCGTGTTCGGTGCCATCGGGTTGGACGACGTAGACACGTAGTGCGTCGGTGCGTCCGCCGCCATCGGCTTCGATCAGGTAGTTGAAGTACAGGACCGGGACATCGCTCGGCGAATAATTCTCCAACGAGAACGTCTTGCTTTGGACCTGCCCCTTGGCTCCGCCTGGGAAGTTGTAGGTGCGGTTGACGCTCTGGCCGTCGATGCGAGGGTTTAAGGGGTTGCCGTTGACATCCGGACGGAAGGGATATTCTGCCGGGCTGGCGTAGTTGGAGTTGTAGGTTGTTTCATAGGTGAACGCCAGCGAGGTGCTGCCGCCGTGTCCGGCATCGCCGCTGCGGGTGCCGGTGTAGTGCCAGAGGTTGTAGTCCAGCGTGCTGAAGTCCAGGCCTTCGGCGTTTGCGATGCCCGTGGAAATGCGTGACCGCCCACCGGCAAAGTAGGGCAGGAATTCACCGGCCGAGTTGAACGCATAGATGTCGCCGTTGCCGGTGATGCCGAACAGCACGTCCGAGTACAGGCCTCCGTCGACGCTGTTGGGGCCGGCCCGCAGGCCGGTGAATCCGCCGGGGACCCGCAGCAGGTCGGTTGCCGTTTCGACGTAGGTTCCGATCTGGCGGTTGCCGTTGAGGAATTGGTTGCTGCCACCGGTCAATTCCGCATCGGTGACACGGAACAGGCCGCCGGCGTCGGTGATGGCGTACATGTCATTGCCGACGATTTCGACTCCGGTGACGGTGCCGCCGCGGGGGACGCCGCCGGCGACCAGATTGCCGGTCGCACTGCCGATGAATCCGCCGTTGATCGTGACGCTGCGGTTCTGGGCCACCGCGGTCGCGGCACCACCCAGGTTGTTGATCGCGTCGGCAACCTTCTGGGCGACATCGGCGGCGGTGTCCGACAGATCCAGCGGGATCGCCGTGCGTCCGACTTGGACACCGGGGCTGCCGCCGCTGACGAGTGCTTGTGAATTCACGCCGATCGACGTCGCACCGGGGACCGAGAACGTTTGCCCGACGGTGGTGAAGGGGATGTTGTTGGCGGTCAGGGCTGCCAAGATCGCGTTGAGGACCTGGGTCGCACCGAACGACTCGTCGACTTCGATCGCGATGTTGCCGGCGTTGACGCCGTCGCCGCCGACGACCGACATGCCGGCCCCGTCGAACGTGAACGTCGCGTTGTCGAACGCCAGATCGGCGCCCAGGACGGTGGTCGTGACGCCCGACAGGGCGTTCTGGATCGCCAACTCCAAGTCGTTGTTGATTTGCACGGCGGTACGAGCTTGTCCGCTGGCAAATCGGATGTCGATCGGGATGTTCCCGGCCGAGGGCGCATCGCCTTGGTTGACAAACTCGAACGTCGCGCTGACGTTGCTGGCGTCGGTGACGGTCAGCGTTTGTCCGACGTCCAGTCCGCCGTTGGCCGAGACGCCGGCCAGACGCAGTCGCGGGCCGGTGTCGAATTCAAAGATGGTCGATCCGATCGTCAGCGTGTCGCCGTCCAGGACCGGAGATCCGGTCACGGCCACGTCGCCGGCGAAGTCGAACTCGAAGGTCGTCGTGTCGATCCCGCTGACCAGCGTGAACGTGTCTCCGTCGAACAGCTGTTGTTGCAACAATCCGCTGCCGACCACGCCCACCACATCGGTCACGCCCAGTTGCGTCGACCGAGCGGTCGCCGGGGCGGTCGTGTCGATCTGGCCGATTTCACGCGGAATCGTCCCCGCACCGGAGTTGAACAGGAAACGGTTGAACGATGGGCCGACGGCCAGACCGGTCTGGGGGCTGAATTCCCACAGCACGTTGTCGCGGTATTCCAGTCCCGACGCACCGTTGAACGTCGGGCGGCTGCCGACGAACAAGCCGCGTTCGACGTTCTTGTATTCGCGGATCGAAATCGCTTCGACAAAGACCCCTTCGTTGGCGACGGCATCGAGAATTTGTTGCGAATTGACCTCGACCAAAATGTCGCCGTAGGTCGTGATTCCGGCACCGGCACTGATCTGGTTCAACGCCGCCGATCCGGTGTCGATTTGAACGTAGAACCAGGTGTTGTCGCTGCGGACACGGTTTCCGAATCCGGTGTAAGCGAACAACTCGCCGTTGCTGCGGAACGCCACGTCATAAATGTCGTCGCTGCCGAACGAGCCGACTTGGCCGTAGTTTTGGCCGGTGAACGGGTTGACGACGTGCAGCCCAGACGCGGTGTTGACGTACAGGACGACGTCGTCGAGCGAATAGGGGACGATCGAGCTTTCGTCAAACAACACACGGTCGTTCATGTCGTCTTCGGCAATCCGGTCAATCGATTGCAGCGGCTGCAATCGGACCAGCGGGTTGTTGCTGGCCGGATTGAAGAACTGGTCCATCGCGATCGGGACTTGCGTCTGATTGGAGATCGCGACGTAGTAGGTGCCTTCAAGCAATTCGACGCTGCCCAGGTACGGGTCCTGAGTCCCCGCACCACCGCGGCTGAGGTCGTCGGTGCTGTTGTTCGATCGCGATGCCGGCAGGTCGTTGGCGATGTTGCTGTCGGTACCGGTGTAGATCAAGTCGCCTCGGGCGTTGAAGACATACAACGCCATGTCGCTGCGAGCGAAATTGGACGCGTAGTCCAGGTCGATGACGGTCGACAGGTAAAGCGGCGATCCGTCACGGGTCAGGTTCTCGTACTGGACCTCGAAGGAATACCAGTCCACATCGGTCGCCGAGTCGATCGTTCCGGCGAAGGACTTGGCCAGCCGATCGCTTTGCAGCGGTCCGGCTTCGACGCCCGCATCGGCTCCGACGCCGAAGTAGCCGAGTCGTTGCGCGTCCGAGGCGGTGTCGTTCGGTGCGGTCGTCTCGGCTTCTTCACCGGTCAACGGCGAGTGCAGCGGTTGGCCGATGACTTGCACGCCGTTGGTCGCGTAGCGGACGTCGGTCAAGCGGATCTGCGTGCCGGCGCTTTCATCGGTTTCACCCAAGCGGATCTGCATCGAGTAGCGGCCTTGGGTCAGACCGCCGAGGACGTTCCCGTTGACCAGACCGTCCAGATCGCTGCCGTCACGGACGTTGCTGCTTCGGACTCGCACGTGGTACTGGTTCAGCGTTCCCGATTCGCCCGGCAGACGGATTCGCATCCCGGCGTCTTTCGGGTTGTAGGAATACGTGTCTTGCAGGACCGAGTCCAGAATGTCGGTTTCAAAACGCAGGTTGTTGATCGCCGGGAAGATCGGGTTGGCCGTGCCGATGATTTCCGGGACTTGCAGGGCGGTGAAGAAGTTTGCGTCGAAGCGGACCTCGACGACAAAGTCACTGGTGTCGCCACGCGAGAGCAACTGGGCGGTGACGAAGCCGAGTTCGCCGGCGAAGGTGCTGTTGAGCGCGTCGGCGATCGCACCGGCGGGATCGGCAACGAAGTCGGCCGGAGCGACATTGACGGTCGTGCCCGGCATGCCCGCCAAGCCGAACGTCAGGTTGCCGCTGGTCGCGTTGACGATGTCGTAATCGACGGTGATGCGTTGGACGGGGATGCGTTCCTCGTTGACCGTCAGCGGTTGGGCGGCATCGCTGTCCAGCCGCGGCGAAACGTAGATTCCCGTCGCGACGTCGCGTTCGGCCAACAGCGAGTCGTTCGACGCGGCCAGAATGTCGCCGTTGAAGTCGATCAATTCGATCACCGTGTCCAGCCCGCTGCTGGTGCGGTCGATGTCCAACCAGACTTCGGTGTTGCTCTCGGCGATGAAGGTGTACACGTCCACGTCATTGCGAGTCGTGATCGCACCATCGACGATGAACCCGAGTCGTCGATTTTCATCGCCCGATTGCTCGTCGGGGGCCAGTTCACCCAGGAACTGTGCTTGACCGGGGAACGAGTTGGTGTCGAACACCGTGGTCCGCACCGGTTCTTGTTCGGCCACGGCGGCGACGTTGCGGTCATCGGCACCTTCGCGAATGGTGACGCCGTTCCACTGGCCGGCTTGGACGGTCGTCCCGGGCGCCGCGGCGGTCGGATCCGATGCCAACAGTTCCAGGAAGCTGGTCACCCGCGCGCTCGAAGCGTTCGAGTTGACCACCCAAGAGTGCGCGGTGGTGATGTCGTTGGGGCCGAAGGTGGTGCCGAAGACCGGGTCGTTGCCTTGCGGCAGGTCGCCCAGGTCGATCACGCCGGGGATCGAGTAGGTTTGGGTGCCGGCGGTGATCTGGGTCCGCAGATCGGCGAACTGATCGGCCGCCCAGCCTTCGTAGGTCGCGCCCAGCTGATTGACGCCGTCGTTGGCGTAGAATCCGCCGTGGGAGAAACCGACACGCAGCGGACCGTCGACGGTGTAGACCCGGAAATCGGATTGGCCGGGGGTTCCGACGGTGTACAGCAGGTCGTCCGAGACCCCTTGAACATCCTCGTCCAAGTAGCTGACGACGCGGATGTCGCCCAGCGGCGATGTCGATTGCAGGTCCAGGGTCGAGAACAGCGTGGGCAAGCCGTTGATGAAGTAGCTGGTCGCGATCCAGTCGACGTTTCCGTTGGGGCCGGCGTAGGTGCCGCGGCTTTCCACGCGGTCGTCGGCGATCAGGGTCGCCGGCTGGGTGATCGTCGTCGCCGCCAGCGCGGTCGTCGTGCCGCCGCTGGTCAGGAACGTGCTGTACTGGAAGACGAAGTCTTGGTTGACCAGTTGCTGCCCGGTGGGGGTCTGGACGGTTGTGGCGCTCGACTGCACGTCGTTGGCATCGCCGATCGTCGCGGTGAATGATCCGGTGATGGTCGCCGCGACGTCGTTGTCGATCGTGTTGCCCAGGTTGACTTCGGGGCCGGTCGGAAGCGTTCCGACGAAGTTTCCGCCGCTTCCGGTGTCGTCGTCATCGTCGTCGCCGGTGATGACGCCGCTGATCACACCGTCGTTGTCGGTGTCGACTTGTGCGAAGCCGTCGATCGTGAATCCGGCACCGGAGAAGTCATCCGACAGTGCGGTCATGATCACCGGGAAATCGGGGTGCCCGATCAATTGCAACGAGCCGCCGATCCGGTCGGCGATGTCGACGAATTCATCGGCCGCGGTGAGCAGTGATCCACCGACAACGATCCCGGCCGGGTTCGTTTCTTCCTCGCCTTCCTGTGTTTGAAGTTTGACGACCAGCGACCCCCGGGCATCACTGATCAGTCGCAGACCGCCATAGATGTGCTTGTTGGGGATCTCGATCATCTCGGTGACGACGTGGACGATGTCGACGTCGTCCCAAACCCCTTCGGTGACCAGTTCACCGCCGCGAACCGCCATGCCGTTGATCGCGTTGCGCGTGATCGAGTTGTCTTCGATCAGCGGACCGCTATTGCCGATGATGTCAAACTTGTCGATCGAGCCGGTGGATCGACCGCCGTCAAAGACCTCTTGGGAGTTCAGCGAGTTGATGTCGATCGAGATCGCAGCGGCTTCGTTGTCGATGAAGTCGTTGTCGACGATGATCGGGGTTGCGGCGCGAACGAACACGGCACCCGATGCATTGTCGCTGCGTCCGACGCGGGTGCCGTTCAGGGCACCGCGGCCGTCGGCACTTTGTTCGATGCGACTGTTGGTCAGACGCAATTGGCCCTGGTGGACTTCGATCGAGTTGAAGGAGGCAAAGCCGCCTTCGATCCGGGTCGTACCACCACCGCCGGCGATCACGGCATTGTCGATGCTGGCCGTCGATCCGTGGCCGATGTACAGTCCGCCCCAATCACCGGGGGCGATTTCAGCCGCGTTGCCGCGGTCGTTGGTGTCAAAAGTCCCGCCGGCACCGTAGCGCTGGTCTTCCAAGCTGGTGATCACGACCGGGTTGCCCGAGGTGCCTTCGATGATCAAGTTGGCGCCGAAGCGGGCTTCGATGCGTGCCGCGTCGACCTTCAAGACCGTCGACGGATCGATCACCAAGCTGGCGTCCAATCGGCTGCGGAGCGGGCTGGCGGACAGTTGAAGTTCCGCGCCGCCGGTGGCCATGCGATCGGTGAACGTGGTGCTGCTGGCGTTGAGCTCGGCGACCAGTTCGAACGGACCGGGGACGCCGCCGACGACGGTCGCCCGGTACAGTCGTCGGGCCACGGTCGCGCTGCCCGGTTCGACCGTGGGGAGCTGTTGCAGGCGGATGCCGCCGGTGCTGTTGGTCGTGATCGAAACGGTCGTCTCGCTGGCGGCCGATTCCAAATTGGCGTCGGTCACGTTGGTCAGGCGGTACACGTAGGTTCCGGCCGGGACCGCACCGTCGGTCGGGCGGGCGGACAACCGGATCAGGAACGAAGACGGCGCGTCGGCTTGGACGATGGGGCCACCGGGGGTACCGGCGACGACCAGGTTTTCGGCCAACACGTGCGTGATGTCGCTGTCATCAAAACGGGTGCTGGTGGTGACCGATTCCAGCGTCGATCCGCTGCGGGTCTTCAAGCGAATGAACAGGCCGTTGATGCTGTTGTCGATCACCGTGTTGCCGTGGATCTCCGGACCGACACGGGTGTAATCGGGGGTGAAGTGTCCCGCTTGCTGGTACTTCGGATCGGTGAAGCGGTCTTCGCGGAACGTGTCCGGGGTCGCCGCGATCGCCGCATCCTTGCTGTTGGTGATCGTCGAATTGATGATCGTCGGACGGGTGATCGCCATGTCGATCGGAGAAACGACGACGTCGCGGCCGCCGATCCTGACCGAGCTACCGCCGTAACGAATGTCGGCGTATTGGACGTGGTTGTTGAAGACGCCTTGGTCTTCCGGGTTGGTGCGGAGCTCGTCGGCCGCGTCGAGGTCGCCGCGGAAGTCGATGCCGCCCCAATCGCCGGGCTGGGCCGCCGGCAAAACGCCGACCTGGTTTCCGGTCCCGATCGAGTCGTCGTTGACACTGGTCAAGAACACGCTGCCGGGGATGATCCCGCCGGCGGCATCGCGGGCGGGCAGTCCGTTGCTGGTCACGATCGTCGGCGTTCCCAGCACTTGCAGGTTGGCACCACTCAAGTCGATCGTCGGTGCGACGCTGCCCACGCCCAGTCGGGTGTTGCTGAACTTTAAAATCGCCCCGGCGTCGACCATCATTTGAATGCCCGCGGGCAGATTCAACGTGGTGCCGTCTTCCAGCGGCAAGCCGCTATCGTTGACGCCGATGTTGTAGCTGAAGTTGTCGCCTGCGGTGTGCAACAATCCGTCACGACCGCCATTGCCGAGCACACGAATCGTCAAATCCAGGTCGGTCAGGTAGTTGGTGATCGCTTCGGCGCGTTGGATGTCGTTCTGATTTCCGGACAGACGCAGCTGATTGAGTTCGGTCAGCGTTCCGTTGAACGCTTTTTGTTTCAGGACCGAGATCCGGCTGGCGTCGGCGATCGCAAGGTCGATTTCATCATAGGCGCTGTTCACATAGCCGATCGTTCGGGTCTGGAACGCTTCGATGAATGCCAGATCGCCAAGTCCCGACGGCACAAAACCGCTGGCTTGGCGTAGCGTCACGTTGCCTTTGTCGACGTACAGGGTTTCGGACGGATCGGAAGGCTTGAACCAGTAGTTGAACGTGCCTCCGGGGCGGCCGTCGGAATCACCGTCCAGCGGGATGCCGGTGTTGTCGGTCATCGTGTTGATGGCCGAGGGCGTGAAATCCACGCGCAGTTCATAGCTGCCTTGGCTGAGACCGCCAAAGCCGGTGCCGGGGATCGCCGGATCATAGGTGTCGTTGCCCTTGGCGCTGACCCCGATCATGTAGTTTCCGGGATTGATGTTGTCGATCCGGATCAGCGAATCGTTGCTGAAGTAGTCGTCGTTCTGAGCGATTTCGACGAACTGGCCGTTGGCGTCTTCGACGTACAGACGCAGCTGGGTGTCCAGCAGGCTGGGCGTGCCCAATCGTTCGGCGATCGTTTCGATCGCGACCGATCCGGTCTGGTCGACCTGGAATCGATACATGTCGATGTCGGTGCTGTCCGGGCGATACAGATACTGCCCGTGGACGATGTCGGCATAACTGGGGAACGCCGGCTCGTTGTCCGTGCCCGGTTGGAAGATAAAGTCGGTGCTTTGGGTGACCGGCTGGGGCAGGTCGTCGGCATATCCGTATCCGAGCAACTGGCCGACGCCGAACATCGCACCGCGAAAGAACTCGCCGCCGAATTGGTCATCCACCGACTCGTCGAAGTCCTGGAAATCCATCACGACCAAGTCGTCCACGCCGTCACCGTTGCGGTCACGCGTGACAACGGCCAGACCGCCTTGGGCGCTGGCTTCGCGTTCATCACCGCCGTACAAGTCGCCGACGACGATCGAAAAACCAGCGATGTCGGCGGGGTCGCGGTCGGAAACTTCGACGAACGCGACTCCCAGGTATTCGCTGAACAGCGACATCACCTCGCGAACCCGCTGCTTTTGTTCTTCGCTGATGATGTTGAAGTAATTGGTGTCCGCGTTGATCCCCGGACGGTTCGGGTCGTCGCCCAACCAACTGGCGACGAAGTCGTATTCGATGGTCGTGATCCCGTCGACCCGGTCGGCAAACTGACGGACGTAGTCCAAGGGCACGACGCGGTCGAGTCGCGAGGGGTCTTCGGCGCGGATGGTTCGCGTGCCGGGAACGTCGGGGCCGGGCAGGTCCAATTCGAACGCCGTCTCGTTGCGGATCTCGCTGACCAGCGTCGCCGAACGCGTCGTCGTCGCACCGCTCAGACTCCACGTCGTGTTCAAGTTGTACGCCGTTTCAAAGCTGTCGCCGGCACCATCGGGGGCGGCCGGCGTGCCGGTCGGCAACATGATCTCCTGCGGTACCATCGGCAGGTTTTCGGTCGTTCCGACGCGTAGTCGCGCGTTCCCCTCGAGCAGTTGTCCTGGGGTTTCAGGATCCGGGATTCGCGACAAGGGGATCTTGAAATCCAGCTTTGCGATGTTCGTGATGTTGCTGTACGTCGCTCGGCCGGGAACACGGACGATCCAGCCGTCCCCGACCTTGGTGTTGACGATGCCGCTGACGCTCGGGTCCAGGCGAACGATCACGTCGTCAGTGTTGTCGACCGAATCACGCGTGAAGATCAACTGGTAGAAGTCTTCGTTTTCTGCCGCCGACTGCAGCAGGTCGTCGTCGTTGAAGTGAACTTCGATGATGCCGGTATCGGTGCTGAGCGTCCCGTTGGGTTGGCGACGGACCGGTTCGGGCACGACCGCGACCACCTGGGGGCCCAGGTTGATGTTGAAGGTCCGCGTCAAATCGGTGCCGTCTTGAAACGCTTCGCCGTCTTCACCACGCAGCGCGAATGCCCCGGTACCCAACACATCGATCTGATAGATGTCGTCCGGCAGCGGTTCGGAAAACCGAAAGATCACTTCACGCGATGAATCGCCCAAGCCGACAAAACCCGGCTCGACCACCACGTCGCTGACGCCGCTCAGGTTGATCGGGGAATAGTTGACCGGCAGGTTGCCGATCGTTGTCGTCCCGTTGCCTTCTTGAACGGTGGCCTGAACCAGTTGGTTGGCTTGCGGGTTGGAATTGAGCTGGGCGACCAATTGGTCGGCCGTCGTCGGGGCGCCTGGGAAGCTGTTCAACTGGATCCGGATCGATTGATCGGTGACGACGATCACCGGGTTGGCCGGCGCGCCGAAGTTTCGCTGCTCGATCACCAGATTGGTTCCGCGGCCGTCCAAACCGGGCAGCTGCGAAATGAAGCGGACTCGCACCGCACCGTTGGTCCCAAAGTCCGTGACCGCTTGGGCCGCGTTGGCACCGTCCAGCACCAGCGTCTTGTCCTGCACGCTGTCGACCGACCCGATCCGCTGCCCCGACGGGCCACTGATCTGGATCGCTTCGATCAAATCGCCGGCCCGCATCGGGGCGTCGGGATTGGTACGCAAGTCGCGATTGATTGCCGACACCAAGTCACGAGCCAACGTCCGCTGCAGCGGATTGATGTTGATGTCGATCGTGATTTTGCGTCCGTCGCTCAGGTCCGTCGTGATGATCGGTGCCGACGTGCCGACGCGATTGGTCTCGGTGAACTCCACCTCGATCCCGTTGCCCAAGCTGCCCGATTGCCGGGCGCGAAACTCAAATAACGCCGTGCTACCGGTGCCCAAGTCGCTTGTGACCGAGGCCGATTCGAAGGTGCGGTCTTCACCGGCACGCGTGATCCGAATCGCATCCAGGGTGCTCTCGTCGATTCGCGTGTTGTCGTCGAACCGGAACACCAATTCCTTGGGCGAAAAATTCAACGTGTCACCGTTGAACAGCAAGTCGCCTTCGTTGGGCTGAATCCCGATCAGCTCGGGACCGGCCAGCAATTGCCGGGTTTCCAAGCTTTCCATCAGTGATCGCCGTTTTTCGTCGCGGCGTTTCCCGCTGCGGCGATTGCGGCCGGCACGATGGGCCGCGGGCGAAGTCGTACCATCGGTCGGCAACCCGGAGTTACGGCTGAGATGTGTGCGAAGGGAATGCGATGGTTTGCGGAAGGTCATCCAGAGGCCTCGTCATTATGCCCGTGGTGCGGGCAGTCAGTCTGTTGGGGCAGCACTTGTGGGGTTGAGTCCGACAACGCCGGTTCGGTTGTCGGAGTTGACCCGTCTTAGGTCAAAAGTTGCAAATTCGATAAGCTAGGGGATCTGCGCGGTTGCGCGGCGGTACCTGGCACGAAGTGTAATTAGGCCGTGTCGATCCGCAACGAAAAACGCGTTTCTCACGGGGTTTGGGCTGTCGATAGTGAGCGTTACGACCGTCCTAATCCTTGCAGATTCGCATCACGAGCTCACGCGTGCCCCGTTCGACGTGTTCTGACGCGGGAAAGTTCCTCTCTTGCGAGCTTTCCGCGCCGGTTGATACCGTCCCACTGCACGATGCGACGCCCTTTTGGCCGCGAATCCTCCGCGGGGTAGAGATGTTCCCCCTCGTTGGATGCGGTCGCACCATGTCAGGATGGCAGCCTAATGACTCTTCTAGCCGAATGCAAAACCGCCCGTCGGGGTGGTTGCTCCCGCTCGCGGAATCGTTTTTTCCTCGTTGAACGCGCGGCGATCCTGTTGCTGGCGGCGGCGCCCCTGCTGGTATCGGCCGGATGTAGCTGGACCGCGAGTGGCAAGAACGTCTTGGGGGCCCAGCTTCATCAGCAGGGACAGTACACTGCGGCGCTACAGCAATTTCAGCAGGTGGTGGCCGAAGACCCCACTAATCCTGATGGCTATTACAATCTTGCCGCGACGACTCACCGATTGGCCAGCCAGCGGAATGACGAAGCGCTCTTCCGTAATGCCGAGGCGCTCTACAACCAGTGTCTCGACCACGATCCGAACCATATCGAGTGCCACCGCGGGTTGGCGGTGTTGTTGATGGATACCGGGCGGCCGGACCGCGCTTTCGCCTTGATCAAGAACTGGGCCTCCAGCAACCCCCAGGCGTCTGAGCCGCGGGTGGAGCTGGCACGGTTGTACGAAGAGGCCGGGGAGTCGGGGACGGCGCTAAAATACCTGGAGGATGCGGTGCAACTGGACGCCAACAATTCTCGGGCCTGGCTGGCGCTGGCGCGGCTGAGAGAAACCGATGGGGATCTGCCCCAGGCGCTGCAGAACTATCAGCGGGCACTGGCGCTGAACAACACCCAGCCGATGATCGCCGAGCGCGTCGCGGCGCTCAGCCGCCAAATCAATTCCAATTTGGATGCCGCCCGGACCAACGCGAACAGCCAAATCGCCACCCCGCTGCCCTATCCGACGACCTCGCGGTATTAGGAATCGAGTCCGACGCGCTCGTGTATAGGCTTCAGCCGCTCACCGTGGCTGCGAAGCAGCGGCCGGGAATCGCCGTGCGAAAGCAACCAAGTGTTCTATCGCAGCTCTGTCTGCGCACTTGACGATGCGTTCCGAGGGTCGCCGTGTTCTGCGAACTCGGCGGATCAAAAAAGCGAAGCTTTGCCCCGCGCCGACCTCGGAGAGGGCGGCGACTGTCTAGCCCATTTTTTGACTCTTTTTCGGCCCAGCCTCCCCAAAACCACATGCCGGGGCCGAGCTGACCTCCCGCTCGTCAGCGGTTGCCCGTACATTCTTCCAATTCGAGATTCTTCCTCCCCCTTTCCCCAACCTTTCGATCTGTCTGACCATGAAATCGATGGACAAAATCGTGTCGCTGTGCAAGCGACGTGGCTTCCTTTTCCAATCCAGCGAGATTTATGGCGGCGTCCAGGGGTTTTGGGACTACGGTCCGCTGGGGGTTGAGCTGAAAAGGAATTTGAAGGAGGCGTGGTGGCAGGACATGATCCGCGGCCACAACGACCTGGTGGCTCCCGCGGGGGCCCCGGCGCCCTTCGAGATGGTCGGTCTGGATTGCACGATCATCATGCACCCCCAGGTTTGGAAGTGCAGCGGCCACTACGACCTGTTCCACGATCACATGGTCGATTGCCGGGAGTCCAAGAAACGCTACCGGTTCGACCAGGTTCGCGGCCGCTGGTGCGAGCGGGGCGACAAAAAGATCTTCGTCTCCACGCTGGCCGAAGTCGAACAGGAGCTCGATGAAGTCCGGCGCCGTGCGATGAAGTTTTTCAAGCTTCGCGCCAAGAACGCCGACGAGCTGACGATTTCTGATGAATCGTTGACCTTGGACCAGCTCGATGACACCGAATCGGTGCTCGCCCCCGACGCGAAGTCCCTGGGCACGTTGACCGAGCCGCGTGAATTCAACTTGATGTTCAAAACGACGCTCGGGGCGCTCGGCGGTGAGGACGACACCACGTTCCTGCGTCCGGAGACCGCTCAAGGGATTTTTGTCAACTTCAAGAACGTGCTCGATTCGTCACGCGTGAAAGTCCCCTTCGGCATCGGCCAGATCGGAAAGAGTTTTCGCAACGAAATCACGCCGCGTAACTTCACGTTCCGGTCGCGTGAGTTTGAACAGATGGAGATCGAGTTCTTTTGCCCGCCGGATCAGTCGCAAGCCTGGTACCGTTATTGGCGTGATCGCCGGATGGCCTGGTACACCGAATTGGGGTTGTCCAGCGAATCGTTGATCATGCGTGAACACGAACCGGCCGAGTTGGCCCACTACAGCGTCGGGACGGCGGACATCGAGTACGCGTTCCCGTTCTTGCCGCCGGGTGAGTACGGCGAGCTGGAAGGCATCGCCCACCGCGGTGATTTCGACTTGCGAAGCCATATGGAGGGCAAGTTGAATCCCGATTCGCCCGAAGGCCAGCCGATGCAGGTCGAGCTGAACGAGCACGGCAAGCCGAAGTATCGCGGCAGCGGCAAAGACCTTTCGTACCGCGATGAAGCGACCAACGAAAAATTCGTGCCGCACGTGGTGGAGCCGTCCGCGGGTGCCGATCGCGGTGTGCTGGCGTTCTTGTGTGAAGCGTACACCGAAGACGAAGCGCCCGATGACAAGGGGAACATGCAAACGCGGACGGTGATGAAGCTGCATCCGCGGCTGGCGCCGATCAAGGCCGCCGTTTTCCCGTTGGTCAAAAAAGACGGCATGCCCGAAGTCGCTCAGGAGATCTATGGCGAACTCAAGCAGCACATGAACGTCTTTTACGACGACAAGGGTGCCGTCGGCCGACGATACCGCCGTCAGGATGAAGCAGGCACCCCGTTCTGCATCACCGTCGATGGCGAATCGCTGAGCGACAAGACCGTCACGATCCGCGATCGAGATTCGCTCGAGCAGACGCGGGTCAAGATCGACGAGTTATCGTTCGCGCTGATCGAGCGACTGGGCTGAACGCAGCGTGGGACAGGCTTCAAGCCTGTCATTGCACCATCGATGCGCTGTGCCAACGTAGCTACCTTCGCCAGAAGGTGGATCCCCGGCGCTTTCCACAGTCGCATCGAGCGTCGCGACGTCAAGGTGGCGCTGTCCAGCGAGAAATCAATCTCCATCGACACGTCAAAAGCGGAAGCTCACTCGCTTGCGCGTCGTGCTTGTATCGCTTGGCGAAACTCTTGGCGAGTTCCGCTACTGCAGAATCAAACGTTGACGAAACGCTCGCACTTTACCGGTTGTGACGGTTCTGCCGCTTCACACTTGCACCTCTGACGCTGCCCACCCAGCGGGCGGATGAGTTGTCCGCCCCGAGGCGAGATTGTTGACGTACGGTTTTCGACCTTCCGTTGAAAACCGTCCTTCTTCACTCGCCGGCAAGTGTTTCCATGCAATACATCGCTCAGGACATCCCACAGGAACAGTACTTGGCCCTCGGCGCGATCGGGTTTGCGATCATCGGGGCTGTCCTCTTCGTGACCTTTGCCATGATGGCTGGCACACTGAAGCTGTCGATCGCTTGGCTGGGTAAAGCGTCCCCGAGCTATCTGGCGTGTTTCGGTTGGTTGTTGGCGATCACCTTCGTCAACTGCTTTCTTGTCGTCGGGACGCAAAGCCTGTTCGGGGAAACCGCGGTGTTGCTGGTCACGCCGCTCACCTGGTTCGTGACGCTGTACATGGTTTCGACGGCCGCCAATTGCGGACTGTTCCGCGCGCTGGGGATTTGGATCGTCAATTCGTTCTTATCCGCGTTCGGAATGGCGGCGATTATTTTGGTTGCGCTGATTCCGTTTTCGATTCTGGGGGCGGGGTTGGATGTCGGCGGTGATCGGCTGCAGGCAGAATTTGAGAAAGTGGACGCGATGATCGCGGAACTGGACGAACAGCAGCAGACGCTCGACCAGATCGAGGTTCCCGAAATCGTCGAAGTCAGTTTTCCATCCGAGGAAGACGCAGAACCGTCGCAGCCGAGCGAATCAATCGACGCTGATGCGACCGACCAAAAGACGCCAGCTGCCTCGACGATCCGCATCAAGCCTCGGTCCAGCGTTCGACCGGACCGACCAACCGTCACGCCCCGGCGCGCCGCCGACGGGAGCATGGTGAACCCGTTCTTCGAAAACTGATCGGCGGCGATCGGCCGCGCGGTCGATCCCGATCCAGGAGGACCGATGTCCAGCGTCGTCTTACGCACCAGCGAGTCCGAGGTTTGTCGCATCCGCTGCGGGCCGCCCCTGCAAGCGTTCGCGATGCGTTGGAACTATGTCGTTCGCCAACGGCATCGTTGGGCCGATGATCCGGCGGCTCGAAAGCGACAGACGATGCGGTTGCAGCGCGACCTCCGCTCGCTAGGCGTCACCGCCAAACATCTCCGCCGGCTCAAGGGCATCGTGGAGGTCTCGGTGCCCGATTCCGACACCGACCAGCACTGGGAATCCAGGATCTTGCCCTGGGAGTACGTGTTGGCGGCGGCGACCAAACCCTATCGTGTTGACGACGCGATCTTGGTGGTTCGGCATCTGAGAACCGGCCGTCGCAAACGCACGCGGACACCGAAACGGTTGGTGGTGATCGAGACGGCGCCGGGTGGACTGGCGCGGCACTTCAATTTCTCCGCCCAACGCCAGCTGGTCACCGGAGGGCTTCAGGCACTCGACTGCGAAACGATCTCGGTTTTGGAAAACCCGACCGAAAGGCAATTCGGTCAGGAGATTCAATCGGTAGCCCCGGACATCGTGCACGTGACCGGGTTCGATAATCGCAGCGGTCGCGAGCGGTTGGGCGGCAACCTGTCAGGGGTCCGCGACGGGCTGTATCTGGCCGATCCTTCCAGCGAGGCCAAGGAATACCGCGCCGAAGTGATCGCACGGTTGCTGAACCGCGGTTCGCCGAATCCGTTGTTGGTCGGATTGCAGTGTTGGGACTCCGCGGCGCGATTGGCCCCGATGACGATTCACGCCGGTGCGCGGTCGGCGATCGGGTTCCAACACACGTTTGACGAGGCGGTCGCCGAGATTTTCTTCCTGCACTTCTATCGCGCGTATGCTGATTCCCAGTGGAACATCCTGGCGGCGTTTTGCAGCGGGTGGGAATCGATCGCGGCCTATCGACCACGGATTCGCGGCAGCAGCATCGTGCTTTGGTCGGCCGATTCGTTGGTTTCTGCGGCGGCGGAAATCGGGCGGGAATGTTTTGGTGCGGCCGCGTCAAAGTCGCCGCCGCGGCCGCTGCGGAGCTCTGTCGCGCGTTCGGCCGATCCCGATCAGGTGCGCATCCGCGATTTGGTGCAGGTTTCGGTGCGGCCCCACAAGCAGATCAACTACTCGTCGCTCCACAACGGCCAGAGCGTCTTTGACCAGCTGACGTTGCGGTTGAACCCGAACGATGACCAGCGCGACGCGATCACCCAGATCGATGACTTGGAACTGGAGGTCCAATTGCACGTCGGCGTCGATTCGTATCCGTTTCGATCAAGATTGGATTTGAGCACGCGGACCTATCGCTACGATCTGGCCGACCGGGTGACGTTGCCGCTGACCGGCGACGTGTTTCGCGAGATCAACGAACGTGTCCAAACCAGCCTGTTCGTCGATCTGCGTTGGCACGACCAGGTGTTGTACCGTCACACCCATTCGATCTGGTTGGCCCCGATGGATCAGTGGACGTTGGATGCTTCGCAGATCGGCTGGTTGCCATCGTTCGTGCAACCTCGCGACCCGGCGGTGGCACGGACCATCGACGTCGCCCAGGGCTATTTGCAATGTTTGAACGATCGGGTCGGAGCCGGATTCGACGGCTACCAAAGCTACGACGGGTTCGCCTCGGGGCTGGAGTGTTGGGCGGGTGTGGATCGGCAAGTGCGATCGATTTGGGCGGCGCTGTTGCTCGGTGCAAAGCTGCGCTACATCAATCCGCCGCCGTCGTACGCCGACTTTACCCAGCGGTTACGAACACCCGGTGAAACCATCGGCGGCGGTTTCGGCACCTGTGTCGATTTGGCGATCGTGATGGCGTCGTGTTTGGAGTGGATCGAAGTGCATCCCGTGTTGTTCCTGTTGCACGGACACGTCTTCGTCGGCTATTGGAAAGACGTCAGTGCCCATCGCCGTTTTTTGGATGTGGTCACCGAAGATCTGCCGGCCCAGACCGGTGAAAGTGAACTGCCGCGTGATGACGGATCGCAGCGTTGGGTGTCGGGTCCGAAAACGTATGCGGAGATCAAAGGGTTTGTCGATCGCGGTGAATTGGTGCCGATCGAGACGGTGGCGTTGACGACGGGAAAAGGATTCGGCGCGGCGATTGACGAGGGGCGCGGTCACTTCTACAAAAAACGCAGTCGCGCGTTTCGCGCCATGATCGATTTGGTCAGTGCCCGAGCCGACGACGGTGTCACACCGCTGCCCCTTCGATTTTCCGATCATCACGTCGGCTAGGAGGTCCAACATGGACGGCAAGTTTCTTGAGATCGCGCGTGCGGCCACCGGCGGCAGCAGCCAAGTTCAGCCGCTGGTGCAGCAACCCGAGCGGACACGGGTTCGCACGACAACCAGCGTACCGGCGGATCAGCGGACGCCCGTGGTTCGTCTGCAACTGGTCGACGACGACGGCATCTTGGACTGGGAAGACGTCACCGCGATGCCGCCGGATCTGGGACGCTTTCGCGGCACGCCGTCGATCAAGGCCCGTGAGACATTCGATGCGATGGAGTTGGAATTCGAGCGGTTGCCGCCGTCCAAGATCACCCAGTTCCTGACCCATCGCGACGAAAAATTGACGCCCCATCGAGGTTTGCGGCGTCTGGACGGTGACACCAAGACGCTGCGGCCGGCGGAGTTTCCCGATTCGGGGCAGGCACTGGTGTTCGTGCACGGGACGTTCAGCAACAGCGAGAACATGATCGCCGGATTGTTGGACCAAAAAAACGAACGCGGTGGCGAATTTCTTGATCAGGCCCTGCGGCGTTACAACGGCAACGTCTTCACCTTCGATCATCCGACGCTGTCGGTCGGGCCGATCTTGAACGCGTTTGATCTGCAGCGTGCCATCGGTGCCAGCGAAGCGACGATCCATCTGGTCAGCCACAGCCGCGGCGGGTTGGTGTCGCGGTGGTGGTGCGAGACGTTTGATCCGCTGGCCCGCCGCTGCGATAAATCAATCTTCGTCGGTTCGCCGTTGGCGGGGACGGGCTTGGCCGCACCGCCGAATATCCGCGAGACGATTCATCTGTTGACACAGTTCTCGCGGGCGCTCAAGACCGCGGCCGGATTGACCGCGCTTGCGATTCCAGTCTTTTCGGTCGTCGAGGCGATGTTGCGCGTCGTCACGTCGATCACCAACCTGGCGGCACGAACGCCGGTGGCCGATGCGGCGATGGCGATGGTGCCCGGTTTGTTCGGCATGTCACGCGTCGGCAACAACCCCGAACTGCGGCGGTTGTTGGATACGCCGCTGTCGCAAACCGAACGTTATTATGCGGTCCGGTCGGATTTCCAGCCCGTCGATCCGGCCTGGAAGTTTTGGCGGATGTTCCGCAAAGAACGTGTGGTCAACGCCGCCGCGGATGCATTGTTTGACGGTGCCAACGATTTGGTCGTCGACACCCCTTCGATGATCAACTTGGCCGACGAATTGAAGATCCCCGGTTCGCGAGTCATGGATTTCGGCCAGTCCGCGACCGTGCACCATTTGAACTATTTCTACCAGAGCGACACGGCCAAGTTCCTGGGCGACACGCTGTTGTAGGGGCGGTCTCGCTGGATTGGCGTCGCGACGTCCGGTACGGGGGAAAGCGGGGATACCTCGTTCCAAGGCTCTGCCTCGGAACGCACTGCAGGCGTGGCTCCCGCCACACACGGAGATGCGATTTGAGGCGGAGGTTGGGCTGTGCAAAATCGAGGTTTTGCGTTGGTTCAGAATTCCCGCGAGATCATTCCGTGATGGCTGGTCGAATCACAGCAGCCATCGGGCGACGAAACACAAGTGACATCAGCCGGTTCGCGCAAGCGTTCGGGCCCCAGCGTCGATGGAGGCCCCAGCGTCGATGGAGGCCCCAGCGTCGATGGAGGCCCCAGCGTCGATGGAGGTCCGTAGGCTGGCGACCAATGCCACCTACTCGATCAGCCGACGGCGCTAGCCGCGGGCCTTGGATTGCCATTCGAGATTTGTAAGGCCCGAGGCTAGCGTCTACGGCTCAGTTTGTGATCGAAAGAGAGGAATCTGACCAAAATCGGATTTTGTTAGACAAATCGGCGGCCGAGGCGCATCATGGAGGGCGTCATGCCTAACGATGCCCCGTTGAACGCCCAAATCCGCCAAGCCGCCCGCCAGATTGCGGGCGAGCGAGAATCGTCTGCGCAGACGCTGGCGATGGCCCAGTTGTACGATTTGACGGCCGATCGGCTGGTCCGTTTTGCGGCCTCCATCACGCGCCGCCAGCACGACGCCGAAGACGCGGTGAGCGCGACCATGGTGAAAGTCGCCTCGCGGCCCAAGTTGCTGGTGTCCGCCGACTGTCCCTGGCACTACCTGTTGCGGATGGTCCGCAATGAGTCGCTGGTGATCTTGCGTTCGCGATCGCGCTGGTCCGCGATCGGTTCCATCGCCGACCGATTGATCGGCCGCTCGATCAATGTCGTTGAACGCGATGACGAGAATCGGTTGGTCTGGGACGCGTTGGCATCGTTGCCCGCGCCGCAAAGCGAGGTCGTGGTGTTGAAGATTTGGGAACAATTGACGTTTGCCGAAATCGCCGAAGTCTTGCAGATCACCCCCTCGACCGCCGCCAGTCGCTATCGGTATGCGTTGGAGAAACTGGCCGGCAAACTCGCTCGTACCAGTGCGGCCGATCCGGAGGCCCAACCGGCGGCGTCGTCGCAACCGATTGCGGAGCTGGTGCGATGACGATGCATCACGATGGACGAAAAGGGACGCCGCTCGGCGATGATTATGCGTCGGTTGAGCGTCAGATTGCCGCGCTCGGTGGCGCGATCCTGCCCGGACGCCGCCATCGCGACGAAGTGCTCGAGCACACCTCCGATTCGGTCGGACGAACACGCAACCAGCGACGAACGGTCCAGGTGACCCTGGTCATGGCGTTGCTGTTGGTATTGGGCTCGCCGTTGATCAGCGCCCTGACGCGCGTCCAGCCTCCCCGCCCGCAAACGGCCGATCAAACCAATGCCGCCGCACTTCGTCACGCCGAAGCCAGTCAGATGAGTTTCGACTGGGCGCTGGTCGACATTTTTCGCCAATTCCGCGAGCGCAAGCGGGCCGGCGGACGGTGAGATTCGGGCCGGACAGTCGCCGTCCTCTCCGAGGTCGGCGCATGGAAAAGCTCTGCTTTTGCGCGCACGCCGAGTTCGGAGAACACGGCGACCAATCGGAGCGCATCGGCACAGTATCCCACTGACAATTGCCCTAGCGGATCTCAAACGGGATGCTGGACTGTCCGTACTTTTTGCCGACGACGTCTTCGATCGTCAGTTGCAATCGGTACGTCCCGTGCGGCAAGCCTTTGGGCAGGTTCATTTGATAGGCGACGAAGTAGTCGCGCAGTCGATTGCGTGAGCGTTGTTGATCGACGGGCAACAACTGACTGATCACCTTGGTCCCGTCGGCGTTGTAGATGTCGTAGCTTCCTTGCAAGCGTGTTTGGAAGTAACCGCCGTGATCTTCGGCGGCAAAGTTCTCGATTTCGCAGTACAAGATCACCTGCTGTCCGGCGACGAATCGGTTGCCCTCGAACGGCTTGATCTGGCCATACGATTCGATCTCGGTGCAGAACTCCAAACTGTTCAGGGACAGGGAGTCGGTTGCGGTCGCCATGTGTCTTGTCGCTTCACGGAACTTCGGCAAGGCCTCGGTGATCCGCCGACCGGATGACGGATGGCCCTCGGGATCGATCATCGTCCACAGACCCATCAACTGATTCTGCAAGTACAGTTGTTCGGTCGGGTTCAATCCCTGCATCGATTGGAGCGCGTCTTCCGGCTGACCGGCCAACACCATCAGGTGACGCATCACGATCTGCCGTCGTTCGCGTTGAGTCGGGCTTTCACCCTCCTGGGGTTGTGAAATTCGATTCAAAAGCTGTTGATACAACTCCGTCTCGGACAAATCGGCCAACATGGCCTCGGGAGTCACAACTTCGGGGGCGATCCGTTCCTCGTCTGCCACCTGCTGGTGGCTGGCGACCTCCAATTTGCCGGCGTCGCCGGCGTGCGATGCCGGTTGTACCTGGTTGGCATTCATCACGACGCTGGGATCTTCCTGGGCAGATTCCCGAGCGGCAAGTAATGGCTCGGTCGCGGGTGTTCGCTGTGTGTTTGACGGAGGCGGCGCCACAGGCTCGCCGACCGCAGGTTGGCTGGCCAACGAGTCAGCGGTCACGGGCACCTTGGCGACCGCTTCGCTGACGAGGGGCTCATTGGCGACCGGCTCATTCGTATCCGGTTTGCCGGACGCGGGTTTGCCGGCTTGAGAGTGGTTCGCTGTGGTATTGTTCGCAGCGGTATTGTTCGCTGCGGTATTGTTCGCAGCGGTATTGTTCGCAGCAACTGCGGATGGGCTTGCCACCAGATCGTCGACAGGGGCGTCATTGATCGATGTTTCGGCAATTTTGTCCCGCGGTTCGGATTGGGGTTCGGGTCTCAGGTCGTCCAGCTGTGCCAATTGGTCGGCGCCGGTTCCCAGACGTACCGGGGTCAGGTCGCCTGCGACCATCCGCGAATCGGGCAACGCAGGAAGTTCGTTCAGCGATTGTTCGATTGCTGCGGTCAACGCATGGGGAAGCTCGGTCTGGTTGAAGGTCTGTCGCTGCGTGGCAGCTCGCCGCTGCGACGATACGTTGGCGAGTTCTCGGGGGCTCGCTACAGGACGCGCGCCGACTGTCGCTTCGGAATCGCTCGGCCGATTGGATTGGTGCGTCGCGCTCAGATCGCTCAGGGACGCCGAGACGAGACCGGCGTCGGAGACATCGACGTCGGTTGCACGCGTCGGGTGGGTTGCACGCTTCTGGGGCGACGCATCTGTCAGACTCATCTGTGTCTGCGGAGCCCCGGCCTTCGCGTGGGGCGAAGATGTTTCTTGCCGCGCCGGCGGTTTGACCGCAGCATCACTGGGCTTTTTCTGAACGTTACTGGCCAAGTTCGCCTTGGTCGAATCGCGGGTGACCTTGACCAGTCCCCGTTCCTTGCCGGTGGTCGACGTGGCCAGTCGTTGCTCCGGCGCCTGCAAATCGCTGACTACGGCTGTCGGATCCTCGGTCACTTGGACGGTCGAACGGATCGGGTTTCCGCTCCGACACCCCGACAGCGCCAGACTGATCGTCGCGATGGCGGTCATGCAGACGGCCGCATGAGATGCAGCGTGAGCGGAATATTTCTGGCTGTCGTCTCTGTGTCTCGCCGAGCGCATCCGTGCCTCGCAGGTCCAATTCATTAGGTTTTTTCGTGATCGGTGACGTCAGTTCGACGTCCCGTCAACGGCTTTAACGCAATTCAGAACTTTCAATACAAAATCTGCCCGATGACCAGCAATGTCAAACCTGAGTCGATGGCGGGTTGGGTATGGGGGATACACTAACCGCCCGCCTCGGCTCAATTTGCATCCTTGGCAATGCATTTGGAGGGGCGCCGTGTTCTCCGAACTCGGCGTGCTCGAAAAAGCGGAGCTCTGCTCCGCGTGGACCTCGGAGAGGACGGAGACTGTCTATGCTAGGTGCGACGCGTGAGCGAGCGGCCGGTCAGTCAACGCCACCGCCAGCGCGGGCCACTGGCTGACGCCACGTGCTGGCAATCCATGCCATCGGGAAGCGTCACGGCCTGTCGATTTAATCAGCCGTTTGGCGCGAGCCTACGGGCGCCACTGCGTTTTCTTGGTATTGGAAGCCCGTACGCTCGCGCGAAACGGCTGATCCCACGTGTGATCGGACTAAATCAACAGACCGGTCAGCGAGCGGCCGGGCAGTCGACACCACCGCCTGCGCCGGCCACTGGCTGACGCGTCGCACCTAGCATCAGGCGATGATTTCGCGTTTGTTTTGGACGTAGTCCCAGAGGACGAATCGATCCAGGTTGTTTCCGCTGGTGAAGAACACGCGTCCGGAGGTGGATTGCGCCAGCCGGTTGGCGAACCGGATGTCTTCTTCGGATTGGGACCAACTGGGCACCAGGAAGATGTTGATCGTGATGCCGTCTTTGCTGCACAACATGGCTTCACGCATCGTGGCTTGCTCGGTTTGCGGGTCCGGCGGGTACAGCATGTACAGCCATTCGCCTTCGCAATGCGCGGTCGGCAATCCGTCGGTGATCAGCACGATCTGACGGTTGGGGGTGTCGCAATTGACCAGATTTTGGCGGGCCAATTGCAGCGATCGTTGGATGTTGGTGAAGTGGGGATGGATTTGTGCTTCGCTGATTTCGGGATCGCTGAGGTCGGCTTTCAATCGCACCCAAGGGTCGTGGATCGTCACCGATTTGGGCATCAGATTGATGATTTCTCCGGGGGCCCTCAATTTGGCGAAGGTGTACATTTCGATGAAACGCAAAAAATCGCCGGGGTACTCCGATTGAATCAATCCCTGCAGGGCCAGCGCCATGCGTTTGACGTTCATGTACTGGCCGTCGTAGCGCATCGACCCGCTCATGTCCATGATCACGCAGGTGGCACACTTGGGGTGATTGCGTGTCTTGTGGATTTCGATGTCGTCGCTGCGGAGCCGCAGGGGCCGCTGGTCGCCTTGGCGGAGCAGGGCGTTGATGACCGTCTGCGGGATGTCCATGTTGGTGACCGAATCACCGAATTCGTACGGTTTGGTCTGCTGCAGTTCCACCACACCTTCGCCGACGACCGGGCCTTGATGTCGTCCGGTTCGCGAGGGGGCGAGTTCGCTGAAGATCCGCTCCAGTAGTCGGCCTTGGAACAGCTTGTAGGCATGGGGCGTGAGGCGAAATTGTCCGGCCGAATCACGCTGCAACCCTTGGCGTTCGGCTTCTTCGCGGATCAGGTTTTCGACCTGCCGCCGCATCTCTTCGAGTTGTTCCATGTCGCCCGGTTGAGCGAACTCGCCCAGCATGTCCATATCGATCAGCCCGATCTGGGCCGACTTGGCTGCCTCTTCGAGTTGTTTGAGCAGCTCGTCGATTTTTTCGAGTTCTTCCTTGATTTCCAGTGCCTTGGGGACCGACATCGATTCGTTGCCGGTGAACTCGTACTTGCTGGCCAGTTCTTCGATGTTGTGTTTGTCACCCATCCGTGCGGCGACTTTCAGCAGGTCGGTCGACAGCGAACCGCCGTGGTCTTCGGCGCGATACCAGAGCGATTCCAGCAGGTAGGGTTGTTCGCGGTTGATCGCTTGGCGGTAGGTTTCGGCAAGCTTTCGGGGGACGCGCACATCCTTGGCGGCTGAGTGAAACGCCTTGCGGGCCTTCTTTTGGACCGACCTCGCTTCGTACGTTTCCAAGATCTTGCGTTTGCGCTCTTCCAGCATCGCCTTGAGAAAATCGATGCTCGGGCCGAGTCCTTGGATCTGGCTGGGGTCCAAACGGACCGCGCGGGCGAGTTCCTCTTCGCTCAATTCACGGAATTCGCCGTACATCAACGCTTGTTCGAAGGCGGGCGAGACCAAATCCGGCGGCGGCTCGCTCGGCGGCGGGAACGTGGCCGGATCGTACTTTTGGTAGGCGTGGATGATGCCGCCGATTCGGCCGCCGCGTTGCTGGTTCATTGCAATTAGATTTCGTATTCGATTTTGCCGTGGCGTTGGGCGCGGCTGATGCGATCCATGCTATACAGTCCCGCCAAAACGAACTCGACGCAACTGGCGCGAACGGCTTCGTTTTCACTGGCGTTGACCTCAAAAGCCAGATCCCATGCCGGTGGGACACTTTGCAATCGCTCGGCGTACTGGCTGCTGGGCAACAGATCGCCGACTTCGACCCGGACGCCGCTGCGGAAGATCTCCGCGATCTCGCCCAGCCCGTGCTTTTCGACGTATTCAGCGAAGATCACCGAGACCGCTTTGGCGACGACGGCGTCCAGGACTTGCCGTTCGCTCATCTGGTGCGTCCCCATCAGATCCAATTCCAGTTTCCCCAGAGAACTGGAGTACAGATGCCCCAAGTCGCTGATCCGTGGCACGGCCGGTCGTTCGTTGTGCAGGATGCCGCGTTGGCGGGCCGAGGCGATCATGGTGCGAAAATTGGCGAGCGAGAATCGTGCCGAAACGCCTGAGGCCTGGTCGATGAACTTGCTGCGCCGCGCCTGTTCGGTGATCTCTTCGATCAACTGAAACATAAAGTAGGGCACTTGGACCGGATACTCGCCGCCTAAGTCCTCACCGATCTCTTGGCGTAGGATGTCAATTCCTTGATCGCGCTCGGTCGGATAATGTGTCTGGACGATCGTCCCGATTCGGTCCTTCAATTGCGGGATCACCTTGCCGCTGCGGTTGTAGGTCGCCGGGTTGGCCGAGAACAGGATCATGATGTCCAGGTCGAATCGGATCGGATAGCCGCGGATTTGGACGTCACGTTCTTCGAGAATATTAAACAAGCCGACTTGAACCAGATCGTCCAGCTCGGGCAATTCGTTCATGGCAAAGATGCCGCGGTGCATCCGCGGGATCAGCCCGAACGACAACGCCTCTTCGGCACTCATGCTGACCCCGCCGGTCAGTTTGGCCGGATCGATTTCACCGATGATGTCGGCAAACTTCGTTCCCGGCGACAACCGTTCGGAGTAGCGGTGGTCACGATGCCACCAAGCGATCTTGATCTCGTCGGGGTCCAGTGTGTGGACCAGTTGTTTGCCCAGCGATGTGACCGGATGGGTGGGGGCTTCGTGGACGGGCAGGTCGGGGTGATCGATGTAGGGAATCCACTCGTCCAAGAAACGCGTCAGCATCCGCATGATGCGGCTTTTTGCTTGCCCCTTCTCTCCCAGAAACAGCATGTCGTGGCCGGCCAGCAGGGCCAGATTGATCTCGGGGATCACGGTGTCGTCATAGCCGACGATTCCCGGAAACAGCTCCTCGCCGCCGGCAAGCATTCGCGTGAAGTTATCGCGGATCTCTTGCTTGACTGTTTTCGATTCCCAACCGCTCTCGATCAACTCTTTTAAAGTCGTAGCGGTGGGCGTTGCCGTCGCGACGTTCATTCACCATCGTCCGTATGAAGTTAAGAAGCGAGTCTTCTGTCTGCGTCTGATTGTAACCTGCTGCAAAGACCGCCACGCTTCAAGCCTGATCGACGGGGCATCCACGCCAAGCACGCTAAGTCAGGGCGAAACCCCATACGCATCAAGTGAAGGCTTCGCGTCTCAAGCGATGGAGGCCACCCTCCCTTGCAGAGGTCGTGCGGTTTACAAGTCCTTCATCCCAAGGGGTTTTTCCAAATTTCTCCGGCTGCCCTGAACCACATGGAGGTCGATTGCCCACGGATAGCAGCGCGAACCCACGGATCCCAGGCCGTATCACATCCGTGGGTTCGCGCTGCTATCCGTGGGCCTTTTCGATTCTTCAGACAGCCTGCCTGAACGCACCACCTCAAAGCAATCTTCCTGCCAAGGGGGGGGCGTGTAAACGCCTAGTATCTCTAAGGTTAAAAACCGCACGACCTCTTCCAGGGAGGGTGTCTTCTGGAATTCGATGACTAAATCAACAGGTCGGAACGGCTGCTGTGTCAACGACTACTTGCCGAGGGCAGCGATCTTCCTGGCCAGGCGTTCAGATTGTGTCCCCAATTCCAAACCGCGCCGGCGGTCAGCAACAAGGCCACGATCATGGTCACAATCAAACCCGGGCGGGTGCACTGGTGACGCAGCCGGTTGATCCATCCGCGGGGTGCGACGGCGCGATCCAGAAGCTCGCCATCGGCGGGCTGGCCGGTCGGATTCGCACCCACCAAGTTCCCTTCAACCGGTTGTCGCGTCAACGATTGCTTGGCCGACGGCAACGGGCATTCCAAGGGCGGCGGGGTGATCGCGTGGGGGCGTCGGTTGCAGACCTCGTCGATGTGGTGGGTTGCCACCGAGGTCTCGCACGATTCACAGGACTGAATCAAAATCCGGCCGTCGGCGAATTCCGCACGACCGGCTCGATACAAGGCCGCCGGGCGAATTCGACCGACATGGGCGCGGGAATGCTGGTCGGTTCGCTGACGCGGGTCCAGCAATCGGTACGTGGAAACGGCGATCCGAGAAAGTTGCTGCTCGGTCAACGCGTTGGGGGCATGGAGCTGTCGTTTGGCCAATGATTCGGCGGCGCGGCTGGCCGCGCGTCGGATCACCGCAAGCCGAGTTTCCTTGGGTTGGATCCCGATTCGTTGAAAATCATCGGGACCCAATGTCACCACATCATCCGCCGCGTCGGCGTCGCCGACCGGTGGGGAAAGGAATTCGAATTCAGCCGATTTGCACAAAATGACAGTCGCGTTGTAAGGAAATCAGATTGCCGCACAGGCCGCTCGCCGAGTCGTTGGAAGACCGGTGAAGGGGACGATCTTTGAGGTGGGCAACTGATGGGATGGTGGGGGCGGTGTTCGCAGCATGGTGATCGCTGGGCGGCACCGCCGACGCAGAAGGCAATCGCCTTCACTTACAGGGAGCCCCACAACCGGGAAACGGTTCGCGGTCAAGGATGCACCCTTTTTTCTGAAACGCAATTCGACAGATTTAGTGCCATATTGTCGGTGGCGGGAATAGGTTCGTCCAGTTTTTTGTCCGCGAGTGATCGGTCTCGCCTTCACAGCCCCGACAGGGTGCGGATCAGGGCCTTAGCGAATTCGGTTGCCCAAGTTTCCCCCCGTTGTGGATTGCCGCAATTGGTCCGCGAAACCCGCCGCGGCTTGGCGGGTTGATCGCCGCGTCAAAATCCATGCTAGCACGATGCGTGAGCGAGTGGCCACTGTTTGGTCGCGGGGTGATCGACGGGCCGCTCGCTGACCGGCCTGTTGATTTTATTCGATCACACGTGGGATCAGCCGTTTCGCGCAAGCGTACGGGCCTCCAATACCAAGAAAATGCACTGTCGCCCGTAGGCTCGCGCCAAACGGCTGATTACATCAACAGGCCGTGACGCTTCCCGCTGGCATCAACCGGACTGGGAACGCCTTGGTGGCTTCCGCTCCCGGCTAGTCATTCAGGGGAACGGGGACTCTGGCCCAAAAGGGGCGTTTGCGGTCGGCGCGGCGCCGGGTGTCTTCCAGGATGGTCTCCAGTTCGCCGTCAAACCGAAAGTAGTCCGGGACGCGATCTCGGGAGCGCCGAATGACGACTTGCTCGTTCAGGTCGACTCCCATTTCCGGGCGCAGACAGAGCATGTAGGAGTCGCTGGGGCCGTCGATGCGGACTTGGTTTCCGCCGCCGACCGACGCATTGACCGTCCCGGCCCGTTTGCGTTCGGCCTGGTCCCAGAGCACCGGGTTGATTTCCACCAGTGGTTTCAGTGGTCCCAATTCCAACCACCAAAAGTACTGGTCGCCCTTGCGCATGGTGCGGGCGTCGATGTCCTGGGGCATGGGTTTGCGAACGTGCGTGGCAACATTCAGCCACTCGAACAGTTTGGGGATCTCTTCATAAAAATCCTCTCGAGCGCGCCCCCGGTACATCACCACGGTGGCATCGTTTCGCGCGTTCATGTAGTCGTCCAAGACCGCGCCCATGCGAATCAAGGGCGGTTTGGGGCCGGACGCTTCGCCCATCACAAAGTACAGCGGGATGTGTTCTGCGTTGGGAAAGTAATGTTGAATCGTTTTGGACGGTTCGCCGTTGATGCTGACCATGCCCGCCCAATGGTCCGGATGGGACAATGCGATGTCCCAGGCGGCCGTCGCGCCGTCACCGTGTCCGGCCAAAAAGACTCGATCGGCATCGATCGACGCGCGGCGCATCGCATGACGCAGCGAGGAGAGCACCGCATGGTGTTCGCGCGGCGTGTATTCATAGGTTCGCTGGGTATCGCGTCCCCATTTCGGCGCGACGACGATGTAACCGTTCCGCGTCGCATGGCCGATCCGAGCATTCAGCGACGGGGCAAAATCGCCGGCCCACCATGCCAGTTCTAATTCCGGCGGCGCGCCCGGCGGTGCCAGCACGACCAAACACGGATACTCGCGCAGCGGATCGTATTCCGGCGGCAACTGAACCACATAGTCGGGAGTGTCAATCAGCGACTGCTCTGCGGCCTCCGTGGCGGCAGTGCTGCCGATCCGAAACAGGCCGGGGATGTCCGGATCGGCCGAACCCTCGGGCCATGACTTGACCGGCAGCAGTTGTGGCAGCAGCCGCGCGACGTACTCGATTTGTGCGCCTTCGATCGTTCGCAATTCCTCCAGGATCTGTGGCCGTCGGACCAGATCGGCCGGCCCCAGGTATTCGGCGACCAGATCGCGGACTTTGACCAAGGACGTCGCCACGACCAGGTTCTGTTCGCCCGATCCCGGCCCCATCAACCAACCGGCCACTGCCAGTGCGACCCGTTCATCCAGCGACACCGTGTCGGACTTTCGCAACCGTGAGTAATCGTTCAGCCGGGGCAGGGTTGCCGAGCTGAGGCCATTTTCGATCTCTGCAAAAACGCTTTGCAGCGACTCGCGTTGGCCTTCGGGAAGTTGCTCCAGGTCCGTGCGCAAGGCGTCAACCAGCTCTTTGACTTGGCGGTCGGTTTCGCTCAGTTTCTCCACCGCGATTTTGACTTTCTCGCGCGTGATCCGTCCGACGGCGTCCATCGGGAAGCGTTGATAGACGCTGCGGGCATACTGTTCCTGACCCACGCTGGCCCGCAGTGCCGCTTCGTCGATCAATTGATTGGCTTGTCGATTGACGATGCCGATCAATTGGGTGTTCATGTCTTTCAGTTCGGGGAACGCACGGATCGTTCGCGTCAGTTCCTCTTCGGCGGCGCGAAACCGTTCGGCTTCGATGAAGAAACGGACGACGGTCAGTCGCTCGTTGACATCGGATTGGTCGATCCGTTGACGGAAGATGTTTTGCAGCGTTTCGGACATGATCGAGCTGGTCGCGACCCGCATGTCCCACACGTACGACGGTTTTGCCTTGAGCGCCTCGACCTTGGCGTAGCGCGAGTTCAGCTCCGTGATGCCTTGAACGATGTCGATCGCTTCGCCGGTCGGGCCGCGGATCGTGATCGTCCTCCGTCCGTATTCATTGAAATCCGACACGCCCAGGATGTCGCCGATGCCCTGGATCGGGCTGCCGCCCAGCGGAACGGATTGTTTGAATTCGATCGTTCGTTCGATCCCCCGAACGTCTTGCGGCGGACCGGCGACCATCCCTCGCTCGTGGATGTAAATACGCCGCAACCCATCGTCGACCAGCAGGATGGGGCGTGATTTGGGTTGGCCCTGACCACCGGCTTGGAACGGGTTTTCGTTCAGCGAGGCGATCTCGGCGAACAGGCCTTCCAACGCGATCCCGCTCTTGAGCACGATCCGCTGGTCGGCGTCGGCAATGGAGCTGAGCGCAAGGACGGCTGCCAAAGCGCAGGCGGTGGTCGTCCAGCGAGAATGGCGTCGTTGCGGCAAGTGTCGCGTCATCGTGGGATGGCCTCGGCGAATGTGTTTTCGTCTCTTCATTGTAGCGTCGCGGGACTCGCCAACGGTTTGTTGATTGAATCCGCCTTTCGATCACAAACTGAGCCGTCGGCGCTAGCCTCGGGCCTTACGGAGCTGGAAGGGCAATCCAAGGCCCGCGGCTAGCGCCGTCTCCAAGGCCCGCGGCTAGCGCCGTCGGCTCATCGGGTAGGTGGCATTGGGCGCGGGGCCTGCGGGCACTGGTGAGTCATCTTCATGCCGGATAGCCGGATACCCGTACGCTTGCGCGAAACGGCTGACCCCTCCTGTGATCCGATTAAACCCATAAGCCGTTGGCGACTTCCGCTACGGGCTGACTAGGCGAGTCCGGTTTCGGGGGCGACCGTCGAGGTTTGTTCTTGGAACGGTTTGGCTTGGACCGACGGTGCCAGGCTGGATGCGTCGATCGTAGTCGCCTGGGTTTGGATCATCAGGATCGCCATCGCCTGTTTCATCGAACGACCGATCGGCGCGACTCCGATTCGAACGGAGTTAACGGCTGGAAGGGTGTGGTCCACCCAGGGTTCGTCCGACATCGCACTCCACCATTGACTGGTCTGCCAGCTGAGGGCCGCCGAGGGGGGCAATGGATCGGGCGTTGAAGCGACGTTTTCGTCAGCAGGCTTGTCATCGGCAGGGTCGATGCCGTGGCCAAGGTCGACGGGTTGCCCGAGGTTCGTCGACGCGATCAGTCGGTCGTTTGATGGGGAGGAGGATCGCCAGAGACCGGCCAGGCCGACGCAGACGATGAGGACGGCCGCACAGGCCACGGCCCAGATTGCCGTGTTCGAAAAGGGGAGGGGCCTGGGGTGGGACGCCCCGTCGCGATCAGGTTCGGCGGCAGGGCTGATGTGTTCGTCGATCGTGCACCAGATCTGCAGGCTGTCGTGACAGGTCGGGCACTTGTGGGCGTGGTCACGCAGCAAGGCGTCTCGGCGGACATCGGCGCGCCGGTCCAACAGAAGATCCAAACGATCTTGAAATTGGTCGCATCTCATTGCGAGGCTCCTTTGGGCTGCGGCGGGGTGTCGGCTGATTCACCTGGAACAACCTCTCGCTGACGGAGTTGTTCGATCAGGGAAAGCCGGGCGCGGTGGACGAGCGTCTTGACCGTTCCGATCGGACAGTGCATCTGCCGGGCGATTTGGGCATAGGGCATCGCGTGTTCATGAAAACACTCAAACGCGATTCGTTGTCGCTCCGGCAAATTTCCCAGGGCCAACACGATTTCTTCACGCATCGCATCGGCCGCATGGTTTTGGCGGGTCGCCAGCGATTGTGGTTCGGCGGCGGCGCTCAACGGCGCGTAGACTTTGCGGCGGGCCAGCTGGCTGCGCGAGCGGTTGCCGGCGACCGTGGCCAGCCAGGGTTGCAGCGGTCGTCGCGGGTCCCAACGGTCCAGGTACCGGGCGACGCGGCTGAAGGTGTCTTGGGTGGCGTCTTCGGCGTCTTGGCGATGACGCAGGATCGCGAAACAGATTCGAAAGACGAAATCGTGATAGCGGTCGACCAGGACGGCGAAGGCGCCGCTTTCTTGGGCCAAGATGCGACGTGCGAGCGAGGCATCGGATTCCAGGACCGCACCGCCGGAGCTGGTGATCGAGCGTTGCAGGTCGGCGGCGTCGGATCGGCCGCGCGTCGGCTGGTTGTGGCGACGCGACAAAACGTTAACGTCCGCTGAAGAAACGTTTCAAAGCGTCGTCGGCGGCGGCTTTGGAACTGTCCGTCATCGCCTTTTTGAAGCCTTCGGGAAGTTTGCCTTTTTTGGCTTTCTTTTGTTCACGCAAACGTTCCAGCAGGGAGCTGTCATTGACCGAAAGCTCGGTGCTGTCGCCGGAGGTATCTTTGGAGTCTTCCTCGCTGTCTTCCTCTTCCTCTTCCTGTTCGGCGCGTTTGAGGTCGTCGATCCGGAACTGGCGGGTGTCGGGGTCGGCGAGCTTGCGGACGCGGTCGATTTGGTCGGCTTCGTCCAACCAGCCGGTCACGTCGACCTCTTCGAATCGGCTGTCGCTGTCCTGGACGGTTCGTGCGGCGGCCTCACCCACGTCGGCGACCTGCGGTTTTTTCTGCCCCTTCAGCCCGTGTTCGATGACGACCTCGAACAGCAACTTGCCGATTTTCAGCGAATCGCCGGCGGAGAGGATTTTGGCGCGATCGCTGGGCAAGCGTTTCTCATTGACATACGTTCCGTTGCGGCTCTTCAGGTCCTGGATCAACAGGCGACCGTCTCGGATGACCAGAATGCAATGCTTTCGGCTGATCGAATCGCTCTTGGGACGCAGCTGACAAGACTCGCTTCGACCGATCAGGAACTTCTCGCCGCTGATAGGGATTTCCGTTCCCTCGTGACTCCCCGTCATCACCCTGAGCTTCACTTGCATACGGCACCTGTTCCTATCTTGTCTTCCGCATTCATCACGGTTGGAGCATTATGACCCGTCAGCGGCTGAAAAGTGGTGGGATCGCGGAAAACGCGCGACCGCTGCTGACACGCCGGTGTTGCATTGTAGACGGTTGTGCTGGCTGGGAAAATGTCGTAATGGGCGTTTTGCATCAACCCACAGACTCGTCGATACCCGCCCTTGGAAGGGGGCTGGCGAGTTTGCGCAGCTGCAACTCAGCCTCGAATTCGCTTTTCCCACGGAGTTCGAACCGCCGTGTGCTGGTCAAAGGATAGCCGATTTCTAGGCGCGGAGTCGCTCGGTTCCGGATCGAACCCGGCGATTTCTAACGACGCTGCCACCAATCGTCCCGGTTAAAGCGGCGCTCCGCGATGCTCTCGGCCCGCGTCAGTTCCTGGTTCGATAGCGCATCGGTCTGGAACTCGATGCCCGTCATGGCGGTGAATTCGTCAACGATTCGCTTCAGCAGGGCATCGCATTGCAGCGAGACGGAGGTCAAGTCCTCGATCCCGGGCAATTCGCTGGCGTGACCACTGGCACGCAGCAGCAGGCTGCCGTGTTGCAGGATCGAACGTTTGGCACGCCGCTGGGCGCTGCCCAGGACTTTGTATCCGCTGACGATCAGGTCCTCGTCGGTGCGGCGCCCAAAGCACAGGAACGCTTCATCGCTGTCGGCGCCCGACGGGTCCAAATGGTTCGGCCGGGCATCGATCCCGTGTCGGTGCAGCGCGTGGATGACCGCCGCATGGAATCCACGGTACAGATCCGTTCGAGCGCCGTGCTCGCCTGCTCGCGTGGGCACGGTCAAACTGTACGTCAATTCATGATGGTGCACGATTGCACCGCCCCCGGTGCTGCGTCGCACGCGTCGCACACCGTCGAAACGTGGCGAGGCATCGCGGCTGGACTGGAAGTATCCCAGCGACAAGGTCGGTTCGGCCCAGGTGTAAAACCGCAACGTGTACGGCGGTGCGGCATCCGAGGCCGCGGCGTCGCCGACGGATTCGGCGATCGCCTGATCCACCGCCATGTTCCAGGCCGATTCGCCATCGCGGTGAAACAGCAAGCGTCCGGCGGTCGGGGCTGTCATCGGCTCAACCGGATTCGGCGCACTGTTTTTCGTAAGCCGCGAAATCCATCAGATTTCCCAGCGCCGATTCATCATCGATCTTCAGTTTGACGATCCAGCCGAAGTCATACGGGTCGTCGTTGAGCTTTTCCAGATTGTCCGGCAGTTCCGCGTGCACCTCGACGACTTCGCCACCGACGGGGCTGTACAGCGGACTGACCGCCTTGACCGATTCGACTTCACCGAATTCCTCCCCGGCGTCGATCGTCTTTCCCACTTCGGGAAGTTCCATGTAGACCAGGTCGTTGAGTTGTTCGAGTGCAAAGCCCGAGATGCCGATCGTCGCGATCTTCTGACCGCCTTGTTCGGCAACATCGACCCACTCATGGGTCTCGGCATACAGAAGCTTGCTCTTGTCGCGTGACACGGTGGTGGATTCCCTTTGAAGTGGTTTTGGAATGGTTTTCGGGGTAGTGGGCGAGGCGACGAGTCCTTTCGGATTGCCAGCCGCGAGGACTCCTCGCGTCGTCCACTACCGTTGACCCGAATCTTAAGGCGAGACGGAATACTAGTATGACAGATGACGTTACTTCTTGGCACGCCGGTAAAACGGCAACTTGGTGCGGGTCGCGGGCGATCGTTTTCCGCGGATATCGATTTCGAATTCGGTTGCCTCGGCATGCTTGACATCGACCATCGCCATCGCGATCGGATGTCCGAGCGTGGGGGAGGGGCCACCGCTGGTGATCTTGCCGACGACTTGCCCATGGGTCGACAGCACGTCGCATCCTTCGCGGGCCGGTCGGCGGCCTTCGGGCAGCAATCCGATGCGGACGCGGGCGGGGCCGGCGGATTTGACCGCCGAGATCGCATCGCGACCGATGAACTCTCGATCGTCCAGGTTGCAGGCGAAACCTAAACCGGCGGAAATCGGGTCGACCGATTCGTCCAGTTCATGCCCGTATAGCGGCATCGCGGCTTCCATCCGCAACGTGTCGCGGGCACCCAGGCCGGCCGGAGCGAAACCGGCGTCGCGACCGGCCAGCAGAATGTTTTCCCAGATTCGCGTCGCTTCTTCGGCCCGCACGACCAATTCGAACCCGTCTTCGCCCGTGTATCCGGTGCGGCTGACGATGGCCGGTTTGGAAAACTGGTCGGTGATCCGCGCCTGGTAGTATTTCAGCCGACTGGGGTCGAACGAGAACAGTTTCTTGCACGTCTCCATCGCCAGCGGCCCCTGGACCGCGATCATCGCCGTCAGCTCGGTGCGATCGGAAAACGTGACCTTGGGGAAATCGTCGAGGTGGGGTTTGATCCACTCGACGATCTTCGCCCGGTTGGAGGCGTTGACGACCAGCAGGTGGTAACGTGATTCGCTGGGCGTTTTCAGGTGGGAAACCAGAACGTCGTCCAGAATGCCGCCTTCCTCGTTGCAAACCATGCCGTATCGCACGCCGCCGATCGGCAGGTCCGTCACACGCCGCGTCAGCAAGCGGTCCAACAGGTCTTCGCTGCCCTCGCCGTCGAATCGCAACCGCCCCATGTGCGAGACGTCAAACAGGGCTGCGGCGTTTCGGCAGGCCTGGTGTTCGCTGACGATCGATTCGTATTGAATCGGCATTTCGTATCCGGCGAACGGGACCATCTTGGCCCCCGCCGATCGATGCCAGGCGTCGAGTGGAGTTTGCGCGTAGGTTTGGGATGAAGGATCGGCCTGACTCATGCGTCACTCGTAAAATGGGTGATGGCGTGGTCGCTCAGAAAGCGGGGCGAAGATGTCAATGATCGGTTGGGGCGCGAGGAACAACACGCCGAGAGAGCTCCCACGGCGTCCGCCCGGCCGAAAGTGTACCGAATAACGAACGACGTTCCAGGACGATCGAAAACGGGGACGGGGGTTTTATTTGGATTCGCTGTCTGATTGCGAAATAAGACCCCCGTCCCCGTTTGGGGCTGTCGTCCCCTTTGCGGCCTGTTGATGTTGATCAGCGTCGTTTGCGTTTGCCTTTTTGTCGGCGGTCCTTTTTGCGTTTGGCTTTGTGCGTCGACTTGCCGCGGTGGTTCGTGGCGGATTTCCCGCTGCGGGCGTTGGGGTTGCTCTTGCCGACCGAGTGGTTTTTGACCGGCTCGAGGAACAGCTCACGCTGGATCAGATCGACGCGGCTGATTTTGACCGTCAATTGATCACCCAGACGATAGCGGTGATGGGCCTTGAATCCGACCAGCATTTGGCCGCGGCGTTCGAATCGATACTGGTCCGATGGCAGCTGGTCCACGCTGACATAACCGTCGACGGGCAGCTTGATGCAACGGGCCAGAAAACCGTCGGCAAAGACCCGGCTGATGACGGCGGTCATGGTGTCACCGACGTGTTTCTTCAAGTAGTGCAGCAGCTTCAGTTCGGTCAATTCGCGTTCGGCTTGGGCCGCGTTGCGTTCCATGTCGCTGCAATGGTGCCCCAGTTTTAGCAACGCACCGACCGATTCGTCCGGAGTCTTTTCGCCGTCGCGAAGCCGATCGATCAGACGGTGCACTGTCAAATCCGGGTAGCGACGGATCGGACTGGTGAAGTGGCAGTAGTGCTGCATGTCGAGTGCGTAGTGGCCGTCGGTCTGAGGGCCATAGACGGCTTTGTTCATGCTCTTGAGCACCGCGAAATTGACGGCGTCTTCCAGCGGCGTGCCGGCCACACGGTCCAGGACGTGCTGGATTTCGAAACGGCTTTCGACCGAATCGATCCCCAGTCGCAGGTCGCGAACAAAGTGCGACAGTTGACGCAGCTTGCGTCGTTCCGGTGGCGGGTGGATGCGGTGCAGGAAGTTCAACCCGGCATCATCCAGCCAGGTCGCAACGGCCTGATTGGCCGCCAGCATGAACTCTTCGATCAATTGATGACTCTCGGTGTTCTCCGTTCGGTAGGCGCCTTTGACCTTACCGCTGCGATCGAGTTGCAATTTGACTTCGGGCATGTCCATCGAGATCGCGCCGCGTTTAAATCGTCGCTTGCGGATCGTCATCGCCAACGCGTGCATGTCGCCTAACATGTCGCAAATCGCATCGCCCCATTTCTCGCGATACTTGTCGGGGCTCTCCAAGAACTGGTCGACCAACTGATAGTGCAACCGCATGTCACTGCGGATCACGCTGTTGTGAACTTCGGTGTGGATCACGGTGCCGTCGTCGGTCATTTCGATCTCGACCGATTTGGCCAAGCGGACCTTTTCCGGCTGAAGACTGGCCAAGTGATTGCTGATGATTTCGGGCACCATCGGGATCACGCGGTCGGGCAGATAAACACTCGTTGCCCGCTGACGAGCCTCCTGGTCCAGCTGGCCGCCGGGATGAATGAAGTAGCCGACGTCGGCGATGTGCACCCACAATCGCCAGCGGCCTTGGTCTTCACGAACCAGTGAAATCGCGTCGTCAAAGTCACGCGCGTCATAGGGGTCGATCGTCAGCGTCAGATGTCCGGTCAGATCCAGCCGATCGGCCGGCGGATTGTCTTCGTCGAATTCATCGGCACGCTGCCTCGCTTCGGCGATCACCGCTTCGGGGAACTCATCGGGCAAACCGAATTGCCGCATGATGGTCAGCGTGTCGATTCCGGGGTTGTTGGTGCTGCCGAGTCGTTCCAACAGGACCGCTTCGCCGCCCTTGCCGTTTTCGCCCGGGAACGTCACCACTTCGACGAACACTTTGTCGTCTTTCTCGATCGGCAAGCCTTGGATGTCGCCGATAAAGACCGGGGCGTCGTGCGGGGTGCCGTCCAAGTAGACCGCCGGGCGGCCGTTGACCGGGGTGAACGTGCCGGTGAATTGGCGCCGCGATCGCTCGATGATTCGGCACACGCTGCCTTCGCTTCCGCCGCGACGACTCGGCCGAACCTTGACTTCGACCAGGTCGCCTTCGAACGCCCCGCCGGTCTGTCCCGGCGGGATGAACAGGTCTTCGCTGACCGCTCCGTCACCGGAGTCCCCGGGGCGGACGAATCCGAATTGGCCGCCAGCGGCCATCCGAAATACGCCGCGAATGCGGTCCAGGGGGCCGCCGATGGCCCCCGTGCTGATCACCAGGTGGTTGGACGCATAAATCAACCGGCCTTCTAAGACGAGTTGTTTGATCGTTCGCCGCAGTTCCCGGTAATCATCCGGACCGAGGTTCAAAATGGCGGCGATCTGTTTGGGTTTGCTCGGCCGGTATTCCGCCGAAACGACCAACCGCATCACGCGGTCGGCAAGGTCTTGTGAGATTTCCATATCGTGAAGGTAACGGGGATGGATTTAAGTTCCAAGTTGTGGGTTCTGAATTCACCTTCCTGGCGGCAGTGCGAACGATGCAACAAAACGGCATCCAAGGATCCGGTTGCCGTCAGCGAATTCTGGCCCTTGAATCGCAACTCTCAGAAACCAGGACCGGGAATGCTATCTCCGCAGTGTGACCCATTTCCAGGTCGTGAAGTCTTCGATCCCGGTTTCCATGCCTTCGCGGCCGAAGCCGGCGGGGCCGTCGCCTCCGAAGGGGACCTCGGGTTCCTGCTGGATCGTCATGTCATTGACGTGAACCATCGCTGTGTCCAGCGAGTCGGCGAAGATCATCGCCGCATCAAGATCGTTGGTGAAGACGGCGGCTGAGAGCATGCCGGGGGAGGCATTGGCGAGTTCCAATGCGTGATGGCGATCGTTTGCGGTTTCGACCGAGACGACCGGCCCGAAGGTTTCTTCGCGAAACAGCTTCATGGCAGACGTGACACCGGAAACGATGGTGGGGTTCACTCGATTTCCGGTCCAGCTGTTTCCGCACAAGATTCTTGCCCCGCCATCGACGGCGTCTGCCAAATGGTCACGGATTCGCTGCCGCGCTTTGGCACTGATGATCGGACCGATCATGGTCGTCGGATCGGTCAGATCGCCCCTCCCCAGCGCCTGTGCCGCGGCGACGAACCGCGCGGTGAACGCATCGGCCAGCGACTGGTCGACGATCACGCGGCTGGACGCCATGCAGATCTGACCTTGATAGATGAACCCACCACGAACGGCCGCGCCGACCGCTGCATCCAGGTCCGCATCGGCGAGCACGATCAGGGGATTCTTGCCACCGAGTTCCAGCGTCGCCCGTTTTCCGAGACTGCCGCACAGCGATTGCACGTGCCGTCCGACCGCCGCCGATCCGGTGAAGCTGACCGCACGGATCGGCGCCGCGCTGACCAAGTCGTCGCCGATCTCCGCCCCCCGTCCCTGCACCACGTTCAATGCTCCCGCAGGCAATCCCGCGTCGTGGTACAACCGCGCGATCGCGTCGGCGATCTGGGGAGTCTGTTCCGAGGGAAGCCAGACGACGGTGTTGCCGGTGGCCAGCGGCATGCTGCTGTGTTTGATGCCCTTGACCAGCGGGACGTTGAACGGCGTGATGCTGGCGACCACACCGATCGGCTTGCGAAACCCCAGACTCCAACGCCCCGGCACGTCGCTCTTGTAGGTCCGTCCGGTCATCCGCCGGGCCATCGCCGCGTTCGCCTTTAGCACCCGCGTCGCGATCCCGATTTCCATCATGGCTTTTGCGACGGGCGATCCGATTTCACGAATCAGCAGGTCGCGAAACTCCGCCGATCGCTGCTGCAGCAGTTCTGCCGCACGCAGCAAAATGGATTCCCGCTGTGACGGGCTGGTTTCTCGAAAGGCTGCAAAGGCCGCGGCAGCCGAATCGACGGCAAGTGCCACATCGCGGGCATCACCGCGGGCGGCCCGGGCGATCACCGAGTCGTCTTCGGGGTCGAGCGACTGGAACGTGCGGTCGGATTGCGAGGCGTGGTGCGTGCCTCCGATCCAGTGATCGATGGTGGGTTGGTTCAAGGTTTTCTCGGTGATCCGATGGCGGCAAGTTTTCCCCAAGACGTCGTCCAGGATCGGATGTCAAAGTGTCGGTCAAACGTCTCGCGGATCACTTCGGGCATCCCCAGCCACTGATCATAAGTCACACGTTCCCGCTCTGTCATGACCGCCAATGCGTCCCCTTTGGCGTACAGCTTTCGCACGATGGATCGATCGGTGACGGCGTGGGCAAAGACCAAAAACGGTGTCCTCCACGGTTCGATGACGTAAAACGTGCCGGTGGGTTTCAGGATGCGGCGGACTCCGGCGAGCGAGCCGTCCAGATCGGTCGGCATGTCCGGCAGATGATGCAGGCCGCCTTGAACGATCACGACATCGTAGGCGTCGCTTTCCAGCGGCAGATCCACGCAATCGGCCAGATGAAGTTGTGCCGGCCCGTGATACTCCTCCAGCAGACTGTCGCTCAGATCGACGCCTTCGAGATTGTTGAACCCCATCTGCTCCAGGGCGACCAGTCCGTTGCCTCGGCCGCAGAAGATTTCCACGATCCGGCTGTTGCGATCAAGCGATTCGAAACCGAACCGCCGCAGCCGGGCAATGAATTTTGTGATCTCTTGCTCCGGAGTCTCAAACCGCTTGTACGCGGCTTCCCAAACCGGGTCGCAACACAGTTGTCCCGCGGCGACGTGACGGATGATGGGCGGTTGCACCGGGGCATTCATGGCGAAACCTCCTGTGACCGGTGGGCGGGCATCGGGGCGCCATCGGGCATCGTCACGACGGGGCGGTCGAGTCGCCGCGAACGTTGCATCATCAACACACCGCTCATCAGCGATGCCATCGCCGTCTGGAATCCGATCGCCACCAGCGTGACACCGGGCACGACCCATCGCATCGTCTGTGGGTAGTCGAGTGCTCCGAAATCTTGTTGCGACCATCGCCAAACCACCGCGCCGATCATCGCCGCCCCGAGGACTCCGGCGGCGATGCCGAACGCCAATCCGCGTTCGACGGTGACATGTTCCAGTTTCTCGTGCGGCGGCATCATGCCTTCCCGGCCGGTGAAAATCCTGGCCAGCGTCGCCAACAACACGCACTGCCATCCCATCAACACGAACAAACTGGCGACCAACAGCGTGTGCACGTCCAACGCCGCGCCGAACACCTTCACTTGGGGAAGCGCCAATGCGTAGCCGACCAATCCGATCCCCAGCAAAACTAACCCGGGACGAAAGAAGGTCCAGTTGGGGCTGAAGGCCAAAAACAATCGCAGTGTCCGCCAGCCGTCGCGAAACGTCCGCAGGTGTGGCGGGTGTGCTTGGCGGCCGTCGGGATGCAGCGTGATCGGAACCTGACTCCATGACGTGCCATGGGAATCCCGGTGCAGCCCGCTCTTGATGATCATTTCCGTCGCAAATTCCATCCCCGGCGAACGCAGGTCCAATTGGTCATAGTGTTTGCGTGTGAAACCTCGCATCCCGCAATAGATGTCATTGATCGGGATGCGAAACATCAGTCGGACGAGCCAGCTGAGTACGGGATTGCCGAACCAGCGGTGCAAAAACGGCATCGCCCCGGGCAGGACCCTCCCGCCGCCCCGGGGCAGACGGCAGCCCTGGACCAGGTCGTGTCCCTCGCGCAACGAGTCGACGAACTTGGGTATCTCCAAAAAGTCATAGCTGTCGTCGGCGTCGCCCATCAGCACATATGTGCCACGGCTGGCTTCGATGCCGTGCATCAATGCCGCACCATAGCCTCGCTGCGGGACGTCGACGACGCGTGCACCTTGCCCGAGTGCCAAGTCCTGTGACCCGTCGGTGCTGCCGTTGTCGGCGACGACCACCTCACCGACGATCCCCGCTTCGGTCATCGCCCGGACAGCTTTCTCGACACAGATCGCCACCGTATCGGCTTCATTCAAACACGGCATGACAACCGACAACTCAATCGGTCCGGATGCATCCGAACCGTTCACCTTTGGACTGCTCATGCGGGCTCGGTCAATTCCTCGGGGGCGGCGTCATTGAGATTGGCGGCATTGATATCGGCGTTGGGGAACAGGAACGGGGCCATTGCCGACGCGATGGCCAGCAGCACGATCGGTTCGACGACCAATCGATAACGATACGCTGGGATTTCCAGCACCGCCGTGACGGTGCAAAAATAACCGGTGATCGCTGCCAGCCAAAGACCCGCCGCGCGTGTCGGTCGCCGCCACACCAGCAGCATCGTTGAGGCGATCGTGACAAACATCAGGAACGTGTTGCCCGCCAGCGAATTGCTCCACCGATGGCGGAGGGCTGTAGCGACGGGCGCGACTTTAACGCCCCAGACCGTCTGTCTCGCAAACAGGTCTGCGGAGAGTTTTTCACGCGACCCTTCTCGCCCCGACTCAAGATCCGCCACCTGGTCCGGCAGTTCGGTTGCCCGTGTCCGCCAAAAGTTGACCCAGCGACGGAGGGTTTTTTTGCCAAAGGCGAGTGGTGATGCAGCGATCGCATCGGCCGCCACCGCCTTCATTAGCCGGTCCCCCGAGGGGTCGTCCATCCCCGACGCCGCCAGTGCCTTGGAAACGGTCCAGGTCTCCCGCCAACGTCCGTCGGCGGAAAGTTGTTCCCACGCCTGATCTCCCAATTGCGATTTTAACTGTGCCGCAGCAGCCGATTCGGGCAGATCCAATCCGGCACCGCTGCCGTCTTGAAAGGTGACGATCCAGATGTTGCGGCCCACGAATTCGGTCAACATCGCTTTGCCAAACAACGCCTGATTGCGGGCCAGCCAGGGACTGACACAGCCCACCGTGACGATCCCCGCCAATGCAACGCTGATCCAGCCACGCCGACGACAGATCACGCTCGCCGACCGAGTCGGGATCCAGTACCAACAGGTGATCACGTAAATCAGATCGGCGATCCACACCAACATCGCCACCGGACGGGTCAGGATCGCCAATCCCAGCGTCAATCCGACGAACAACCCGCCCCAAACCGAAGGCCGTCGGGTCAGCCGGGCGACCGACCACAGGTGCAGGACGAGCGAAAAGACGAACAGGGTTTCCGTCAGCACGGTCGCAACGTACACAACCGACGAAAGCATCGGGATCGCCAAGATCACGACGATCCAAGCGGCCTGCCGTCGCCGCGACAGTTCCGCGGCCAGCGCCGCAATCAATCCGATCGTGGCGATCCAAAGCAGACTTTGGAAGCAGACCAGTGCCGGCAGCGGATTGTCGAAAACAGCTCGGAACAACCCGATCAACCACGGATAGGCCGGCGTGCGATACGCGATCGGACGCTGCATCATCAGCCAATCGCCCTCGGCGACCAACCCACCCAGTTCCCAGTAGCCCGCGGCGTCCAAGACCAGCGGGCTGGGCCCACGCAACACAACACCCACGACCTTGGCGATCAAGAGGAAAACAAGCAGGGTGAACGCCAGTTTGCGCGGCAAAGACAATTTCGTCGAATCGGTCAACAATGGAGGGGCGAGGTGCGTTTGGCGAATGCTACGCCGCGGGGGCCGGGAATGTTCTCTCCCGTGATCGGCCGCAAAACCTCCCTGGCGGTTGCACACGCGGCGTGAACATTATCTTATCCTTGAAACTCTCTCCCTCGTCCGTTGCTCCCAAGTTTGCTGCGTCTATGAAGTCCCTGTTGCCGGTGATCAACACCGGTTTGCCGACCAATCTGGTTCAACCCTTCGCGGCCCGCGTGGCCCGCGATGCGTCTCCGATGCGGCGCGCCGCGGTGGAACAATTGCAAATCAATTTGGGCAAACTGTGCAATCAGACCTGCACCCACTGTCACGTCGAAGCCGGGCCGACGAAAAAACGCGAAAACATGGACGCCAAGACGGCGGCACGCGTGGTCGAGTTGTCGCGCGATTGTCTCAGCCTGCATGCCGTCGACCTGACCGGCGGTGCGCCGGAAATGAACCCGAATTTTCGAGACCTGGTCCGCGAGTTTCGAGGCCGTGGGATCCGCGTGATCGATCGTTGTAATCTGACGATTTTGCAACAGCCCGGGTATGAATGGGCCGCGCCGTTCTTGGCCGAACAAGGCGTCGACGTGGTCGCTTCGTTGCCGTGCTACTTGGAGCAAAACGTGGACGGCCAACGCGGCGAAGGAGTGTTTCGTCAAAGTATCGATGCGCTGCGCCAGCTGAACGATCTGGGCTACGGCGACGAACACTCTCCGCTGCGATTGGACCTGGTCTACAACCCCACCGGACCCTCGCTGCCGCCGGACCAGGCGAGTTTGCAGGCGGACTACAAACGAGAACTGTTCGCCCGCTACGAGATTCGTTTCAATCGCCTGCTGACGATCACGAACATTCCGATCAAACGCTACGCGATGTTCTTGGCAAAGAAGGAACGCTTGGAACAGTACATGCACCTGCTGGAGGCGAACTTTAATTCTGATGCGGCCGAGGCGGTGATGTGTCGATCATTGTTGTCGATCGCCTGGGACGGAACGATCTACGATTGCGATTTCAATCAAATGATCGACCTGCCCGCCGGCGGACTGGCCGCCCATCGCGACGTGTCTCAGCCGCCCACGGTCTGGAACACCGATTCGCTGCACCAGTTTGCCAACCGCAAAATCGCTACCGCAGACCATTGCTACGGCTGCACGGCCGGCGCAGGCAGCAGCTGCAGCGGTGCGTTGTTGTAATTCATTCCATCTTTACCCCGATCATCCTTCGCCCGACATGTCGACCTTGAACACCGAATCCGCCGTTCGCAGGCGCTATTCATCGGCCGCCGAGGCTCGTGAACCCGCCTTGTGCTGTCCGGTTGATTATGACCGCAGCTACTTGAAAGTGATCCCCCAGGAAGTGATCGATCGCGATTACGGTTGCGGCGACCCGTCGAAGTATGTCCGCCCGGGCGAGACGGTGTTGGATCTCGGCAGCGGTGGCGGAAAAATCTGCTTCATCGCGTCGCAAGTCGTCGGGGAATCCGGCGCCGTGATCGGCGTCGACATGAACGACGACATGCTGGCGTTGGCGCGCAGAAGCCAACCGGTCGTTGCCCAGCGGATCGGGTACGACAACATCCGGTTCTGCAAAGGCAAGATCCAAGACATGCAGATCGATCGCGATCGTGTCGATGCATACTTGAGCGAGAACCCCGTCGATAGCGAAGCCGCATTGCAACGCTTGGAGGCGTTTCTGGCCGAGATGCGCGTGCAGAATCCGATGATTCCCGACAACTCGGTCGACGTGGTGGTCAGCAATTGTGTGTTGAATCTGGTCGACGCGGCGGAGAAGGGGAAGCTGTTCGCCGAGATCTTTCGCGTTTTGCGTCCCGGCGGCAGGGCGGTGATCAGCGACATCGTCAGCGACGAACCGGTGCCGTCGCACCTGCAGCAGGACGGCGAGCTGTGGAGTGGATGCATCAGCGGGGCGCTGCAGGAAAAGGACTTCATCGATGCGTTCGTTCGGGCCGGCTTTCAAGGGGCCCAAATGCCGGTTTATCAGATGGAACCCTGGCAGATCGTCGAGGGGATCGAGTTCCGATCGGTCACCGTCATCGCCTACAAGTACCCCGAGACACCTTGCTACGAACACAACGAAGCGGTCCTGTACCGCGGACCCTATGCCAGTGTGAAAGATGACGACGGCCACGAGTTCACCCGCGGCGTCCGAGCCGCGGTGTGCCGCAAAACGTTCGAGAAGATGCAGAGCGAGCCCTACGCCCAGGACTTCCTCGGCATCTCCCCGGCGACCGAAATCCAGCCCGAAGATGCTGCGCTTTATAACTGCACCGGCGGTCAAGTCCTACGCCCGCCAAGCGTCACCAAAGCCGGCGGCAGGACGGTAAAACCGGCCGAAGATTGCTGCGGGGAAGGCGGGTGTTGCTGAGGGGCGATTGAGGTAGGAAGATTTCGGGGTAGGAAGATTTCGGGGTAGGAAGATTTCGGGGTAGGAAGATTTCGGGGTAGGAAGGTTTCGGGGTAGGAAGATTTTGGGGTAGGAAGATTTTGGGGTAGGAAGATTTTGGGGTAGGAGGATTTTGGGGTAGGAAGATTTTGGGGCGGGGAAGTTCGATCGGCGGGGATCTCTTCGGGCATACTCAATTTTCTTACCCTCAAAATCTTCCTACCCTCCCAGCCACTATTCCACCGACATAAGCGTCACTTCGGAAAGCGTAATATTGATTCAATGAATCGCAGTCAGGGCACTGTGCCGGAGCAATTTGCGAAGGCTCGATCTGTATTCATCAAGTCCTTTCGTCAGAGCCGTGATACGAAACGCTTCATTCTCGCTGGTCATGTGAAATCTTTGTCTGCCGAGCGGATGCCCATCACGATCCATTGGGACATTTCGAATCGCATGCAATTCGCCACCAAGAAAATGAGTTGCCGCCTGGGTGTAAAGCGGTAACGCGAGACCCGTACCCCAGTCACGGAGCACGCCAAGTGTTTTTGATCTCAAGCACGACTGATCGGTCCATCGGTCGACCGAGACCTTAAATTGCTTGCGTGTTTCCCTGCGTGCCGGCGCATTGACAAATTTGAATTGCACCGACTGTGGGCGAAAGTTGATCAGTTTGCCGCGTGAAACGTCAAGCAGCAACAGATAGTTTAATAGCTGCATCTCGTGTTCCATTGTCAGTTCGCTCGCCATTTTCACTTCATAAACACCGAAGTGATTGATAACCATGTCGACGAGGTATTGTTTATGAAACGTCTCGTAGAGAACGTCGATCGGGATCTCTCGGTGAACCCTGAATCTTGACTCTCTTAAGTGCTGTGCAAAATAATTTTGGCAGACTGATTCGTCTGCCAGGCGTCCGAGGTTTTTATGGGTCTCAAATGCATGTCGCATGACCGCGTAGTCAAATTCACGGAAATCATCTGTGGAGGGACTACGAATCGACAGCGGGCATGAAATGGGCATGGGCAATCCTTTTTATCGCGCAGAAGAGGATCGCATTTTATAGAATTCTCGCAGTCTTCGATCATCCGACACGTTGCCCTGGGAGTTTCAATGCAATTTGGATACACGCTGCTTTATGTCGCCGACGTTGAACAAACGCTGGAGTTCTACGAGGCCGCTTTCGGTTTTGCTCGCAAATTCATTCACACCGAGGGTGACCAGGCGTATGGCGAACTGGATACCGGTGCGGTGACACTCGGTTTTGTCTCCCATGCCTTGGCCAAATCGCATGGCTTCGACTATGCCGAGACGCGTCCGGATGGCCCCGCCGCGGCGTTTGAAATCGCGCTGACGACCGAGGATGTGCAAGCCGGTTACGATCGCGCGATCGACAACGGCGCCCTCGCCGTGTCACCGCCAAAAACAAAGCCGTGGGGACAAACCGTATCCTATGTCCGCGACAACAACGGCTTCTTGGTCGAGATCTGTTCGCCGATGGGAGGTTAAGGGAGTTCGACGTGGTGGATGGAGGAGGGGCAAAACGATGGGGGCAAAACGATGGGGAGTCAGAATGATGGGAGAGCGGGGCTGCGCAAATCCTGGATTCTGCGGTGGTTTAGAGTTCAAGCGAGATCATTTCGCGATGGATGGTCGACTCACAGCTGCCATCGGGCGACGAAACACGAGTGACATCAGCCGATTCGCGCAAGCGTTCGGGCCCAAGCAGCGTTCGGGCCCAACCGTGGATGGAGGCCCGTAGGCTGGCGCCAAACGGCTGATCCCACGAGGGGTTAGCGGCGTTGACCCGTTGGCGATCGGGTGGTGCGTCGTCGACGCCGCGACTGGTGGTGGCACCGGATGAAAGCGGACGCCATATTGAAGTCAATTGGCGTCCACTCGCTGAGGCAGATAAACTGAGGGCATCCGGCCGCTTTTCCCTTGTACGTCCGTATTCGCATGAGTTCCGCGCCTCGATACCGTCCGACCTACACCGTGGAGGACTATGCGCGATGGGAAGGCGAGTGGGAGCTTTGGGATGGGATGCCTGTTTCGATGAGCCCCAGCCCTTTCGGTCGGCACGCTCAGTTGCTCGTTCGCATCGCAACCCAACTGGAGCTTGCGGTCGAGCAGAGCGGATGCGAGGCCGCGGTGCTCGCCGAGATTGACTGGATCATTTCTAACGATACGGTCGTGCGACCCGATGTGTCCGTGGTTTGTGGAGACGTCCCGATCAGGCATGTCGAACAGCCGCCCGCGCTCATCGCGGAAGTTCTTTCGGATGCGACCCGCAGTCGCGATGTCCGAGAAAAGAAAGGCCTGTATCGCGACCAAGGCGTCCGTTGGTATCTGGTCATCGACCCCGAGGCGAACAGCCTGTTAGCGTGGTCGCTTGACGCCGACGGAAGCTATCAGTCGGTTCCCACAACCGAATCCCTCGCCGTTAAAATCTGCAGTGACTGCCGATTGTCTCTCGATGTGAAACGCATGTTGCGTTAATGAGGCGGGGCAAAACGATGGGGGCAAAACGATGGGGGCAAAACGATGGGGGCAAAACGATGAAGAGGCAGAACGATGAAGAGGCAGAATGATGGAGAGGCAGAATGATGGAGAGGCAGAATGATGGAGAGGCAGAATGATGGAGAGGCAGAATGATGGAGAGGCAGAACGATGGAGAGGCAGAACGATGGGGAGGCAGAATGCTGGGGAGGCAGGGCTACATTTCAGTGTGAGTGAGCTGAGGTGCCGGTCGTGACGTCGCAGGCGACGATCGTTGCGGTGAAGGCGTTGGGGGCTTCGTAGTCTCCGGCGGCTGAGAGGTCGTCCGAGCCGACCGAGAGTCCGTCTTTGGGTTGCACCGAAATCAAGCCGGGCGAAGGCAGCGTGGTCGGCGTTCCGCCGTTGATCGACAGGCTGATCGATTGGCCGTCGAGCGTGGCAACCAAACGACTTTGTCCGCTGACTTTGAGGTTCGATTTCAGACGCGTCACCGTGCCGGACCGCCGGATATCGAACACGGGTTCGCCGTCGATCAGGTGCAGCGCGTAGCCGTGCTCGCGTCCACCTTGCGCCACGACCACGCCGTGCGGTTTGGGACCTTTGATGGTCGCTTTGATCGTCAACGTTCGATTCGCGATCGGAGGCGTCTTGATGACAGGCAGGTTCTTCTGGGCTGATCGTGACGGCGCGCGACGGTCTTTCTGAACGGCCTCGGGATAAGTCGCAAGGATCGCTTTCAGTTTTGCCATGACGTCTGGTTTCGATTCCGCCAGATTCTGTGTTTCGTGCGGATCGGTTTGATAGTCGTACAGTTCGTACTCGGCGTCTTTCGAGTTTTCTCCCGGAGTCTTCCACTCGACCAACCGGTAACGATCGGTGCGAATCGCTCGGCCCATCTTGCGTTTGGGGTAGGCGTGGTAGGCGTGGCCCCGCACGCGGGCGTCGGCGTTTTTCAGCACCGGTACCAGGCTGACGCCGTCGATCGGTTGGGGACCGCTGGGCTGGGGCAATCCGGCCAACTCGGCGAGCGTCGGGTAAATATCGACGCTCTCGGCGGGCTGGCCGGTCGACTGATTCGGCTGCGTCGTTCCCGGCGCGATGATAAAGATCGGAATCCGATTGGCTTGTTCGTAATTGGTGTGCTTGGTCCAGATGCCGAGATCACCGAGGTGAAAGCCGTGGTCTCCCCACAGCACGATGATCGTGTTGTCGGCAAGTTGAAGGTCATCCAACGCATCGATCACTTTGCCGATCTGTGCGTCGACATAACTGGCGCTGGCATAGTATCCATGAATCAGGTTTTGTTTCAGTTCGTCAGGGTACTCCGCATCGCGATCCTCGGGGACGGGTTTGTAGTTCGTGATTTCGCCGCCACGTTTGTGGGCAACGGTCGGTGAGTCGTTGGGCAGGTCCTCGTGGATCGGCATCGGCAACGAGTCTGGATCGTACAGGTCCCAGTACCGCTGGGGTGCAGAAAACGGCAAGTGGGGGCGAGCGAAACCGGCTGCGATCAGGAACGGAGTCCCCTCGGCATCACGCCGTTGTTTGGCAGCACGCAGGCGGCGAATCGTTTCGGCGGCGACGCGTCCGTCGGCATAGGCTTCGTCGTCAACCACAGGCGATTCATAGGCCGCGCCGCGCGGGAGCGACTTGATCCGGTCGAGTTGTTGATTCGTAAAGTAGGCTTCTTCACGCGTCAGTTGTCCGCCGTCGGTGCTTTCCGGATCGACATACTCGATCACTTTCTCTTTGAAGTGTTCGACCGAAAACGACTCGGGATCGCCGTGATTGCCATGGCCGATGTGAAAGATCTTGCCCAGCGATTCGGTGCGGTAACCGTGATCGGCGAAGTGTTGCGGTAGCGTGACCGCATTGGGCATCACCTGACGCAGCTGGCTGCCCAGACCATAAAGCCCCGTCGACGTGGAGTGCGAACCGAGCATCAGCGTGAAACGCGACGGCGCGCAGACGGCTTGGTTGCAATAGGCCGCGTCGAACCGCATGCCCCGTGCCGCCAGGGCGTCCAAGTTCGGTGTCTTGGCGATCGGGTCGCCGTAGCACCCCAGCGCCGGTTTCAAGTCGTCGACCAAGATCATCAACACGTTGGGCCGCTCGGCCGGTGCAGTTGCGGCGGTCAGCGCAACGACGAGCAAGAACCATAGTCTCAGGGAGAAAAAGCTGGGGCGGGTGTTCATCGGCGCCGTGTGGGGAAGAGAGATGGATGGGAGCGAGACGCTCCATTACAGCCTGTTGTCGTTGCAGGTGCCATGCAATCAGGCGTATTGTTGCTTTGATCTATTGTCAGGGCGTGGGGAGAAGTTGGTCAAATAATGGGGTGGTCAAAAAATATCAGAAATCGTGCGGACCCGGATTCGTTCGCTGGCATCCGTGGGTACGCTTTGCCATCCGTGGTCCGTTTTCCGCCACTCCCATCCGGTCAGATCATTCCCCCCGCAGTCCCACGCCGGAGCCGCTGATCTGAGCTGACCTCCATCGAATGCCCACCATTTCTCGGGACCCATTTTTTGACCTCCCCATTTTTTGACCCGCTCTCCGGCTACCATAGTCCCAGCCCGAACTTCCCCCGCACGCGAAATTCCCCAAATCGATGCACCGCTTCCGATTCATTTCCGCCCTCGTCGTTTTACTGCTCACGGCATCCACCCTGTCGGCCGACCGTCCCAACGTTCTGCTGATTTGTGTCGACGATCTTCGCCCGGAGCTGAATTGTTTCGGCAAGTCGTATATCAAATCGCCGAACATCGATCAGCTCGCGGCATCGGGGCGTGCGTTTCATCGGCACTATGTCCAAGCCCCGACGTGCGGCGCGTCTCGCTACACCTTGCTAACCGGTTTGTATGGTCCGCCCAGCAACGGAGCGTTGTTTGCTCGCGCGAAACAAATGCAGCGGAATGCGGAAGCCGTGCCCCCAAGCATGCCCGCGTGGTTTCGCAAGCACGGCTATCGGACGGTTTCGGTCGGCAAGGTGTCGCATCATCCCGGCGGCCGCGGCGGTCCGGACTGGGACGACGAAGCGATGCCCGAAATGCCGGAGTCATGGGATCGGCACGTGTTGCCGGCCGGACCCTGGCAGCATCCGCGCGGATGGATGCACGGGCTGGCACACGGCGAGATCCGTAAAAACGCCAAAGACATGGACGTGTACCAGTCGGTCGTCGGTGATGATTCGATCTATCCTGACGGAATCTCGGTCGACGAAGCACTTCGTCAATTGGATCAGTTGACCGCCCCGGATCAGCCGCCGTTCTTTTTGGCCGTCGGAATTCTGCGTCCCCATTTGCCGTTCGGTGCGCCGGCCAAGTACATGAAACCATACACCGATGTGCAGTTGCCGCCGATTCCACATCCCGAAAAACCGCAAGGGAAAACGACCTGGCATTCTTCCGGCGAGTTCATGAAGTACAACCGCTGGGGACGTGATCCGAACAAGGACGACGCGTTCGCCACCGAAGTCCGTCGGCACTACGCCGCCTGTGTCACCTATGCCGACGCACAGGTCGGGCGGGTGCTGTCGCGACTCGAAGAAACCGGACAAGTGGACAACACGATCGTGGTGTTGTGGGGCGACCACGGCTGGAATCTCGGTGAGCACGCGATTTGGGGAAAGCACTGTCTGTTCGAAGAATCGTTGCGGTCTCCGTTGATCATCCGCTACCCGGAAATGAATCGGGCCGGAGAATCGACCGATGGCGTTGTCGAAACCCTGGACGTTTTTCCCACGCTGTGTGATTTGACCGGCGTGCCGATCCCGGACTTCGTGCAAGGCCAGTCGCTGCGGCCGTTGTTGGAAGACGAATCGGCGGCGGGGCATCCGGCGATCGCCTATCGCAACAATGCGAGAACGATTCGCACCGACACACATCGACTGACCGTGCACAACGACGGGTTTGTCGAGTTGTACGACCATCGGAATCCGGACGCCGAAACGGTCAACGTGGCGACGTCGGAGGATCGCCCCGACGCGTTGATCCAGGAGTTGATCGGGATGATCAATCAGCGTCTGCCCAATTCAAACTGAGCCTTGAGTCGGTTGATGCCCAGCACGCAGTCCCAATCGAGATTCGGCGGTGCCGGTGTCCTGGCGGCGCTGGTGGTCAGCTCGACCCTGGCGTTTTTCTGGCCGGTTTTCACGGAGACGTTTGACCCGTTCCGTTTGAATCCCGATGCACTCTCGGGGTTGGTCGTCGTCACGATGTTCTGTTTGGGTTTGGTCGTCCGGCAGGATGAATTGACGGAGCTGCGACAACGTCCCCTGACCGTGTTTCTGGGGGTGGTCGTTCAATGCACCGCGATGCCAGTCCTGGCGTGGTTGGTGGTGCGTGTGTTGGCACTTGAAGGCCCCTTGGCCTATGGCGTTTTATTGTGTGGGTGTGTTCCCGGAGCGATGGCGTCCAATGTGTTGACGATGACCGCGCGAGGAAACGTCAGCTACAGCGTCAGTTTGACCTCCGTGGCCACGTTGCTGTCGCCCGTCACTGTTCCGGCTGCGTTGATGGTGGTTTCCGGTTTGGAAACGGGATACGAAGTGTTCAAGCCGGCCAAGATGGCGGTGACTTTGTTGTTGACCGTGGTGGTTCCCGTGATCGCCGGTTATTGGGTGAAACGACTTAATTTGTTCGTGCGGAACCATGCACCGGTGCTCGCGCCGCCGGTGGCCACCGTTGCGTTGTTGTGGATCATTGCGTCGGTCGTCGCCGGCAATCGGGATCGTTTGTCGCAGGTCGCGATCAGTCTGCTGGCCGGGTTGCTGGTGATGAACCTGCTCGGCTATTTCAGTGGCTACACGGTCGGCCGGGTTGCGCGGATGCCCGAAGCGATGCGCCGTGCGCTGACCTTGGAGGTCGGCATGCAGAACGCGGGGCTGGGGACGATGCTGGCGGCCACGCTGTTGGGAGCGGATTCAGCGGCACAGATTCCGACGGCCGCGTACACGTTCGGCTGCATGTTGACCGGCACCGTGCTGGCCGCCGCTTGGGCGGGGAGAAGAAACGTGGGATAGGGGAGCAGTGGTTTTTCGCAGCTCAATGTTTGGGTTCGTGTCGTAGCGGAAGCCGCCAAGGCTTTCGGCCCTCCGGTGCGGCGTCGCCGCACCCATGCGAAACTCTTGGCGAGTTCCGCTACCGTTAAGCCAAGCTGCGGCGGAATACTAGGGGCGACTGGGGTTGGTGAACATGGCCAATCCGACGCCGAAGATCCAGTCGTCTGCGTCGCGGCCTTCGGTCGAGATCATGTAGCGTCCGTAGCTGGTCAAACGGATTTGGGGCGTCCACCAAAAGTGCCCGCCGACTTCGGGATAGAACGCCGCCAACGCGCCGGAGATGCGTTCTTCGTCTTCACCGTGTTCGTCGATGAAGCCGTCGTCGTCGTTGTCTTTCCAGTCATCATCGGCCGACACGACTTCTTTGGCGAACCCGCCGTAGACACCCGCGCCGACGAACGGCGCCAATCGACTGGGCGTCTGCAATCGCAATCCGGTGTCGATGCCGGTGAACCAGTCCTCGCCGTTGCCCATGCCCATCAACGAGGCCCGGCCCGTCAGGTAGCTGGCGAAGTAGGTTTCCGCACCGATGTCGATCGCGAACAGGCCGTTGTCGGCATCCGCGCGTTGGGTGTAGCCGCCGGAGACGAAGATGCCGTCGGCGTCTTCGAGAAAGCGCGCGTCGACGGCCTGCTTCAGTTTCCCCAACGGGTCGCTTTTTTCCGCCCCGTCACAGTATTTTTCGGCGTATTCGGGGTCGTCCATGGCCCAACGCGAACGCAAAATCCCCGTCGGCAGCGCGCAGCCACTCTGCGTGATCACGGCGACACAGATCGCCAGCATCAGAGCGGGGGCTTGCTTGGGGATCACGATGCAGTCTCGGAACTCTCGTTGGCGATGGACGGGGGAATGATTTCACGATCATCCCTAGCAAATGGGGCGGGGCGGGGTCAATCGCTGCTGGCAATCCTGCGTAGGCGAAGAATCCCATCGATCTTCGTGAGATCAGCCGTCTGGCACCAGCACAACGGGGCATCATGTAGACAGGGGCCATCATTCTGCCCCCGTATCATTCTGCCATCGCTTCGAGGGTTCCGCGATTGAGAGGCCTAGGCCGCTGGGAGAGGTAGGAAGATTTTGAAGGTAGGAAAATTTGTCGACTCGAACGGATGATGCATTTCATCATTTTCTTACCTCCAAAATCTTCTTACCCGTTTTCCTTCACGGCAATTCGCTCAGCCGCCGTCTCAGTTTACGCAGCACTCGCGATTTGGACTGATAAACGCTCGCCACCGACAGACCGGTCGTTTCGGCCACCAGCGACGCCGGTTGGCTTTCGATCGTCGTCAACCAAAACGCGTCCCAGGTCGTCGGTTCGAACTCGGCCTCCACCGACTTCAGGACCTGACGGACCAGCGGGCTGTGGATCGAATCGCCATCGATCGATTGATCCAATGAGTCAGCTTGTTGTTGCAATCGCGTCAACGCCTCCGTGCCGCCTTCGGCCGGTTGTCGATCGGCGAGTCGACGAAAGTGGTCTCGGACACGGTTGCGGGTGATCGTAGCCAGCCAGCTGCGAAAGCTGCCCGATTCCTTTTGGCGTTCAAATCCGGAAATGCCTCGCGCGAGCGAAGCGAAGATGTCCTGGACGACGTCCGCTGCGTCGCTTTCGGCGACACCCGAGGTTCGGCACCAGCGGTACACGATCGGCCCGAACGTTTCCACCAGCCGACTCCACTGGGCCGGATCGTTCTGCTTGACGCCCTCGAGAAACGGGTGGGACAGCGTCGGGTGCTCGGGGCGGCGTCGGTCGTCGGGGGTGGCATTCATAGGGAAAAGTCTAACCGAATCTTCTTGGGAAAAAGTGGTGTCAGACGTCTGCGTTTATCTGAGTGGAGGCCGAATGACAGCAGGTGGCGTGAGCCAGTGGCGGGCGTTGGTGGTGGGGTGAGCCCACGGGCCGCTCGCTGACGCTTCCCGCTGGCATGACTGGCATGACTCCGCTCCCACAAACTGCTTGAACCTGATCCGAAACCCAAGGAGAATGCGATGATGACAGCGACCGAGTGCCCGACCGTGGAACGATTGAGAGCGTATTCGCTCGGGCGGCTTCCCGACGCCGAAAACGACGAACTTTTTCAGCACCTGCGCTCCTGTTCCAGTTGCCAGGCGGAACTGGAAACCGTCGATGATGCCGAGGATTCGCTGATCAGCGAGCTCCGCCAGCGCGATCCCCACGCCGGCCTGTTCGAGGAACCCGATTGCAAGCTCGCGATGGCCAAGGCGCTCGGCGCTCTCGCGGCCTCCGATGAACTCTCCGAGACCGGGATGCACGCCATCCCACGCACGATCGGTGAATACGAAATCGTACGCCTGCTCGGCCGCGGCGGGATGGGCAAAGTCTTGCTCGCTCGGCACACCAAGCTCGGGCGCGAGGTCGCCGTGAAATTGTTGTCGCGGCATCGTTTGGCCGACCAACGCATGCGTGACCGGTTTGACGCCGAGATGCGTGCCGTCGGACAATTGAGCCATCCGAACATCGTCACCGCGCACGATGCCCGCGAAATCGACGGCACAGCGGTCTTGGTCACCGAGTACATCGACGGATTGGATCTGGGCGAGTTGGTGGCGCGGACCGGACCGCTGGGGATCGCTGACGCCTGCGAGATCATTCTCAAAGTCGCCGCGGCGCTTCAGTACACCAGCGATCAAGGCTTCGTGCATCGCGACGTCAAACCGTCCAACATCATGGTCAGCCGCAACGGCGAAGTGAAGTTGTTGGATCTGGGACTGGCACGCTACCAATCTGGACCAGAGCAGGAATTGACCGCCGCGGGGCAGGCGATCGGGACCGCCGATTATGTTTCGCCAGAACAGGTGACCGATGGCCGCGAGGTGGACTGTCGGTCCGACATTTATTCGCTCGGATGCACGCTGTTCAAACTGCTCTCTGGCAACGCGCCCTTCGACGATCAATCGCATCAGACCGTGTTTGCCAAGATGACCGCGCACGTGTCCGAACCTCCGCCGAGTCTTGGCGAACGCGCCGCGGAGTGCCCGTCTGCGTTGGTGCGGTTGGTCGATTCGATGTTGGCCAAGGATCCCGCCAAACGCCCGCAATCGCCCAGCGATGTCGCGGCCGCCTTGGCGACCTGGGGCTCCGGGCATGACTTGGTGCGTTTGGTACAAGCAGCGTCCGCCGCCGAAGCACAAACGCAACCCCTGCCGCCCTCGACGTCGGCGCAAACTCGTCCGTGGTACCGGCGTTCGGTCCCGTTGACCATCGCGATCGCATCTGGGCTGTTGGGCATCTTCATCGGGCTGCTGATGGGCCTGTTCATCAAGATCACGTTCCCCGATGGAACGGTGTTTCAAGCACCACTGGATGGGGCGAAAATCGAAGTCGTCGAGGGTGACGATGCAGGCGTCCAGGATCAGAAAGCGGCAGACGTCGCCCCGCCGGCCGCCAAGGAAACGTTGGCCGAGCGGGCGATGGCACGGCACAACGAAGTGCTCGAAAAACTGTCGGGGATCTGGCTGTTGGTCGGATACAAACAACCTAACAGCATCCTGCCTGACGGCATGCTGCTGGCCATCGACCAGACTGAATTCTATGCCGTGACGAAACAAAACGCCCAGACGGACTGGCAGGTCTCAGCCGGCAAGTTCACGAGATTTCAGAAGGGTCGCCCCGAACTGTATCTGACCGCGTACGACGAAGTGACGGGCAATACCATTCCAGTCGTCTGCCAGTTCCCCGATGAATCCACCATGTTGTTTCAATTCGATCCCTTTTTGCGGATTGCCCAGATGCCGTTTCAAGGCGGGCTGCCAAATGAAGAGGGACAGGTTGTCTATCGATTCAAAAAGTTGGGGGCATTCTCCGAGATCGATCAAACACCGCCGGGAGGTCCTGGTTCGGATGAGGCCAAGGCTCTTTCGATGATTCGGATGATGAAAATACTGGGCGTCGAAGAGTATCTCAAACAACGCGGACAATATCACAAGCGACGCGATGGCAAGTCGGCTGTACCGGTGGCGCCACAGGGTTCGGTGAACAACCTCCGCCAGATCGGACTCGCCTTCCACAACTTCCAGTCGGTCTATCGCAAGTTCCCCGGTTCGGCCAACGTGCTCGAAGGCGCCATGCGGGCGGGAAAGAAACAGATCTATCCCTTCAGCTGGCGCGTCGCGATTTTGCCGTTTGTCGAAGGAGCTGCGTTGTACGAGCGGTACAGGTTCGACGAACCATGGGACAGCGAAAACAACCTCAAGCTGCTCGATCAAATGCCTGAGATCTACCGCAGCCCGAGCGCGCCGGAGGATCAGCCCAGCGGTCACACGAACTACCTGGGATTCACGGCCGGCAATAGCGCACTCGGAACCGAAGGCGGCGTCGGACTCAGCGAATTCCGTGACGGCACCAGCAACACGTTGCTGTTGATTGAAACCAAAAACAGCGTGCCGTGGACCAAGCCGGAGGACCTGACCTGGAGTGATGACATCGAGTACTTTGATCCGGTGACGTACCTGATGGCCGACGGCAGCACGCGGATGACCGAGAATCTCGATCGCGACCTGCTCAAGAAGCTGATCACCCGCGACGGCGGCGAAGTGATTGATCGTTGAGGGATTGCCGGGGATGACAGAAAAATGGCGTCGTTGGTGTCTAGCCTTTAGGCGATCTCCCCGTCGCTGCCGCGCAGCGACAGGCGACAGCCCGGAAGGGCCGTCGTACCCCGAACACTGACAGGCGGACCGTTCATTTTTCTGCCCGCTATTTTTCTGTCACCTGTCTCTGCATCACCCGCAGAAGTTGTCGACTACGCCGATGCCTTGAACGCCTTGGCGGCGGAGCTTGACGGCGGCCGTTGCGACGGCGTGTTTGCTGGTCGTTCGGGCATCGCGGACGATCAGGCTGGAATCGACGGCCGACGCGATTTGCGGGGTCGCCCACGCGGCGGCGACCGGGCCGTCGAACAACAGCAGATCGAAACAGCCGTCGAGTTGTTCCAACAGCCGATCGATTTCGGTCGCGGTGATCGGCATGCCGCGATGCTGTGACAGCACCAACGGCAACAGTGTCACGCCGTCTTCGATCGATGCGATCGCGGCGTCTTCGATCCGCGTGCCCTGACGGATCGCGGTCACCCAGTCGGCTTCGACTTCCAACCGCAACAAGTCCGCTTGGCTGGGCGTGTGCAGATCGATGTCGATCAGTGCCACACGGATTCCCGTGGCGGCCGCGGCGATCGCGGTTCCGATCGCGACCGTCGAACGCCCTTCGCCGGCGGACAGGCTGGTGACCAGGACGCTGCGCAGTCCTTCGCGAACCGATTGACCGAGGTGTTCGGCGATCGAGCGAAAGAAGGCTTCGTCGAAAAACAGTTCCGCGACGGTGGAGGGAAGATCGAACGCGTCGACTTCCCAGGTCGCGCCGGCCCAACGCGGGGCGGGCGGCTCGGGCGAAGTAGCCTGGGGCTCGACTGTCGCTCGTGATTGGGCGGCAGCTTGAGGGGCCGGTGAGGCTTGAATCTGGATCGCCGCAGCGGACTCGATCGCCGTGTCGGACTCGACCGGGGCAGGCGTCTGAACCGGGGCAGGCGATTCGATGGGTGCGGCCGGTGGCGTCGGCGTTTGAACCTGATGCGTCGGTTTTGTCGCGGCAGGATTTGATTCCGCGTTCGCAGGGGGTTCCGCCAACGCGTCGATCGCAACGGACAATTCGTCAATCTTGTCGGCGATCGCCTCCATTTCACGAACGTCAGTTCCCGGCTGGGGCGGATCGGCGTTGGTGATCGTTTCCGTGTTCGCAACCGGCTGTGTCGGCGCGGCAGATTTCGTTTCGACCGGCGTCGTCACGGGGCGATCGATGCGCAAAACCTGTCCGGCTGGCTGTTCGCTCCAGACTTCACGGAGCTCGACAAAGGTGTCAGAAATTGTCATCGATTGGCCGAGCAATTGCTCGACCACTTTCGCTCGATCGACGGGCGTCGGGTGCAGGTGCGATGGCGGGGGCGACGGGTGCGCCCGGTCAGCGACCTGTTCGGTGGGCTGTTCCGTGACTGGTTCGGTGACCTGTTCGGTCATCCGGTCGAGGCGTTTCTCGGTGACCTGCCCGGCCGTTGAATCGACCGTGGCATCGGGCGCGGACGCAGCCGTTGGTTGCATGCCTGCGCGACGGCGGTTGCGTGTGTAAGCGCCGATGAACGTCTGGTCGGTCTTCATGGTTCTGCTGTTATTAATACAAGTGACAAACAGGGGCGCTGCGACAATGAGAATGCCGCGATCAATGCTGTTGATGGGCAACGCGGCTTTACTGTGGCGTCGCCGATTCTTCCCAGGCTTTCAGAATCTCCAAGAAGTTGCCGATCGCGTAGGGGGTGTCGCTGTAACGCAGACCATCCTCCAGTCGCAACCGATCTTCCATGCCTGCCGGCAGCGGGTCGGAGACTGCGTCCGTTTCGGACGAGCGGTAGGCGACGACGGACTGGTTGGAATCCAGACTCGGCGGAACTTCGGGAATGTCGTCGGTCGCCAAAGGACCGGGAGTATCCAGGAGTGCTTGTGCGATTTCCTCTGGCAGCGATTCGGCTGGCAACGATGCCGACGGTTCGCCCAGTCCGCCCGACGGTGTCGGGGCTTCGGCGATGTAGCTGGGAAGAGCCTCGGTCGACGGTGTTTGGTTTTCTTGGGTGGCAACCTCGGGCGTCACGATGTCGTCTGTCGCGGCGATCTGCTGGATCGGATCACTCGACGACGGATCGTCGCTGATGTCGAAGTCCTCGGTGATCACGACGACCGTTTCGCCCAGGTCGTCGCCATCAACATCGGTCAGCTGCGTCGGATCGCTGGGTGAATTGGAACTTCGCCCGAACAGGAAGGCCACGCTGACCAACAGCAACACCAACATCACGATCGCCGAACGTGTGGCCCACGACGCCTTGGCCGTGGCCCACTTCATCGGCTCGCCATGGAAAGCTGCGACGCGTGATTCCTCCGTGGGGGCTGCTGCTTCCGCAGGTGAACTGATGTAACCCTGTCCGTGATCGGATCCGTGATCGGCACCGCCAGGCAATGCGGAATCCGAACCGACCGGCGAGAACGGTTCGGGGTGACTGAGGTAGCTATGGTTTCCCGAGGGCGGATCGACGTGGCTGGCCGGAGGACCGTTGTGGGCGTCGTGGATGAAGAACGGGTCGGATTGTCGCTTGCGCTGCAATCCCTCCGGCGTTCGGTCGGGTAATTCGAACAGGGTCGGCAAGGCCTCGGTTTCCGGATCGACTCGGTCGGTCGCCGGGGCGGGGATTTCATGGAAGCCCCCGCTGTGGTGGTGTTCGTTGCCGGGCCCGCTGGCGCTGGCAGATCCTTCGGGGGTGCCCTGGGGTGCGTCGCTGGCCGATGTACCGCGCGTGGTGGGTTTTTCGGGTCGAAACCGTCCCGGTCGCGAACTTCGAGCGTGATTCGTCGTGTCTGGTTCCTGGTCCATCAGTGATCTTCCGCAGCGAGTTTCCACGCCTGTTTGGGCAAGAACGTCAAAAAAGTCCCCGGAATTGACCCATCCGTGGATCCGTTTCCCATGGGGACCACCGACCGGCCCTGGAAGGGTTCATCGGTGTTTAACTGTGTCTGTCTTCAGGCTTTTGCGGAATAGCGAAACTTGGCCGGTTACAGCAAGGCTGAATGTGGTGTTGTGGCGCACTTTCGTGGTTCGCCTTGTGATTTTCCACGGGACTAGGACAATACACCCTCGTCGAACCCAACCTAAACATTGCGATTTTGAGAATGCTGCAAGCCAATTCGACCGCCGACCTGCTGTCCGAACTCGTCCGTGAACGCATCCTACTGCTCGATGGGGCGATGGGGACGATGATCCAGCGATTGGGGCTAGATGAAGCCGGGGTGCGTGGAGAGCGTTTCGCCGATCACCACAAGGACCTGAAAAACTTTTCGGACATCCTGTGTCTGACGCACCCCGAAAAGATCACCGACATCCACCGAGCCTATTACGAAGCCGGATCGGACATTGTCGAAACCAACTCGTTCGGCGCGTCGCCGGTGGGGATGGTGGAGTTCGATCTGCCGCTGGAGTTGGTCGATGAGATCAACCGGGCCGCGGTCGCGTGCGCGCGAAAAGCCGCCGATGAGTGGACCGAACGGACGCCCGACAAGCCGCGGTTCGTAGCCGGTTCGATCGGGCCGACGACGATGCAGCTGGCCATCAGCACCAAAGTCGACGATCCGTCGTTTCGCCCGACGACCTTCGAAGCAATGCGAGCCAGCTATCGCGCCCAAGTCGAATCGCTGGTGAACGCCGGCGTCGATATTCTGCTACCGGAAACGGCGATCGACACGCTGAACTTGAAGTCGTGTTTGTTCGCGATCCAGGACTTTTTCAATGCCGGCGGACGCCGCGTGCCGGTGATGGTCAGCGGCACCTTTGACAAGGGCGGCCGGACGTTCGTCAGCGGACAATCGGTCGAGGCCTTTTTCACAGCGCTGGAGCATTTCCCGATGTTGTCGGTCGGAATGAACTGCGCCCTCGGACCCGATGTGATGCGTCCCCACATCGAAGAGTTGTCTCACGTCGCGGGAGTCCCGATCAGCTGTCACCCCAACGCCGGTTTGCCCAACGAAATGGGCCAATTCGATCTCGGCCCCAAAGCGATGGCGGACATCGTCGGCGAATTTGCCGACAACGGCTGGATCAATATCCTGGGCGGATGCTGTGGCACCACGCCCGACCACATCCGCGCGATGTCCGATCGCGTCGCAGGGCTGAAACCGAAGCAGGAAACGCCTGGTCCGGTCTACACCCGTCTGTCCGGTTTGTTGCCGATGGTGATGCGGCCCGAAGTGCCGTTCACGATGATCGGCGAACGGACCAATGTGACCGGAAGCCGCAAGTTCGCTCGACTGATTCGCGACGAAGACTACGACACCGCGGTCGAAATCGCCCGTGAACAGGTCGAAAACGGCGCGACGATCATCGACATCAACTTCGACGACGCGCTGTTGGACGGTGCGGCGGCGATGGTCCGTTTTCTGCGTTTGATCTCGGGTGACGACGTGACCGCGTCGGTGCCGGTGATGATCGACAGCAGTAAATGGGAAGTCATCGAGGCGGGGCTGCAAAACGTCCAGGGCAAAGCGATCGTCAATTCGATCTCGCTGAAGGATGGCGAAGAAGCGTTCATCGAGCGAGCCAATTTGGTGCGTCAGTACGGTGCCGCGGCCGTCGTGATGGCCTTCGACGAACACGGCCAAGCGGCGACCGAAGACGAGAAGGTGCGGATTTCCAAACGCGCCTACGAAATCCTGGTCAACCAAGTCGGTTTCCCTCCCGAAGACATCATCTTTGACCCCAACATCCTGACCGTCGCCACGGGCATCTCCGAGCACGACAACTACGCCGTCGACTTCATCAACGCGATCCGCCGGATCAAGCAAGAATGCCCGGGGGCGAAAACCAGCGGTGGTGTCAGCAACATCAGCTTCTCCTTTCGCGGCAACGACCGCGTCCGTGAAGCGATGCACAGCGCGTTCCTGTTCCACGCCATCGAAGCCGGTTTGGACATGGGCATCGTCAACGCCGGTCAGTTGGAAGTTTACGAAGAAATCCCCAAGGATTTGCTCGAACACGTCGAAGACGTGCTGCTGAACCGTCGCAGCGATGCGACCGACCGCTTGTTGGAACTGGCCGAAACGTTCAAGGGAACCGGCAAGAAGAAGGCCGGCGAGGAATTGGCCTGGCGTGACGCGCCCGTGGCAGAGCGGATGAAACATGCGTTGATCAAGGGCATCGACAAGTTCATCGAAGAGGACGCCGAAGAGGCCAGACAGAGCTTTGACCGGTGTCTGCAAGTGATCGAAGGCCCCTTGATGGACGGCATGCAAGTCGTCGGTGACCTATTCGGCGAAGGAAAGATGTTCCTGCCCCAAGTCGTCAAATCGGCGCGCGTGATGAAGAAGGCGGTCGCCTACCTGGAACCGTTCATGGAGGAAGAGAAACGTGTCGCGGGATTGGAAAACGCTTCGGCGCGCGGAAAGTTCCTGATCGCCACGGTCAAGGGCGACGTGCACGACATCGGTAAAAACATCGTCGGCGTCGTGTTGCAGTGCAACAACTTTGAAGTCGTCGATCTTGGCGTGATGGTCAACGCCGACGAAATCCTGGACGAAGCGGCCAAGCACAACGCCGACATCATCGGGCTGTCCGGATTGATCACGCCCAGCTTGGACGAAATGATCAACGTCGCCCGCGAGATGAAGCGTCGCGGCCTGACGGTGCCACTGTTGATCGGCGGGGCAACCACCAGCGCCAAGCACACCGCCGTGAAGATCGCACCGGCTTATGATCCGCCCGTCGTGCACGTCGTCGATGCCAGCCGCAGCGTCGGTGTCGTCGAACGCTTGCTCAGCGATGAACTGCGCGATGACTTCATCGAAAAGAACGCCCAGGAACAGGTCAAGCTGGTCGCCAGTTTCAAGGAACGAAAACAAAAGCTGGTGCCGTATACCGAGGCGCTCGAAAAACGCTTCGCAACCGATTGGGAAAACGTCCGCATCGACCAGCCCTCGTTCACCGGAATCCGCGTCTTGCAGGATGTGCCGCTGACCGAGATTCGTGACTACATCGACTGGTCACCGTTCTTCATGACTTGGGAATTGAAAGGCAAGTATCCCAAGATTTTTGACGACGACGTGGTCGGTGAAGAGGCGAAGAAGATCTTTGACGATGCCAACAAACTGCTCGACCAAATCATCGCCGACGGCAGTTTGAAGGCCCGTGCGGTGTACGGATTTTGGCCGGCCGCCAGCGACGGTGACGACGTGATCTTGTACACCGATGAAACCCGTCAAACCGAACTGACGCGTTTCCATTTCCTCCGCCAGCAATGGGAGCGAAAGGGGCAAAAGGACTTCCGCAGTCTGGCCGACTACGTCGCTCCGGTCGATAGCGGACGGAAGGACTACATCGGCGGCTTTGCCGTCACGGCAGGGATCGGTGCGGCGGAGTTGGCGGCCAGTTACAGGGCCAAGCACGACGATTACAACGCCATCATGGTTCAAGCGGTCGCCGATCGTTGTGCCGAGGCGCTGGCGGAGATGCTTCACCAGCAGGCGCGTCGCGATTGGTCCTACGGTGCCGAAGAATCATTGTCCACCGAACAGCTGATCGACGAAGCCTATCGTGGCATCCGCCCGGCCGCCGGCTACCCGGCGTGCCCCGACCACACCGAGAAGCGGACGTTGTTCGACTTGCTTGACGCCGAAGCCAACGCGTCGGTGGAATTGACCAGTTCGTATGCGATGACACCTGGCGCGGCGGTCAGCGGTTTGTACTTCGCCCACCCCGACGCCCGGTACTTCACCGTCGATCGCGTCACCAAGGACCAGATCGAAGACTACGCCCGACGCAAGGGCAAGCCGGTCGCCGAGATCGAAAAGTGGCTGATGCCCAACCTGGCCTACGAACCAGAGTAGACGCGACGCGCTGGTGTCTAGCCTTCAGGCGACTCCCCTCGCTACTCGGGACGTCGAACGTATTACTGCGGCTCTTGGCAACCAGTTTAGATTCTCTCCCTCTGGGAGAGACGGCGTTTGCGCAGCACGCAAACGCCAGAGGGGGCCCGCGTTACAAATCCGCCGCCGGCGTTGATGCACGAAGAGGATCGATTGAATCAATGGTGTAGCGGAACTCGTCAACGGCCGGTTGATTGAATCAGCCGTTTGGCGCGAGCCTACGGGCGCCAGTGCTTCCGCTACGATCAAATCCGTCACTTATACAATCGACTTCCCCCACAGCGCCCCGGGGCGGCTGAAGCCTGTACACCAGCGCGCTGGATTCTCGATGGATCGCGCCTCGAAGACTTAGCTCCGCTCGATGCGAGCGTGGAAACCCCGGGGATCCACCTTCTGGCGAAGGTAGCTACGTTTGACCGGCGATTGAGGTACGAAGGTTTTCTTTATGCGAATATTTCGCATGTTTTTTCAGCAGGGGTGTTTCAGGCCCCGCTATATTCCCTTGGTGTCTTCAGAAGCCACCGCAAGAGGATGCGCTGGCGTTCGGTTTTCACGGGTCTCAGGGGGTAGTGTTGTGGTTGCTAGAGAGAATCGTTCCGAAAGATCCCGTCGTTTTTCCAAACGGTCGGGGTTCACCTTGGTCGAACTGTTGGTCGTGATCGCGATCATCGGAATCCTGGTCGGGCTGTTGTTGCCCGCGGTCCAGGCGGCGCGTGAGGCGGCTCGCCGGATGAGTTGCAGCAACAACTTCAAGCAGATCGGGATCGGGCTTCACAACTATCATTCGGCGTTCAAGCAGTTGCCCAAGCACGGCACGGGAACGCCCAGCGGGAACGGTGGAAACCCGGAGGCGCCCAACCCCGGCACTTCGGCCGGCTCAAGTAATCGTTTGGAAGTCAGCTGGTTGGTTTCGATGTTGCCCTACGTCGAGCAGCAGGGGCTTTGGGACCGCATCGGCAATCCGCTGACCGACGCGAGCACCGGAGCGGTGTTTCCTCCGATGGGGCCGTGCCCTCGCCGCTCGCTTGCCCAGCACGCCAACGCGCGGTACGAACCGTGGCTGACGGAGATCCCGATGTTTCGCTGTCCGAGTGATCCCGGCGTCGGATTGCCGGCGCAAGGGCGAACCAACTACATCGCGTGTGTCGGCGATTCGATGAGGAGCTGGCATGGAGGTCGTCGCGACAACGGGACCGATTTTGGCGCAAACGGTCCGCAGCATCGACAGGCATCGTGCCGCGGAGTGTTTGTTCATCGTTTCGATTCGAAAATCCGCGACATCCTGGACGGTTTGTCCAACACGATCGCTGCCGGCGAGATCGCGACCAGCTTGGGCGACAACGATGTCCGCACGCGCGCCGCGCTGGCACCGAGCGGTCGCGACACGATCTGGCTGGAAGGCGGCGTGCAGGAATGCGACATCTACATCGATCCGGATCGGCCTCGGTTTTGGTTGGCCACCGCCACGTTCACCAACCCTCACGGGCCCGGCGGCCACCCGGAACAGAAACGGGGGTTCCGCTGGGCACACAGCCGATCGTTGTGGGGGATGTTCACCACGATTTCGCCCCCGAATTCTCCACTCTGCACGGACTGGAATAATTTTAACGCGGGCATCTTGCCGCCCAGCAGCCGACACCAGGGAGGCTGCCACATCCTGTTGGCCGATGGTTCGGTCCGCTTCATCACCGATTCGATCGAGGCGGGAGATCAGACCAGTGCCCAAGTCGGAATCGATGCAAACATGGTCTCACCGGGCAGACCAAGTCCGTTCGGTCTGTGGGGAGCGCTCGGCACACGCGCGTCGTCGGAAGTCATCTCCGCGGAGTTCTAGGTTGCGGTGACGGGTTTGCGGTTGATGAGTCAGTGTCTCTTTTTTCCCGTTGAGGATTGCGATGAAGAAGTGGGTTTCGTGTGTGATGGTGATGACGTTTGCCGTTACGATGTGCGTCGGGTGTGCGGGTTCTTCAGAGCAAGTGGAGACGACCGCCGAGCATGACGAGTTGGCGCAGTGGGTCGACGAGAACCCCGAGCCCGAAGAAGTCGATCCGGACGCGCAGTAGAATCTGCGCCGGGGAATCGCTGGGCATGGCCGTTGGCCAATGATTTACGGTGTCAATTCGGTAATCTCGTCCGTTGATCGGATTGGATCGGCCAAAGGCCGTTCACATCCCTAGCCTAGGGCAACGCCCTTGGTTTTCGGATCGTGCACAATCGGTTTGGCCAACGACCATAGACAAGACTTGCTAAGGAGTGACCGATGCTCGATCTACCCGATGGATCGGAAGTTTGCCACGATCACGCCCGCGTGAGCCATCGATTTCGCATTGAGGAGCGGCTCACCATTGGCAAGCTGATCTACGTCACGACTTGCTGTGCGCTGGCCTTTTTTGTCTATCCGTTGATCTACCTGTATCCTCCGTCGTGGACCTGGTGCCTGATCGGTGGATTCGCCGGGTCGGCCATTGGCTACGTTCTGGCGAGTAGCAAAGGAGCGATCAGCGGATGGATCGTTGGGCTGCTAATCGTGCCGGTCGCCGCTGTGCCGCAGTTATTGATTGAAGTCGATTCGTCGTTGCTGCTGTTTGTCATCACGGTTGTGATGTGCAGGGCCGCGTGGACGAAGTGGTGGTGATTTAGCTGCGGGGTTCCTCGCTGCAGACAACCCACGGATGGCAAAGCGTACCCACGGATAACAGGCTGCAAGACATCCGTGGGGACGCGCTGCCATCGGTGGGCTTACTGCCGTCGGTTGCCCGAGGATTCGCGGTAGGCGATGGCCATCATTTCGTTGGTCGCCATGCCGAGTTCGCCGGTCACGATTGGTGGGCGGCCGGAAACAATCGCGTCGCTGAAGTCGCTGATCAGCGGGGCGTGCAGGTTGGCGTGTGGCGGATGCGACTCGGTGCGGCGACCGTCGGCGGTGATGATCGTCAAGTCGCCGGCGTTAAGGTCTTCGGTCGTGGCCCGACCGTCGGTGCCGATCACTTCCAAACGGTCCGGGGTGTCGAGCGTGCCGAAGTAGCACTGCAAGACGCCGTGGCAGCCGTTTTCGAATTCGATCAACAGCGACGCCATGTCTTCGGTGTCATGTTCCGGCGACGGCGCACAAGCCGCTTGGACATGCCGCGGTCGTCCGAACAATTGCAGGAACAAGTCCAAGCGGTGGCTGCCGATGTCCATCAGCGGGCCGCCGCCACCGAGCGCCTTGACCACGCGCCAGTCTTCGGTCGGAAACCGCTTCGGGTTTCCCGTGGTCGCCAGGATCGAAAGCGGACGCCCCAGCGATCCGTCGGCGATCAATTCCGCCAGACGCAACACGACGGGGTAGAAACGCCGGTAATAAGCGACCCCCAACGTCACTTTAGCCGTGGAGCAGGCGGTGATCATCCGCTGGCACTCCGCCGTCGAATACGCCATCGGCTTTTCCACCAGCACGTGTTTCCCGGCCTCGGCCGCGGCAATGGTCTGGGCACAGTGCCGGAACACCGGTGTGGCGATGTAGATGGCGTCCAAGTCTTCGCGGGCAAACAATTGCTCGGCGGACGTCAATCGCGTCGGGATGTTGAACCGGTCTGCGAAGTCCTGAAGCAGGTGTTCGGTTCGCCGGCACGCGGCCACCAGCTCTGACCTTTCGTCGGCGATGATCGCGTCGGCAACCCGTTTGCTGGCGATATCGCCGCACCCCAGCAATCCCCAGCGTATCGTCATGATGTTCTTCAGTTTTCCTAGAAAAGTCGTCGGTTGCCAGTGACAGTGTCACCCTGACTTCTTGATCGCTTTTGGGGTGGGAACTGTCAAGTGTGTTGATCCGGAGCCGCAGCTCAGATTCGGAAAAAGTCCCGTAAGCCAGTGGCGGGCGTTGGTGATTGGGTGAACGCGGGCCGCTCGCTGACCGGTCTGTTGATTAAATCAGCCGTTTGGCGCGAGCCTACGGGCGACAGTGCGTTTTTCTTGGTGTTGGAGGCCCGTACGCTTGCGCGAAACGGCTGATCCCACGTGTGATCGAATTAAACCAACAGGCCGTGACGCGTCCCGCTGGCATTAGCGGTTCAGACTCTTGATCAGGTACTCGATCAGGTCGGCCATGGCTTGGGGCGGGATCGCTTTTTCGAAACCTTCGGGCATGATCGATTGGTTGGTGTTTCGCAGCAATTCGATGTCCTGTCGCAAGATGGTGTCGGAGACGTTTTCCGCACGACGCAGCGTGATGCTGTTGGCGTTCTCCGATGCGATCATCCCCGCGATCGTTCGGCCGTCGGTCGTCAACACGACGTAATTGACGTATTGCGGATTGACTTCACGATTGGGATCCAGCACGTTTGTCAGAATCGACTCTCCTCCGCGTGTTGCCGCGGCGGCCAAGCTGGGACCGATCGCATGTCCGACATCGCCCGATTGATGACATCCGGCACACTGCGTCTTGAAAACTTCGGCTCCACGCTCCACATCACCGGTCAACTGAAACGTTTCTTGGTACCGCTCGATGATCGATTCGCGCGAGGGTCCTTTCGTCGTCTCCAAGAAGCCTTGGGCGCGCTTTCGCAGTTCCGGATCGCGACTCGATGCGAGTGTGTTCCAACGCGTCAATGAAATGTCGGCGGCATCGATCGTCCCCGCATCGATCGCGTCCAACACCGCGGTCGATCGTTCGGCCGTCGCGAACAGAACATCCCCGGCGGCACTTCGAAGCCGAGGACTCCAGGTCGGCCACGGTTCCAGCAGAATGTCGATCAATTCGGGTGAATCGCTGCGGCCCATCGCGCCGATCACGGCGCTTTGTAACTCGGACGATTCGCTTTGACGCAAGACCTTCACCAGCGTCGGAAAGACTTGGTCGATCGGGGCATCGGTCAGCCATCCGATCGCCCGAATCCGGTCGGAATCGGTACGCTTTGTATCGGCGACCTGGTCCAACGCGATCGGGATCAAATCGGCGGCAAGCGACTCGGCGCGGTTGTAAAGATCCTTGCCGATGTCCGCTCGTCGATCCGACCGATGCAAACGTCCGATCGCCGGCAACAGACTGGGGGGCGGCGTCGCATCGACCAACGCGGCGAGCGAACGACGGCGTTGGTCGCCGGAATCGCCGCGGTCGATTTGTGTCGCAAGTTCCAGCACAAACGGAGCGAGCCGGCCAACCGAATCAGAATTCAATAGCGCCGCAAACAATTGATCTGTTTGGCCGCCGGTGGAACTCGAGACGGCGGATTGGATCCAGCGGTCGCCGGGGGCATGGTCGCCGGGGGCATGGTCGCCGGGGGCATTGAGCAGCAATTCCGCGAGCCACTGTGGTTTGGCATCAAAGTCATACTCGCCGAGCGAAAACGCCAGTTGATAACGAACGTCGATGGAGGCGTGGCCTACAAGCGGTTTCAGAGATCCGATGACGGCTTGGTCGGAAGCAAACTGTTCGGCCAGCCGGACCGCATGGCGGACGACCTGGGGATGATCGTCATCAAAACGACCGATCACATCGTCGGCAGTCAGCAAGCCCAAACCGGACAGCGCGTAAAGTGAATGCAGTCGTCCCTGCGGCGTCGGGCTCTGTTCCAGTTGCCGCCGCAACGTCGCGGCGATCGCTTTGTCCTGACGCTGGTAGATCAATCGGGCCGCGGTTTCGCGGTGCCAAGCGTTGGCGTGCTGCAGCAGACCCGCCAGCGACTCGGAATCGAACGTGTTCAAATCGGGCGTCGGGCGATGTTGATACCCATCGGGAACGACACGATAGATTCGCCCGCGATTGCGGCCGGAGGTCAGGTCCAAATGCTGCTTGATTTCCGGCGGCAGACTTGCGGGGTGCTCGATGACTTCGCGGTAAACATCGATGATCGACAAAGCACCATCGGGTCCGCACTCGAATTGGGCCGGACGGAACCAATTGTCGGTCGACGCGACGAATTCAGATTTGGGGTCGATGCGCTCTCCGACTAATTGGACTCCCGATGGCGTCAGGCGTTTGCGGTGGACCAGGTTGCTGCCGACGTCGCCGACGATGGCCAAGGAGTGATCGGTTTGCGGCCAGGCATCACCGCGATAGATCGTCACGCCGGTCGCGCCGGTAAAGTACCCTGCGGCGCGTCCGCCGCCTTCGACCGGGCCGCCCACCAAGCCTGCGACGCGGAGCCGGGTTCGGACGATCCGCCATGGTTCGACCGGGCTGATCCGAAACACTTCCGCTTGCGGCCCATCGGCGGCGATCGATTGGCGGGCTGAGGGGGCGACCAGCAACGGATTGCGGCGGATGTAGCGGTCTTCGTACATCACTTGTTGCAGGTGGTCGCTATTGGAGGAAACGAATTTGCGTCCCCAGTCGTCGAAGCACATCCCGTGTTGGGCGCCGCCGCTGGTCAAGGTGAATTCGTACGTTTTCGGATCAAACGCCATGTCGTGTCCGCGGACTTCCACGGCTGCCGATGCATCTTGGTCGGCCCGTCGCACCTTGCCGCCGACGGTGCCACATGCCAGATGGATGCGGTTGTCCAAGCCCCAGTGGAACGAATTCAATAGACCCTGGACGTTGCTGATGGAGAAACCGGTGAACACGACTTGCTTTGAATCGGCGACGCCATCGCCGTCGTTGTCTTTCAGATAAAAGATGTCGGGCGCATCGGCGACGAATAGTCCTCCGTCGTAAGGAAACAACGCCGTCGGCCACAGCAGCTTGTCGGCATAAACGGTGTGTCGATCGAAGACGCCGTCGTTGTCGGTATCGATCAATCGCGTGATCCGTGAAAGCTGGTCATCACGGTCTTCGCTGTAGCCGCGCATCTCGCAAACGAACAATGCCCCTTCGGCATCCCACTGGATTGCCACGGGGCTGTTGACCAACGGTTCGGCGGCGACGAGTTGGATCTGGTAGCCGTCGGCGATTCGGAAGTCGTCCAACGTCTCGCCCGGTTCGGTCGGTGCGATCCGTGGCAGTTGATCGGCAAAGTCGGCCGCGGGAGAAACTGTGCAAAAGAGCAGGGCGGCCAGGCAGGGAGGGAACAAACGGTGGGACAGACGGATCATGGGGTATCGGTTTTGGGGAGGGCAGGTAGGGTAGGGGAGAGCAGGGGAGGGGAGTCGATCGGGCCCACGGATGGCAGAGCGTACCCACGGATGTGGTGTGGTGTGGGGTGTTTCGTCCGTGGGTTTCATGCGTCTGCTATTCGGCCTTTCCGAGTAGCAGCGCGATGCTGTCCATCAGGACGTGTTCGCAGCTTTTGTCGACGCGTGAGGCTCGCTGACTGGTTTCATAGCCGCCTTGTCCGTAGGCGATTTCGGTGCCGATGTATCCCGGGCCGTAGTCACCGTAGGCGGCCATCGCGACGTGCAGGTCGTCACGCATCTTTTTCGCAGCCAATTGGTATTCGACGAACAGTTCGCCCGGCATGTGCAGGACACGTACGTTGCCGACACCCAGACACGCCAGGTCGATCTTGTGACCGGATTGGCAGCGACCCAGCCACGCCAGATTGGCCGGAGCGGATTGAGCTTCGGGTGACGAGGGGTTTTCCAAAGTCGCTTGCAACTGATCGCGATCCAAATGCGGGGCCGGCGGCAGGGCGACGGGGGCGACGGACCAGGAAATTAAATCGGCGGTGATCGGAAACCGCTCGGCGGAATCAAAGGCCCGCTTCATGGCGTCGGCAACTCGGGCGGCCAGCACTAAACGGTTCGCCTTGTTGCCGTCGTTGTACTTGCCGGCGCCGATGTTTCCCCCGGCGCCGTTGAAGTGGATGTGCATCGTTTCGGGGACGTCTTGGCCGCGGATGATCCGAGCGATCCCGGGAAAGTCGGGGCTGGGGACGCCGGTGCGGTAGTAGCTTTGCGGATGACAGGCGTAGTACGTCAGCGAAGCGATCGCTTTGGTGCCGTTGTAGAACACCAGGCAACTGAGTTCTGGGTCGATGGTGCCTTCCGGTTCGGCGCGCAGTTCGGGGTCGCCGCATGCGGTGTATCGTGTCGCTTTGACTTTGCCGTCGGGGCCGAGCAGGCGTCGGTTCGAGGCGACTTTTTCGACGGTTGCGGTGCCGAATCCGGCGTGCGTGATCGTCTGGGCGTGGGGAACGGCGGCGGTGACGGTTTGGCTGAGCCGCTGGAGGACGTCGCGTTGGAAGGAGCTTTCAAACCCGCCCAGGTCTGTCGCCCCGGCGTGGTGCAGAATCTGTTCGGCGGTGAAGTCGGAGCGAGGCGCGTCGTGTTGATGCAGGCAATGCACGGCAACGCGATCGGGCGTAGTTTCGGCGGCGGTAGCCAAGGCATCGCGGAAGGCGTCGTGGGCACCGTTGGCGATCCCGATCCAATCGACCGCGCACAACACGATCGGTTGACCGGCTCCGACGATCACCAAGCCGCGGCAACGCAGCCCCAGTTCATCGTGACGTCGAACGGGATCGTACGCCATCATCGAACCGACCGGTGGCGTGACATCCAGATCAAAGGTCGCGACTTGGATCGAACCGGGTTCCGCGGCGAATCCTTCGACGTTTCCGATCGGAAGCCAGCCGAGCAGGAAAACGGCGAGCAAGAGAGTCATCGACAGGTCAAACGTAGCTACCTTCGCCAGAAGATGGATCCGCAGGGATTTCCACGCTCTGGCGAGCGTAGCTACGTTCGAGTCACGCTGTTTCGTTTGGTGGGGATGATGATGATCGGTTGGCATACAGTCCTCTGGGCGGGAATCCGGTTACAATCGGGCTCCCCATCATAGCCTGTCACTTCACCGGAAACACGTTTGATGCGTCGCCACCGTTTTGTCGCAGTTTGTTTGATCGCATTGGTCGTCGGTGCGATACCGAATCTCGCGACGGCCCAAGAGAAACCGTCCCGGCAATCGACCGCACCACCCAACGTGCTGTTCATCGCCATCGATGACCTGAACGATTGGGTCGGCTGTCTCGGCGGGCACCCCAACGCGTTGACGCCCAACATCGACCGATTGGCCGCACGTGGCGTGTTGTTTTCCAACGCCCATTGCCAGGCGCCGATTTGTGGCCCCAGTCGGGCGAGCCTGTTTACCGGGCTGTTGCCATCGACGTCGGGAATCTACGCCCAAATCAAAGACAAACTGATTCCGCAGGCAAGTGAAATCACCGGCAAGGTGACGTTAATGCCCGATTATTTCGAACGGCACGGCTACACGACGTTGGCCTGTGGCAAGTTGTTTCATAACGGCGACGCCGCCAAAGTGTTCGACGACTACGGCGGGCATTCCAGTTTCGGCCCGAAACCGAAACAGCGATTCAAGTACGATCCCGCTTGGTTTCCCGAAAAGATCGGCGGCACCCAGACGGATTGGGGCGTGTTTCCCGAGTCGGACGACTTGATGCCGGATTACCACATCGCCGCTTATGGAGTGGACCAGCTTTCCAAGTCCCATGACCAGCCGTTTTTCCTGGCGGTCGGATTCATGCGACCGCACGTGCCGTGGTATTGCCCTCAGGAGTGGTTTGACAAGCATCCGGTCGATCAAATCCAGTTGCCGCCGTACTTGAAGAACGATCTGGAGGACGTCCCGGAGCTTTCGCGACGGGTCAACGAGTTGCCGGCGATGCCGACGACCGAGTGGGCGATCAAAGAGAATGAGTGGAAAAACATCGTGCAGGCGTACTTGGCCTGCACCACTTTCGTCGATGCCCAGGTCGGCAAGGTGCTCGATGCGTTGGACGGCAGCCGATACGCCGACAACACGATCGTCGTGCTGTGGTCCGACCATGGTTATCACGTCGGCGAAAAGAACCGATTTGCCAAGCAAGCTCTTTGGGATCGCGCCAATCGCGTGCCGTTGATCGTTGCCGCCGCCGGTCGCGAGGGTGGCAAGGTCTGCAAAAAACCGGTCGGGTTGATCGATTTGTACCCGACGCTGTTGGACCTGTGTGGTCTGCCGGCCAATCCGATGAACGAAGGGCGTTCGATCGTGCCCCTGGTGGACGACCCGAATCAATCGTGGCCGGCGCCCACCCTGACCACCTATGGAAAGGGAAATCACGCGATCCAGACCGAACGTTATCGGTTTTATCGCTACGAAGACGGATCGATGGAGTTATACGATCATCAGGTCGACGCGAACGAATGGAAGAACCTCGCGTCGGATCCGGCGATGAAAGACGTCATCGACCAGCTGTCGGCCGCATTGCCAAAACACGACGCTTCGCCGACGAAGTACAACAGTTACCCGACCAACGAGTATTTTCTAGCGAAATAGTTTCCCGGCGGCGCTCAACTAAAATATGCGGACGGCACCGGCATGCGAGTTGGTGTGAAGGCTTTGGCCGCCCCGGGGTCGCTGCGATCGCAGCGAGGGGGAATCGCCTAAAGGCTAAACACCAACGGGTCGCGTAAAGGCTGAACACCAACGATTGCTGAATCCTTTACAATGGCGTGTCCTGCCTGTTGTCCCACCTCAATCTAAAAAAAGCAAAAGGGTCTCACTGAGATGCGTTCCTTCATGATTCTGTCCTGTCTGTTGCTTTCGTTCGTTGCCTCCGACGCGATGGCGGTTGATGTCGGCGACAAGGCGCCGTCGTTTGAAGCGGTCGACGAAACCGACGCGACGTGGAAGTCGGCCGATCACGTCGGTAAGAAAATCTTGGTCGTTTACTTCTATCCCGCTGACATGACCGGCGGCTGCACGGCACAGGCTTGCGGGTATCGCGACAAGATGGAATCATTCACCGCCGATGGGGTCGAGGTTGTCGGGGTCAGCGGCGATTCGGCCAAGAACCATCGCATCTTCAAGAAAGCACACCAGTTGAACTTTACCTTGTTGGCCGACACTGACGGCAAGGTCGCCAAAGCGTTCGGCGTCCCCGTCGCGCTGGGTGAGAAGACGGTGATCAAGGAGATTGAAGGAATCGAAACGGAATTGTTGCGCACGGCCACGGCAAAACGCTGGACCTTTGTGATCGGTTTGGACGGCAAAATCGCCTACAAGGATTCGGCGGTCAATGCGAAACAAGATCCGACGAAGATCGCAGACGTGGTCAAATCGCTGAAGTGATTGGGGTGCGGTCGATCGTGTAACGGCGCAGCAGCGTTCCCGCCAGGGCGATGCCGCTCAGGTAAGCCGCCTCGACGCGCGAACCGCCGCACCAGTCACCGCAGGCCCCGATCCCCGTGGTGGGATCAAACAGACATTCTTGGCTGAGCGGTCGGGCGGGCACGGCGTATCGCCAGCGGTGCGCGGTTGCCACTTCAGGCCGTGTGATCGTTGTGCCCAGCAACGACGCCAGCGCCGACTGCAAGGCCGCAGCCACGTCGGCGGGATCGTCTTCGACGTGTGCCTGCGACCAATCGGCGGACGCGTGAACGACCCAGGTGTTGGGCGTGGTCCGTCCCGGTTTCTGATCGTTGCGGGCAATCCACGCGATCGGGCTGTTGTCGACAAACGCACCGTCAAAGGCGGCCGTCGGCAGAGACGGGTCGGCAAGCATCAGTGCCCAGCAGGGACGCATCGTGACCGAGCGTACATCGTGAGCCAATTCGGTGTGGCCGTCGATCAAGCCAAGTGTTTGCGGCGGCGGACAATTGCACAGCACCACATCGAAGGGACCGTGCACTTCTCGGTCGCCGTTTTCGATCAGCCATTGTCCCGATCGCTTGATCAGGCGAGTGATCGGATTCCCGAGATGGACTGTGAGATCGTTTGCCAGGTGTTTGGCGACGGCGTTCATCCCCGGAATGCCGATGTAGCGGGGCATGTCGTTCTTTTCGCCGAGCAGTTTGCCGCGATTGCTCAGGTGAACGATTCGTCCCATCCAGGGTTCGACCAAGCCGTCGTGGATCCAACTGCTGACCAGTCTGCAAAACCGCGCGTCTCGGGCGGTGAAGTACTGGGCTCCGTGGTCAAATCGCAACTCGCCGGCACCGTTGGGAGACGTCGCGCGTCGCGTGGCCGTTCGTCCGCCTACGCCGCGTGATTTGTCGAACACCACCACGTCGATGCCGTGATCGGTCAGCGTCCGAGCGGCCGCCAATCCCCCGATGCCGGCGCCGATCATCGCCACGCGGGGCAGCGAGGCGGCGATCGGGCGATCGACATGCCGGCGGTAGGCGTCCAGATCTATCCGCTGCGCATGCTCGTCGCTGCAGCGCGGGCGGATCTTGCCGATCACCGGCTGCTCGGGTGTGAACGGACGATCGAATTGGCCATAGCACCACAGCACGCCGCCGTAGGACGCGGGGTTGCGACCGTCGAGTGCGTAGCGGTGGTTCAAATCCAACGTCAGCTGTAACGCGCGATGGGGAGATTCCAGCCAGGGCAGCATCGCTTTACCCCACGTCATCCGGACGTTGTTGTGCAGCTCGCCATGTTTCAGCAAGCTGCGTTGGGCGGCATCCCAGAGCGGGCGTCCCGTGTTGGCCCGCGCCAGGGTTTCCCAACTGCAATCCGCTTCCCGCGGGTCGTCCCCGTGCCGGCGCAGCGACTCCTGGGCCCAATCGGGCAGCGCGTCCAGACTGTCAACGATGTCGCGGTTGTGAAAGCAGTAGTGGAACGCCAACTCGCGCCACGTCAGCAATTCGTCAAGAAACTTTTTCGCGTTTCGCTGTGACGCTTCACGTGCGATCCGAAGCGGGCTGACCATCCCGTAGTGCAGGTACGCGCTCATGCGGCTGGCGCTCCCATCGGCCAGCGGATCGTTTCGAGCTTGTTTGTAGTGTTCCAGGCCATTTTCTTTGAAGTGATTCCAGCGTGCGTAACCGGCGCGGGATCCACCGGGCGTGTCCGTGACCGGGGCGACCGAGTGATCGATGCGACACTGTCCGATCAATGATGCCAGATCGACGTCTTGCAAGCAGATCGGTTCCAATCCCAGCGAAGCGGTCAGGTCATCGACGTCACACATTGGCACGTCAACGAACTGCTCGGGATACGGCAGGTTCAATCGCGCGTCGTACAGCGGTTTGGCGTGGCGGCGAAACTCGGCGGCCGAGGTACAGGTTTGACCGAGCAACGTGACCGGAGCGACGCAGGAGCAGTCGACGGTCGCCACCGGGGTGCGGCAGGTCGTGACCAATCGATCCAGCCATCCGACCAGCGGCTGCACCGGCATCTCTTCGGTGACCAGGCAGGCCGCCGCACGCGTCAGGTTACGCAGGTACGGGCCGCGTCGGCCCTGACGTTGCAAATGAAACGCCGCCACGATGCCGCGGTCGGACAATTCGCGTTGCACGTCGCGATGCCCCTGGAGCATGAAGGCGTGCAGTCGGTCGGAGGCGTACGGGTAATCTTCACTAAGCCCGTGGTAGACCAGCAGCGGCAGACCATTTTGACGGGCCAGGCAAAGCGCGGCGTCCAATGCAGGGTTTTCGTGCGCACGCAATGCATTGTGCATCCAGTACAACACGAATTGACCGGGCTCGTACGCCCCCCGGTCGGGCGACGCGAGCCAACGAAGACGCTCGGCGATGTGTTGGGGCAGCGCGATGTCCAAGCGTTCTGGTCTCCATTGGTGAACTGGGCTTTTCCGCGTGCATCGTACGCGAAAGTCAAACGTTCAGCAGGGCTGGCAATCGTAGCTGCCTTCGCCAGAAGGCGGTTGTGCAAGGTTTCACGCTGTGAATTTCCACGCTCTGGCGAGCGTAGCTACGTCAACGCATCGCCGTCTCGTTGATCGGACCGGATCAACAGGCGGGCGAGCCGTCCGGGGGGCAGGCCGGCGGTGAGGAAGCGGTCGGGGGCCAGCGACGGTGGAGCAGCGTCGCGTTGCAGATGGTTCACCGCCGCTGCGGCTGCCAGACGGCCGCTGATCACGGCGCCTTCCATCGTGGCCGGCCAGTCGGTTTGTGTCCAATCCCCTGCCAACGACAGCCAGGGAACCGCAGTGGCGGCCGCCGGTCGGATCGCATCGACTTCGGGGCGAAGTGAAAACACGCTGTTGGGATCGGTGACCAGCCGGTGACGCAAGAGCGTCGCATCGCGGGCGGCCGGAAACGCGTGGCGAAGTTCGCCCAGGACGGTGTCGACAAGCGTTTGCTTGGATTCCGAGACTTCTGCCTGGGACGCACTGATCACGACTTGATAGTAGTGCTGTTTTTCCTGCGAACCGAACGGCGCGCGGAACAGCCATTGGGCGACCGTGCCGACCATCACTGCATGGTCCAGCGGGGTAATCGGCGAATCGAACCAGAGGTGCAGCCCCGTGATCGGCGAAGACGGAATAGCTGAAATCGCAGGCAGGTCTGGCAACGCGTCGTGCTGGCCGTCGGGCCACTGATCAAACAGTTCGGCGATCCGATGCCAGGGGACGGCGCAGATCACAGCGTCGGCCTCCAGTGGCTGCGTCGACGTGATCACTCGTGCCTCGGGCGTGATCTGCCGCACCATTTCTCCGGTCCGAATCTCCACGCCGCGCCGCGTCAGTTCGCCCGCCAGCTGTCGCCCAAACAGGTCGGCCAGCGGGACGATCGGAACCAGCACGTCGCTGGCGCCGCGAGCGGCGGCGAATCCGTCGATCAACACCTTGCGGGCGGCGGCCATCGAAACGCGGCCGGTGTGTTCACCCAAGGCGCTGACCAGAATGACGTCCCAAAAATCTCGCACGGTGTCATCGCTCTGCTGTGCGTCCGTGAGCCAACGGCGGGCTCGGCTTGCGCGCAATGCCTCCGGCGGCGTCCGCATCAGTTTCCACAGCCCGGATCGGAGCTCACGTTTTTGCCGCGGCGAAAGATAACGTTGCGCATGAACCGTCCGCAGCAGGTGCAGCGGCGGCGGCAGCCAGCGGCTCGGGGCGAACCGGCTGGGCGGATGATCGGGATGCAAGAACGTGAGCGATCGATCGCGTCGCAGATGTTGGTCCAAACCACACGCGTGCAGCATGTCGATCAAGTTGGTGCAACATCCCATCGCCGCGTGTTGGCAATAATCGACTTCGCTGCCGGACTGGGGATCGACGTACGAACCGGCTCGGCCGCCGGGCAGTCGCTTGGATTCCAGCAGCGTCAGCCGCAGCTCGGGGTGGACGCGAGAGAGTGTTTCGGCGGCCGACATGCCGGCCAATCCGGCGCCGACGATCACGACGTGTCCCGGCGCGGTCACAGGCCTAGTCACGTCCCGACCTCGGTGACTTCGGTCGGCGGGACGGGCAGCCGATGGAAGATCGGTTTGACGAAGTGTTGGGAAACGATCCCGATTTTTTCACCCGGGCTCAATTGAACCCGTCGTGAGGCGACCGCGCGAGGATTTTCCGCGATGCGATCGAGCAGCCGGCGGTAGGTTCGCCACATCATGGAAAACATCGGGCGTCCGTCGCGGTCGAGGGAATCCCAGACGTTCCAACCGCTGACGTAAAGCGTCTTGGCACGGCGGATTTCGTCTTCGATCAAGCAGACCAGTCGGTCGTCCGGTCGCGGTTGCAGCAAGTCGTCTTCACACAAACCGTGTTGGGCAAAGTGCTGTCGCGGCAAATAGATCCGACCCCGCCCGGCGTCTTCGGAGATGTCACGAAGGATGTTGGTCAATTGGAACGCCAGCCCGCAATCGATGGCCGCGCGCATCGGCAACGGCCCCTTGAATCCCCAGATGTGCAAGCAAGCCAATCCGACGGCCGAAGCGACCAGGTAGCAGTAATGTTCCAGTTGCTCGTAGGTGTCGAAACGCGTCTTTTGTTGGTCGGCCAGGACCCCGTCGACGATTTCCAAAAGGTAGCGTGTGGGGATTTGAAAACGTCGCGTACAGTCGCGCAAGGCCGGCATGATTTCTTGGGCGCGACGGATCAGATCGATCGGCCAATCCGCGGTGTCGTCGGCCAGCCCCGGGGAGAGCTGCACTCGGTCGATCGGCGCGTCACTGATCAGGTTCAGCGCCGTGGTTTGTCGCCACCAGTCCAGCCAACGGGTCCGCAGGGCTGCCGGTTCGTTGCAGTCGCCGATGTCATCGGTGATCCGCGCAAAGGCGTACAACGCGTACATCGCCCGCCGTTTCTCACGCGGCAACAGCCAGAACGAACGATAGAAGTTGCTGCCGCTTCGGCGAGCAATCCGCCGGACCCGTCGGTAGCTGTCGTTCGTGAGCGAGGAAGATGGCATGGTTAAAGTGTGCCCAGAAACGCGCGGCCGACCAGCAACCCCTGTTTGAACTTTCCCACCGTCGGGCGAACCCTCAGGACATCGAAGTCAATGTCTCGAATCGCCTGGAGTGTCGCCAGGCCGCCATGGGCGAACAACAGGAGATCGTTCCGCAGCCACCTCGGGACATGATCGGCCAACGGCAATCCCTGTCGAAAGCAGTCTTCGGCCTGGTCACAAAGGAACGCCAGCATTTCACGCAGGGCAGGGGGGCTGGACGGCTGGGACAACATCGTCGGGGTGACACCGAATCGTCGGCGGAGGTCGCCGGGCAGGTACACCCGCCCGATCGCATGGTCGCGAGAAACGTCCTGCCAAAAATTGGCCAATTGCAGCCCCGTGCAAATCTGGTCCGAAAACGCGGCCGTCGTGGGGGTCAGCGCATCGGCCAGTTGCAGGACCAAGCGTCCGACCGGATTGGCCGAGCGCGAACAATAGTCCAACAACTGGGGCATCGATTCGTATTGTTTGATCCGTTGGTCTTGTCGAAAGGCCGACAGCAGGTCGTCAAAGGGTTGTTTGTCCAATTGAAACCTCGCAATCGTGTCGGCCAAGGCGGGAAACAGCCCTTCTGCCGGGGATTGGCCGCGAAACAGCCGGTCGATTTGCTGTTGCAAGGCGTCCAGCTCGTGCAGGGCGATCGTGTCGCTGGCGGATTCGTCGGCCAGGTCGTCGGCGGTACGACAAAACGCATAAATGTTGTAAAACGGTTGTCGCATGCGTCGCGGCAGTAAAATAGAAGCGACCAGGAAATTCTCGTAGTGCCCTGTGGCGAGCCGACGGCAAAACTGCTCGCTTTGTTTTAACTCGATCGGCGACGTGGTTCCGGACGACATTCAGGATAGATTTGATGAAGATTGTGCTGGCCGCCCCCCGGGGATTTTGTGCGGGGGTCAACATGGCCGTCGACTCGTTGGAGTTGACGCTGAAACATTTCGGTGCTCCGGTCTACGTTTATCACGAGATCGTACACAATCAGTACGTCGTCGACACGTTCAAGCAGAAGGGGGCCGTGTTTGTCGATTCGGTCGATGAAGTCCCCGAAGGAAGTGTGCTGATGTTTTCCGCACACGGGGTGTCGCCGGAAATCCGTGCCGCAGCCAAACAACGCAACCTGACCGCCCTGGATGCCACCTGTCCGCTGGTCACCAAGGTGCACCTGGAAGCGATCAAGTATGCCAAATTGGGCTACACCATCGTCCTGATCGGGCACCAAGGGCATGACGAAGTGATCGGCACGATGGGCGAAGCGCCCGAAGCGATCGTGTTGGTCGAGGATGAAGCGGACGTCGAGCGGTTGCAGGTCGCCGATGAATCCAAGCTGGCACTGCTGACCCAAACCACGCTCAGCGTCGACGACGCCAATCGGATCATCACCAAGTTGCGGGAACGTTTCCCGGCCATCCAAAGCCCGCCCAAAGGCGACATCTGTTACGCCACCCAAAACCGCCAAGACGCCGTCAAAGCTCTCTCCCAAGATGCCGACGTCGTCGTCGTGCTCGGCAGCCAGAACAGCAGCAACAGCGCGCGGTTACGTGAACTGGCCGCCGACCGAGGCAAGCGGGCGTTCCTGGTCGATGGACCCGGGGATCTGAAACGCGATGATTTTAGTGAGTCCGATACCGTGTTGATCACCGCCGGTGCGAGCGCGCCCGAGTCGGTGGTGCAAGAGACGATCGCGTGGCTTCAACGTGAGTTCGAGGCCGAGGTGGAAACGGCGACCGTGCGCGAGGAATCGGTGGAGTTTCCGTTGCCGAAACCGTTGCGGGCGATTTCGGTGGCGCAGTGAAGGAGTGAAGGAGTGAAGGAGTGAAGGAGTGAAGGAGTGAAGGAGTGAAGGAGTGAAGGAGTGAAGGAGTGAAGGAGTGAAGGAGTGAAGGAGTGGCTGGATGAGACGGGGCAAAACGATGGGGGCAAAACGATGAGAAGGCAGGATGATGGGGTGGTTGGATGATGGGGTGGTTGGGGACGCGATGGAGCGGCCTTGGCAGCTCGGGCACTAAAATTGTTTTGCCCCCATCGTTTTGCCCCCTCCCCCAGCTCGCTTCATCATTCTGCCCCGAATCATTCTGCCAATCTTTCTTCCCCCTTACTCCAGCTCGGCGATCTGCAGGCCGCGGAACAGCACATCGGTTGCCGGGTCGTGACCTTGAATCATGATCGTTCCCGCTTCGATGCGTTTCCCTTTGCGAGGGTTTTCGTGTGCTTCGCGGGTGTCTTCCCAGTCACTGACTTGCACCCCGCCGACCCAGGCGGCGATCTTGTTGCCACTGGCGTGCAGCAGCACCGTTGACCAGGCCGCGTTTTCTCCGGCGATCACCCGGGCGTCTTGGCGGCGAAAGATCCCTCCGGTGCCGCAATCCAAAGGCGTCAAACGGTTGCCGTCTTTGAATCCGTTGTTGATCTGGCATTCATAACCCATCATTTCATCGCCGGGGATGCAGCGAAAGAAGATCCCGGAATTCATTTCCGGGTCGTCGATCTTGTATTGAGCCAACAGGAAGAAATCGCCGTAGGACTGTTTGGTTTCCAGCTGTGTTTTGCCGCCACGGACATGCAGGTCGCCGTCGTCGTTGATCGTGAAGGTCCCAGGCATTTCCGGGTACTTCTTCCACTGTGACAGTTCCGCATCGAGCATCGGTTTCAATCCCAGCGGTCGGATTTTGATGTCTTTAAATTCCACGCGACCGGAGTTGTGTTGCAGCCCGATGCGATGGGGCGCCAAGTCGGCCGGGTCGGTGTATCGGCACACGACGTTGCCCTCCAGCGAGACGGTGACATCGTTGCCATCGGCGATGACGGACATGTTTCGCCACTGGCCGGGCGTTTGCGGGCCTGCGGCCTCCGCATCGACCTTTTGCCGTTTGACGACGCTGCCGGTGGGGAACGGGTTGTCATCAGGAGCGATGTTGATTTCGTAACAATCACGCGTGATGTCTGCCGGTCGAAACGGGGTGCGGACGAACACGCCGCTGTTGGTGTTTTCGTCTGCCTTGAAATCGAAGGTCAATTCAAAGTCACCCCAAGTCGAGGAGGTGCACATCAGGCATTGGTCGCCCTGGTCGACGACGATCGCACCGTCCTGGACGTGAAAGTTGGCATCGCCGGTGATCTCCCATCCGAACAGTGTGTGTCCGTCGAACAGACGCACCCAACCGGCCGCCGCTTCTTCATCGCTCAATCGGGCGGCCAGCAATTCGTCGGCGCTGGCCGAGTAGGACTGTGATGCCAGCGAAGCTGACGCAGGTTCGGACGGAGCAGTCGCCTGCTGGAATTTCTCGGCCGGTTCTGCGGCCGGCTGTTGGGCGGTCGGTGTTTCGGAGGTCTCTCGGTTGCATCCGGTCAACGAGAGCGATGTGGCCAGCAAGAGGATGGCGACGCATGTCAAATCCATCCACCCGTGCTTCGCTCTCGGACGACCGGAAGGACGCGAGTTCAGCCTGTCGGTGCGTCGCGAAGGGTGGCAAAGCGAGTCGTTGATGCGCGGGTTCATGCGGCTAGTACCCATAGGTTTCGAAATAGTGTTTCCAGGCCGATCGGATGGTCGCTTCGTCTTGGTCGGACAATTGGTGGCGATTGGTCCGGTAGGAGCGATGTTCGCTGGCGGCCCAGGATTCGATGACCGGGCGGACCGAGTCGAAATCGCTCAGTTTTAACGAGCGGTAGACCGTTTCCAGGATCGCCACCGGATCGGCGACCAGGTCTTCGTAGCGGATGTCGACGATCCGATTGGGGTCGAGATTGGGGCGATCGCGGAGGAAGGCGTCGTACATGCGGCGCAGACAATCGACGACGTACTGTTTTTCGGGGTTCAGTTTCTGGTCGTCGCCTCCCGGCGCGGTCGGATCGTCTGCCGGATCTCGGGCCACCTGCATGCCTTGGGCTTCGGCCAGTCCGGCCCACAGTCGGCAGGTCGACGGGAACAGTGCGCGGGGATCGCGGGTGACGTGGATGAACCTTGCGTCGGGGAATTCTTTGGCCAGTGCGGCGATGCGTCCGGTGTGGGTGGGGCTTTTGATCACCAGCGGCCGTCCGGTGACCGTGCTGACGCCGAGCAGGAAACGACGCAGGGCGCGGAGCCAACGTTGCAGATCGGTTGGCGAGACGTCTTGGAAATCCAAGTAATTCAGATCGACGGGCGGTTCACAGGGAAACGCGATGTGCCGGTAAGGCGACGGCAGCCCCAGGTTCATCAGCGCGAATTCGTCTTCTTGGGGACGTTCCCAGCCGGCCGCCATGTTGTCCATCGGGCGTTTGCCCGGCAGCAGCCAGCCGAAAAACCGTTGGAAGATCCACTCGGTGACCAGGAAGTGATGGGGGGCAAAACACTGGAACGTCGTCGGGCTGCTGTAACGCTCGTCCAGCACCAACAGTTCGTGCAACAACGTCGTGCCGCTGCGCCAGTGGCCGATGATAAACACCGGGGGGCCGTGCAATTCGGCTTCGGCAAGGCGTTTGCGGAAAAACAGCTGCTGAATCCACGCCAGGACCGTGTTCCAGGGGGTCGCCAGCGAGACGCCCAGCAGGTTGGGCAAACGGCTCGGGTGGATCCGAAATCGTCCCTGACGCAACAGCCCCCACCAGGTTCGCGGGCGCATGCCGTGCCAGAACCGTGGCGCATAGAACGGGTAGCGGTGAAACTCCGCCTGCGGTTTGACCGCTGCTTTGTCGTTGCGTTTGGTTCGGTCGGCCGGCGTTGCTTTGTCGGCAAGGTTCGCGGTATCGGCGGGGACGGCCGGCCGGCGGTGCTCGGTATCAGTCAACGAAGGACGCTGCGGGGTTAAATGAGAGATTCGAAAGGCAGGATAATGATCGGGGACACTGAACCAAATGGTTGGGCAGACTGTACGAATGGCTAAACCCTAATCTAACTCAGCCCACCCCGATCGCGAAAGCGCCACCCACGCGCTACAATCTGCCAACATGAGTGATTCTACTGAATTATCGTTTGCGGATCTTCAGCGGCACATCCGTCAGATGTACCACGAGAAGGACGTTGCCAGGGGGGTGGAGGGCACGTTCATGTGGTTGATGGAGGAGGTCGGGGAGTTGTCGTCCGCCTTGCGGGGTGACGATCGGGCCAATTTGGCCGAAGAATTCGCCGACGTGATTGCTTGGCTGACGACGATTGCCAACGTTGCCGAAATCGACCTCAATGCGGCCCTGGTCGCGAAATACGGCGGCGGATGTCCCGGTTGTGGCAAATTGGTCTGCGAGTGTCCCGATTCAGAAAAACCATGACCGATCACGTCAAGTTCGCGGCCACCACTGCGGTCCTCTTGCTGCTGTTGGGATCACCGGTCTCTGCACAGGACTCCGCACCGAGCGCGGACGCCGAATCGACTGTCGCCGATGCCGCGGCAGATGCGGTCATCGTCGGCATCAACGGGCACTACCGGGTCGGCCACTGCACCGCGGTCCGGTTGGGCGAATCGGTCCGTTCGACGCTACCCGAGGATGCGTCACGATCCGATTTTACGCTGCACACGCTCGACGGTGACGGCGTGGAGGTGCGATTCGGGGCTTATCCCGCGTTGCCCGGCCAGACTCACTCGGGCGAGCTGGGGTATGTGGTCCCGGGGTCCGAAGCGGCGCCACTGGAGATTCATCGGACCGGCGAATCCGGCACACAAGTCGTCGCCAAGACCCGGTTTCCCGCGGCCGGCGTCCCGTCACGTGGTCCGTCGATGATCCCTGCCGGAATGCCCTGGGTGGTCGCGATCGGGGATCCACTGGGGGTGGACCAGATCGGCGCGTCCAACGTGTTGCTGGACAAAGCGGCCAACATCGCCGTGACAAAAATTGACATTGCCGGCCGTATGCCGTTTCAGCCGCTCGGCTATGACGGCGTGGACATGGTGATGATCAACGCGACCGGTGTGCCGGTGCTCGAGGCGATGACGGAGACTCAGCAGGGGGCGCTGGTGTCGTGGCTGCGTCGTGGCGGACATCTGTTTGTCTGTTTGGGCGAAGCGACCGAGCGGACGGTGCAGGCGGCGCCGTGGCTGGTTTCCCTGTTGCCGGTCGAGGAGGTCACGTTGTCGCGTTATGACCCCGCGGCGCTGGAGACGTTTACATCCAGTCAGACGCCACTGGACATTTTTCGTGGCATCAAGCTGCCGCGACGCGAGGGCCGCACGCTGATTTCCGGGCGGACGACGCGGCGTGTTGCCGCCGTGTTGGGCGCGGACTATGTCGTCGGATTGGGCCGCCTGACGGTCGTCACGGCGGACTTGGATGATCCGACGTTTGCAGCTTGGCCGGAACGACTGGATTTGGTCAAAGAAGTCGTCGGCGAATTGCTGCAGGAGCAAACCTCAGAGCGCGACAATCGGACGGGATCGACGGCGTTTGCAGACTTGGCCGGCCAGATGCGCGGCGTCTTGGACCAGTTCGCGATCAAGCCGCGATTCAGCTTTTCGGTCGTTTCGTTGATCGTGATGCTGTTGATCGCCGCGATCGGGCCGCTGGATTATTTCTTGATCAACCGGGTTTGGGGCAAGCCGTTGTTGGGCTGGGTTTCGTTTCCTCTGGTCGCCGTCGCGCTTTCGGTGTTCTTGGTCGTTCAGGCGGCGCCCAAGGTGATCCCCGACACCGCATCGACCTCGTCGCCGACATCGACGTTGTTGCGGGCGAATCAATTTCAAGTCACTGACATCGACTTGATCGACGGCGCCGGTCGCGGATTCGCGTGGTGCTCGCTGTACTCGCACCATCCGGCCCGCGTGGACGTTCGTTATTCCGCCGGAGAAAACTCGTTACCGCTTGCGCCGGCGTCCGATCCATCGCCGGACGCCGCCCCGCCACGTTCATTTGTCTTTCCGATGGGGTACCCCGGTCGGGAATTCGGTGGGATTCAGTTGGCCGGTGAGAACACGGTGTTCGCCGATTATTCAGTGGTGCCCGCATCGATCGGTAGCGATCGTGAGCAAGGGGTGGCGACGGAGGTCCGTGGATTGACGATCGCCCCGCGGAGCAGCAAGTCGATCGCCACGCGGGCGACGTTTGCCGTCGAGACGCACGAGACCGTGCCCGTGACGCGACGCCCCGGAAGCGAGTTGTTGCGGGGGAAGTTCGTCAATCCGTTGCCGTATGACATCCTGGACGGCGTTTTGGTTTATGGAAACTGGGTGTATCTGTTGCCGACGCGTGTTCCAGCCGGGTCGAGTGTGCCGGAGTTGAGTGAATTGAGGCAGAAGAATTTTCGCTGGCGATTGACGCGGCAACGGTCGGCCGAGGACAGCGCGAGCACGACGACGTCGTGGACGCCGAGCGATTTTTCCGATGCCAAACGCGTCGCCGAAATGATTCTGTTTCATCGCGCCGCCGGCGGAGAGCTCTACACCGGACTCCGCCACGACGTGATCGGTGACCTGGACCTGTCCGGGTTGCTGGTCGAAGATCGCTGCCTGTTGATGGGGCGGACCGAAACGCCGCTGTTCGAGTTCGATGTCCAAGACACGGCGCATGATTCCGAGGGGTTCGTCCGACCCGGCGGCCGGGTGTTGTCGATGGTCCGCGTGGTCATGCCCGTCCGCGAGACTCGCTTGAACTGATCCGCCAGAACTGATCCGCCAGAACGTTACGAGAAAGAACTCCCGTGATCAAAACCGTCGATTTGACCAAAAAGTATGGCGATGCCTTCGCGATTCGCAGCATCGATCTGGATCTGAAGGCAGGCGATCTGTTCGGGTTTATCGGCCCCAACGGGGCGGGGAAAACGACGACGATGCGGATCATCGCTACGTTGCTTGAACCGAGTTGGGGCGAAGCCTACGTGTGCGACCATTCGGTCCACACCGCCCCCAAAGAGATCCGACGACTGGTCGGGTACATGCCCGACTTCTTCGGCGTCTATGACGACATGACCGTCGTGGAGTACCTGGAATTCTTCGCCGCCGCGTATCGGATCAACGGCCAGCAACGACGAGAGCGGGTCAACGAAATGCTGGAAATCGTTGACCTGGAATTCAAACGCGACGCCTTCGCCAACACGCTCTCGCGGGGACAGACGCAACGCTTAGGCCTTGCGCGGACGCTGTTGCATGACCCCCAGGTTCTATTGCTGGACGAGCCCCTGTCGGGGCTGGATCCCCGGGCGCGAATCGAAATGCGGAACCTGTTGCGCAAATTGGGTGAAATGGGGAAAACGATCATCGTCAGCAGCCACATTCTGCCCGAACTGGCCGACGTGTGTAACAAGGTCGGCATCATCGACCGCGGTGAACTGAAACAAAATGCCGAGGTCACCGAAGTGATTCGCATGGTGCGAGAGCACGTCGTTTTGGTGATCCAACCCAACAAGCCGGAACAATTAAACGCGATCATCGACTTGTTGGCCGGGCACGACAAAGTGCAGAACTGTGAGCTGGGCGATGCGGCCGTTCGGGTGATTTTGAAACCGGAGGTCGATCAGTACAGCGAGCTGCCGAAGCTGTTGATCGAAAACAACATCGACTTGAAGCGTTTCTCCGAGGAAGAGCTCGATCTGGAGTCGGCCTTTATGGCGCTGACCAAAGGGACCAGCACCCGGATGTAGCATCTGGGGGGGCGACGACGTTGTCCGGCGACGCTTGCTGCGTGCTAGGATTGTGAGACGCGAGGTGGCGATCGCGATTCCCCGTTGCCTCTGATGCCGACAAAACTCTTCTCCCCCCAAGTACATCTGATGCCAGACCCGCGGACACCCGGCCAGTGGTACATCAAGACCACCAATGGAGAGCGTGGCCCCTATCCGATCGAGAAGTTGCAGCGGTATGTGGATGCCGGCGCGATTCTGCCCAACGCCGGACTGAGAGACGGGCAGGGCCCGTGGGTCGCGGCGGCAACGGTCAAAGGGCTGACATTCCCCGCCGAAGCGATTGCCAAACTGCGTGCGGCCCATCGGACGGTATCACCGGGGAGTGATCATGCGGCTGCCGATCCCCAAGGTGCCGCCCAAACAAAAGACGACGCCGCGCCCGATCAGACGCGCGCCGACGACGACGATCACCAGCGGCGGACCGCAGAACTGAAATCGCTGGAACAGAAGCTCGATGTTTTGGCGAAGACGCTGGACGCCCGTGGCAGTGAGCTTGACGCCCGTGGCAGTGAGCTGGACGCCCGTGGCAGTGAGCTGGACGCCCGTGGCGGTGAGCTGGACCGTCGCGAGGAAGGCCTTCAAACGCGACAGGAGCAACTGGATTCCAAAGGCAAGGAGCTCGAATTGCTGCGAGAGGAACTGGAACAGCAGCGTGGGGAATTGGAACAGCAGCGTGGGGAATTGGAACAGCAGCGCGAAGGTCTGGATTCACAGTCCGCCCAACAGGCCGCGTCGCTGAAGGACCAGGAGCAATTGCTTGCCGATGACCGATCACGGTTGGCCGAACAACAAGCCGAATGCGAAGCCCGACGCGCCGATTTGGAACAGCGCGAGTCGCAGCTTGCGGCGCGGAGCGACGAAGTCCGGCAAGCGGACAGTCGACAGGAGGCCGAGCGGGAGGAGCTCGACGGGCGAACACAGCAGTTGGACCAGCGTGCGATCGAACTGGATCAACGCGAACAGGAACTGGTCGAGCGTGAGCAAGCCGTTGGCCGGCGCGAAGTGTCGTTGCAGGAACAAGCGAGCTCACAAGCGGAGCGTGAGACGGAGATCGACGGTCGCCATGCCGAAGTGATGCAGTTGCAACGTGAGGTGGAGGCGATGCGCGATCAGGTCGCTCGTCAAGCGGAACAGGTCGCAGAGTCGGCGCAGAACGCGCCGCCGGCGGATGTCCCGGATCCGTCGACTCGCCCGACGGACGCGGCGGAAGTCACCGACGCAACGGCCGAGTCGATTCTCCGGGAGAAACGGAAATTGCTGCAAGAATTCGCCGCCCGTCAGGCATCCCTGTCGCAGCGGGAAGAAGACTTGATGCGTCGCGAAAATGAACTGACTCGCCGCGAACTGGACATTGCCGTGCAACCCGCTTCGTCGGTCATCCCAGAGCCTGCTGTTCAGCCGGAACCCGAACATGAGTTGGTCACGCCGGAGCAGGCCACGACAGAGTGGCGCGATGTATCCTCGACCGACGATGATCCTGACGACACTCCCCCGCCCGCCATGGTCGAGGCGGACGAATCACGCGACCACGACGCCGATGCCGCACCGTCATCCTGGGAGGATGTTTTGGGGCGAACGGATGAACGGGCCGACGCCTACGAATTGGCCGTCAACGACGACCCTCGCTATGCGCCGTTGACGGCGCGCGATGAACACGAACTGGCCCAAGCCGTTCGATCCGACGAGGAAGCGGCGGATTCGGGCGGCGGAGCGTCCGCGTTTGCGGAGCCCGAGGATGCATCGATGGGGCACGATGAATCGCAGGAGTCGGATGTCGCGCGACGGGATCGTTTGCCGTCGGAGATTCTGCCTTCGGAGCTGCCGCACTACGACGGCGTTTCTCATGCGGCGGAATCCGAGGGCAACGTGGCGGTCGCCCCCGGTGGCCCGGCGTCCGACGCGGAGCTGAATCCACTGCGCCGAGCGGCGTTCGAGGAACGCTTCGGACCGTGCTGTCGCTACGACGTCGACGAAGACCCCGCGATGCGCGTCGATGTCTCGGTCCATTCCCCCGAAGGCAATCGTGACTTTATGACGCTGGTGACCAGCGGGATGAGCGACTATCCGATTCCGATGCCGAACGGACAGCGCAGTGTGCGGGCCGAATTGTTGCTCTACGTCACCCACCTGGATGACTTGGCCATCCAGATCCTCCGCGGAGCGGCCAAAGAACCCTATCGCAAAAAGAAAGGGCTATCGATCGGCACCACCGGGTCGCTCGACGGCCTGCACGATCTGCTGCCCGACAGCCAACAAAAGGACTGTGTCTATATGTTGCCGGTGATCGAATCGGACTCCAAACCGATCCAAGCCGAAGCAGGCATCGGCGGCGTGATCCAGTTGTTCTGGTTGATGACGATTACCGAGGCGGAGCGCAAGCTGATTGACACCGGCGGAATCCACAAGTTCCTCTCGCTGCTGGAAAAGAACAGCCACGCGGTGTTCTTTGACCCGATGCGCGAGTGCTATGTGAAACGGAAACGCTGGTTCCGGCGCTAGGCGACACTGGCCAGACGCATCACGAATTGTTCCAACATGAACCGGTCGCGGCCGTCGGCGCTGTGGGTTCCTTTCAGCCGCAAGTCGGCGTCCAGCAACCAGGCGAGCAACTGGACCGCTTTCTCGCGTTTCATGCGTTTCATGTCGGCGATCGCACGCGCGATCTCTGCCGGGCGATGCACGCCGGCTTGCGCCAGCGAGTCTTCCAGTGTCTGACGCTTGCCGGCCCGTTCGGCCGCCACGTGGGCCGACGCGGCCAGACCCAGGCGTCGCAGCGACCACGCGATTTGTGGCAGCAGGGCGATCGCCGGTTGCCCGCCGGAGATCAACTTGTCGAGTTGCTTGATCGCCTCGGCGGCGTTGCCCGAGGAGATCGCGTCGGTGATCTGCCAAATCGTCTTGCCTTGCCAACCGGCCACGACGTCTCGCACCAGCGGCTCTTCGATGGTTTCACCCGGCGGCAGGTAGAGGGCGAGTTTGGCGATCTCGGTGTCTAGAAACCCGATGTCCTCGCCGAGCATTTCGATCAAGGCGTCGGCCGCCGCGCCGTTGAGCTTGGTTTGATGGCGTGAGGCCACGTACTGGGTCAAGAACTTGCGCCGGCTGGCCGCCGTCGCGCCGGTCTTTTGCCCTGTTTCGCCGCTGCAACAAACCAGCACGTGGGACTTGTCGAGTGCCTTGTAGACCTTGGTGTTGGATGCCAGTGATTCGAACTGCAGCACCAGCCGCGCCGCCGTCCCGGGCTTGGCCAGATAGGACTCGATCTCGGGGCGATTGGCGGACACGAACTTGTCCGCTTCGCGAATCACGACCGTCCGTTTTTCGCCCATGTCAAACAACGACGCCGTCGACAACTCGTCGTTGATGTCCGCCCAACGACCGGTCGTTCCGTCCACCTCCGTGACATCCGCCGCACCGGTCAGCACAGCGGTCGTCCACGAGGTCAACGTGCTGTCACCACCGAACAACCCCGCAACGGCAAAGTCGACCGGAGCGGCGTCGGAGTGGGCAGCCAAGAATTCAAACGCATGAGTTTTCGACATGGGCGTAGTCTAGCAGGCAGAACCAGACCAACGAACCAGGGAAAGCAAGGGCAAGACGATGGGGGCAAGACGATGGTTCGGGGGGTGTTCGGCTACTCGGTGCTTGGTTATTGTTTTGCCCCCATCGTTTTGCCACCTTTTCACTCACAACGAGAGGTATCGTC
>NZ_CP036264.1:9434872-9477494 GCF_008035925.1 Stieleria maiorica
GTTCAACGACGTCGAGGATATCTTTGAGGCCTTCGGCGAGATGTTCGGCGGTGGCGGCGGCATGTTCGGCGATCTGTTCGGCGGACGCGGCGGTGGTGGTCGACGGCGGCGGTCGCGACGCGGAGCCGACATCCGTTGCAACGTCACGTTGACGTTGGACGAGGCGGCCAAGGGCGTCAGTAAAGACCTTTCCTTCCGGCGCAACGTCGGCTGCAAGACCTGCGAAGGCAGCGGTGCGGCCCCCGGCAGCCAACCGGAAACCTGTGCGACCTGTGGCGGTCGCGGACAAGTCGTCCAATCGGCCGGCATCCTCCGCGTGCAAACCGCCTGCCCGCATTGCGGCGGTGCGGGACAACAAATCAGCCAGCCGTGCAGCGATTGCCGTGGCACGGGACTGCAAAGCGAAAAAGCGGAGTTGACCGTCGAGATTCCCGCCGGTGTCGATGACGGGATGCGCGTGCGTGTCCAAGGCGAAGGCGAAGCGAGCCCCGATGGCGGCCCGCCCGGAGATTGCTACTGCTTTATCACCGTCAAAGAGCACGAGCTGTTCAAACGCGACGGCAGCAGCTTGATTCTGCAATTGCCGATCTCCTACAGCCAGGCCGCCCTGGGCGCGGAGATCGAGATCCCCACGCTGGACGGGCCGGAAAAGTTACGGATCGAACCGGGCACGCAGAACGGCGAAGTTTTCACCGTCCGCGGAAAAGGTGTCGTCGATCCACGCGGGGGCCGAGTCGGTGATCTGCTCGTGCAGGTCTTTATCGAAGTCCCCAAACACCTGAGTGTCGAACAAGAAGAGCTGCTACGTAAATTGGCCGAACTCGATAGCGAATCGGTGTTGCCGCACCGAAAGACCTTTCTGGAAAAAGTAGCCGATCTGTTTTAGGGCCTCACTTTTAAGTTCATTTAATCTGTGATTGCGAAGAATCATGAATAGCGACGGAAAAACAGAACTGGAAATCGAAAACTCGGTCGAGGAAGAGCCTTCCGCCGACGAAGGTCCCTCAGCCGATGCGGGGCAATCGACCGACGAGGCATTGCTGGACGATTCGGTCGCGGATGTTCCGCCGACACGGGACGAGGAAATGGAGCGGTTGCGATTGACCGCCGCCGAAGCCGACAAACGCGTGTTGCAGGCCCAGGCGGAGGCCGAGAACTTTCGCAAGCGGATGCGCCGCGATTACGAAGACCAACTCAAGTTCGCCTCCACCGACTTGATCGTCGATTTGTTGCAGGTCCGCGATAACTTGAGTCGTGCGATCGAGGCGGCGCAGTCCGGTGAGCAAGCCAGCGGGTTACTCGAGGGCGTTGCGATGGTCATCAAGCAGATGGACGACGTATTGGGCAAACACGGTGTGGTCGAGATCCCCGCCGAAGGCGAGGTGTTTGATCCCAATGTGCACGAAGCGATCTCGCAGATCCCCAGCGACGTTGAAAGTGGGAAAGTTGCCCACGTTGCCGTGACCGGATTCAAGCTTCACGATCGTGTGATCCGACCCAGCCAAGTGGTTGTCAGCACCGGACCCGCATAGCAACTGGGCCGGCAGTACACCGCCTCGGTGGCGGTTCGTGGTAGGTAGAGCGTTTGGTTTTGCAATTCATTCACCTTTGGGATCACATCGATGCCGACCTATGATTACGAATGCGGTGCTTGCGGACACGAAATGGAGCTGTTCCAAGGCATTAACGACCCGGTCAAAAAGAAATGCCCCGAGTGCGGCAAGCTGAAGCTGAAGCGTTTGTTCGGCAGCGGCGCCGCGATCGTGTTCAAGGGCAGCGGTTTCTACCAAACGGATTACCGCAGCGAAGGCTACAAGAAGGCCGCCAAAGCAGACAAGAAATCGACCAGCGAAACCAAGTCGGAATCCAAGTCGGGCGATTCGAAGGCAAAGTCCAGCGGCGCCAAGTCGAGCTCGTCTGACTGATCCCCCGCGGCCAACCCCAACCCCGAGTCCACGATGCCGCACCAGCTGTCATCACGTCGACTGTTCGCCGATCGCTCGGCCGTCCTGGTGATCGATTTCCAGCAAAAATTGGTCCCGGCGATCCCCTCGGGCGAGGACGCGGTGCAATTCACCGAGTCGCTGCTGGAGGCGGCGGATCTGTTGGGCATTCCCTCGGCGGCCACCGTGCAGTATCCCAAGGGGCTCGGCGGGTTGGTTGCACCGTTGGACCGGCGTTTTCCAGATGCCGAGGAGAAGCTTGATTTTTCGTCGGCGGTGTGCCGGCGCGCGTTGGATGCTTGGATCGCCGCAGGCCGCGATCAGATTTTGATCTGCGGCATCGAAACGCACGTCTGCGTCTTGCAAACGGTGTTGGATCTTGCCGAAGAAGGTCTGCATCCGTTCGTGGTCGCCGAAGCGGTCGCGGCCCGCGGGGGATGGGAACACGAGTTGGCGATCGAGCAGATGCGTTCATCAGGCGTCACGATCAGCAGTTTGGAATCGGTCCTGTTCCAGTGGCTCGGAACCGCCGATCACCCGCAATTCAAAGCGATCAGCCGGATCGTCAAGAACCTCTGAGCTCGGGGGGCCAGCGGCCTGCCAAAAGCCATGAGGATGAGGCACAGATGGCTTGGGTGGACGGCCCCTCACTCCCGATCAGGCCTGATGAAAAGTAGGTGGCGTCGAAAACTGGTGAACCGGCAACGATTGAAAATTGCAAAATGAACAGTGCAAATTGCGAAATGATTTGAGCGACGATTCCCGGCAAATTTGAATTTTGCAATGAACAGTCTGCAATTTGCAATCGAGGGATCCAGCAGAATCGCTGAACGTCTCCGAACCTACCCAACGTTCCAAGTGCCATTGATTTTCGCCAGCCCACCCCCAACCCCTCTCCCCAAAACAGATCGCAGTCGACTTCACTCTGTGATCGAACTTCTATTTGCGCGATCTGTTTTAGGGAGAGCGGAGCCATGTCCCCAAATTTCGAACCGATGTGTGAAACTACCATTGGCTTCCAGGGGGGAAATTCCCAGCAGAGAGAACGGTCGGTGAAGGCCGCCGCACAAGTCCATCTGCACCGTTCTCGCCCCCTCTTTGCGGCGTTTTCATTGACATTGGGGGGGCCACGCCGTAATCTATTACTCGGCCCCGTCTCCTCCGATGCTCTTCCGATTCACAGCACATGCTGCGTCACGTTCTCCTGACCCTTCTTGTCATCCTCACGGCAGGCGTTTTCGCGTCTCGTCGTGCCGATGCGAGCTGTGGTGATTGGTTGGCGCATCCGGGTGAAGTCGCGATGTCGCAGCACGATGGCGAATCGGCCGACGACGCTTCGTCGGCCCCGCGACCTTGCGACGGCCCGACGTGCCGGCAGTCGCCTGTCGGTCCGCTCTCGCCGGCCACGCCGCCGTCCCCTCAAGTCCAGCGCGAGCATCACGACGCGGTTTGTCCGTCGCAGTTGCGCGCCGATGTGGAATTGTTTCCGGCACGGTTTGAGCGAGACGAATTGATCCATCTTCCTAGCGGACATGCGTCCCCGATCGAGCGGCCTCCCCGAGGCTAGCTCTCTCGTTGTCGCGATGAACGTTCATCGGCGGGCATCTGTGCCTGGTCGGTCGGCCGTTCTTCTGTGCAGCCGCCAATTGCGGTTTGACGACGGTGAAGCTCGATGCCCGTGTGTTTGCGCGGCGTGTCGATTGCCGAGAATCGTCGATGACCGAAGCCGATCGGTGATTCGGTGCCGCCGAGGTGCCTGCACTGCTCTACCGCGACGATTCATTGTTTGACGTGTGGGCGAGGCCTGAAGGGGCCGCGTCCGGTCGCGACGCCTGCCGAACTTGCGGAGGCGGCGCCCAAGTTGGTCAACTCATCTCGCTGGGAATTCATTGATGTCATCCGTTGCTTCCGGCGCCGCCCCCGCGGCGCCTCGCAAGAAGTACGTGCGCGCCGTCGGGCCGCGTCTTCGGAAACTGCTTTACTTTATTTTTGTTCTTGTTGCTCTGCTGTTCGCCAACTCGGGCTATCTGGCCCTGGTCACCTTTTTGGAGTGGTTGCGCGAAGAAACCTATCAGGACTTTTACTACCAATACATGTTCCTGGCGCACTTGGTGCTGGGGCTGATTCTGATTTTGCCGCTGGTGATTTTTGGGTTCGTCCACATGTGGAACACCAAAAATCGCCGCAATCGGCGGGCCGTGCGGATCGGGTATGCGTTGTTCGCGGTCAGTTTGGTGATTCTGGCGACGGGGACGTTGCTGGTGCGAATCGGCGGGTTTGATCTGAAGCAGCCGCTTGCCCGCAACACGGTGTACTGGTTGCATGTCGCGTGTCCCTTGGCGGCGGTTTGGCTGTACTGGCTGCACCGTCTGGCGGGACCGCGAATCAAGTGGCAGATCGGGATGAGGTTCGCCGGCGTTGCGGGCGCTGCGATCGCCGTCATGGTGGTGTTGCAGATGCAGGATCCGCGACAGTGGAACGCCGTCGGTCCCGAATCGGGGACGCAATACTTTGAACCCTCTCTGGCGCGGACATCCAGCGGGAACTTCATTCCCGCCGACGCGCTGATGAACGATCAATACTGTTTGAAGTGCCACGCCGATATCCACAAGGATTGGAGCGACAGCGTTCACCGATTCAGTTCCTTCAACAACCCGCCCTACTTTGCCAGCGTCAGCGAGACGCGGGAGGTTTCGCTGCAGCGTGATGGATCCGTCCAGGCCTCACGTTGGTGCGCCGGTTGTCACGACCCCGTCCCGTTTTTCTCCGGTGCGTTTGACGATCCCAACTTCGACATGCTGGAGCACAAGACGGCCAGTGCCGGAATCACGTGCACGGCGTGTCACGCGATCACCAATGTCAACAGTGTTCGCGGCAACGCGGATTACACGATCGAAGAACCGCTGCATTACCCGTTTGCCAGCAGCGACAATTCGCTTCTGCAGTGGGTCAACAATCAACTGGTCAAAGCGAAGCCGTCGTTTCACAAGAAGACGTTTTTGAAGCCGTTCCACAAGACGGCGGAATTCTGTTCGACGTGCCACAAGGTCCACCTGCCGGAGGCGCTCAACCACTACAAGGAGTTCTTGCGCGGCCAAAACCACTACGATCCTTACTTGTTCAGCGGTGTTTCCGGTCACGGGGCTCGCAGTTTCTACTATCCGCCCAAAGCGGTCGATAACTGCAGCAAGTGTCACATGCCGTTGGTGGCGTCGGATGACTTCGGCGCGAAAATGTTCGATGACGCGACGGAGCTGAGCGTTCACGATCACCTGTTCCCGTCGGCAAACACGGGGATCGCATGGCTGAGAGATCGCGAAGACATCATCACCGCGCATCAGGAGTATTTGCAGGACATCGTGCGCGTCGACATCTTCGGCGTTCGCGAAGGGGGCGAGATCGACGGCAAGCTGACCGCGCCGCTGCGTCCCGAGCTGCCCACACTCAAGCCCGGTGAAACCTACCTGTTGGAAACGGTGATCCGGACGTTGAAGCTGGGCCACTTGTTCTCGCAGGGCACGGTCGATTCCAACGAGATCTGGTTGGACGTCACCGTGACCAGCGGAGACCGCGTGATCGGTCGCAGCGGAGCAATCAACAACGAAAAACACAACGAGGTCGATCCTTGGTCGCACTTTGTCAACGTGTTCATGTTGGACAAGGACGGCAACCGCATCGATCGACGCAATCCGCAAGACATCTTCACGCCCCTGTACAACCACCAAATCCCGCCGGGAGCGGGCCAGACGGTGCACTATGGGTTGAAGATTCCCGATGATGTCACCGCGCCGGTCAAGGTCGAGTTGAAATTGCAGTACCGAAAGTTTGACCAACGGTACATGGATTTCGTCGCCAAGAAGAACGAGCAATTGGGGCGGATGATTCGTGGCCACCAGCCAGGCGAGGATTACGTCAACGAGTTGCCGATCACGACAATGGCGGTCGATTCGATCGTGTTCCCGGTCGAGGGGAGCGACGCGGTGGTGGAAAACGAGCCGCGTGAGATCCCCCAATGGCAACGCTGGAATGACTACGGCATCGGTTTGCTGTTGAAAGGGAAAGCGGAACTGCGTCAGGCCGAAGAGGCGTTCACCGAAGTGGAAAAGCTGGACCGATACGACGGGCCGATGAACCTGGCCCGCGTGTTGAACATGGAAGGGCGTCTGGACGAAGCGGTCGAAGCGCTCAATCGTGCCGAGAGTTACAGTGACACCGAGGGTTTCCCGCGGTGGACGTGGGCGTGGCTTTCCGGTGTGGTCAATTCACAGCAAGGCCGGCTGGTCGAAGCCGAGCAGAACTTGCGGAGCGTGTTGGAGGACAACACCGAGGACATGCAACGTCGCGGTTTTGATTTCAGTTTGGACATCGAAGTCATCAACCTGTTGGGGCGAACGCTGTTCGATTTGGGAGTCGTTCGGGACCGCCAGGGTCGCGAAGAGGAAAGCCAACGTTACTTCGACGAAGCGGTCGAACGCTACAAGAAGACGTTGCAAATCGATCCCGAAAATGTCACCGCGCACCACAACCTGCAGCTCTTGTACGAGACGTTGGAGGACACCGAGAACGCGGCCGTGCATCGCGAGTTGCATCTTCGATACAAGCCGGACGACAACGCCCAGGGCCGCGCCATTCGGCTGGCCCGAGAAAAGTATCCCGCGGCGAATCACGCGGCCGAAGCGGTCGTGATCTACCCCTTGGATCGCCAATTACAACAGCCCGAACCCGATGAAACGCAAGCGATTACCCGTCAAGAAAAAAGGGAGGCGACCGATGTCCAATCCGCAGGCGGTTGAGATGAAACCGAAAGCAGTGGAAGAGGAAGAGGAGGAAGTGCTCCGTGACGATGCCGAAATCGGTCGTGCGTTGCGGCGATCGCTGGTGGCGTTGATCGCACTGGTCGCCGTCGGCGGCACGCTGGCGTTTTATTTGTCACGGCCCGAGGCCGCACCGCCGGTCCGCGAATCCGAGTTGGCGAAAGTCAGCGTTCGCGAAATGCCTGATGTGCAAGTGCCTAAGGTGACGTTCACTGATATCACTGCCGAAGCCGGGATCGAATTCGTGCACAACAACGGAGCGGTCGGCGACAAGTTGTTGCCCGAGACGATGGGGGGCGGGGCGGCCGTGTTCGATTTCGACAACGACGGCGATCAGGACATTCTGTTCATTAATAGTAAGGATTGGCCGTGGGACGAGCCCAGTGATCGACTGTCCAAATCGGTGCTGTATCGCAACGATGGCGGTCAGTTCGTCGATGTCAGTGAGACCTCGGGGTTGGACCTGACGGACTATGCGATGGGTGTCGCGGTCGGTGACTTTGACAACGACGATCGCGTCGACGTCTTCATCGCCAGTCTTCACCACAACCACCTGTTTCGCAACGTCGGCGAGGGCCGGTTCGAAGACGTGACCGATCTGGCCGGTGTGGCCGGCGAGGAGGATCGTTGGAGTACGAGCGCGGGATGGTTCGATTACGACAACGACGGCGATCTGGATCTGTTCGTCTGCAACTACGTGGGATGGAGCCGCGAGTACGATCAGTCGCAAGACTTTCAGCTGGTCGGAGGCGGACGGGCATACGGTCGTCCGCAGAACTTTGAAGGCACGTTCCCCTATCTGTATCGCAACGAGGGTGATGGCACATTTACCGACGTCTCGGAGGAGTCCGGGATTCAAATTCGCAACCCGTCGACCGGTGTGCCGCTCAGCAAGTCACTGGGGTTGGCGTTCTGTGATTTCGATGCCAACGGGACGCTGGATGTGATCGTCGCCAACGACACGGTTCAGAACCTGTTACTCAGCAACGACGGGAAAGGCCATTTCACCGAGGTCGGCGCGCTGACGGGAATCGCGTTTGATTCCAGCGGCAACGCCCGCGGCGCGATGGGAATCGACGTCGCCTCGTTCCGCGGTCGCAAAGCCCTGGCCGTGGCGATCGGCAACTTTTCCAACGAAATGACGGCGCTGTACGTGACCAAGTTCGGACGCATGCAGTTCTATGACGAAGCAGTCTCAACCGGACTGGGGCCGAGCACGCGGTTGTTGTTGACGTTCGGTTTGGTCTATGTCGACTATGACTTGGACGGTCGATCGGATTTGTTTTGTGCCAACGGTCACTTGGAAGAAGACATCAACCGGGTGCAACCGAGTCAGCATTACGAACAGCCGCCTCAACTGTTTTGGAACGCCGGACCGGAACACGGGACGGAGTTCTTGGCGGCCGACCGGTCACACGTCGGAGAGGACTTGCTGCGGCCGATGGCCGGGCGTGGTGCGGCTTATGCCGATATCGATGGCGACGGCGATTTGGACTTGCTGATCACCGCCACCGGGCGGGCGCCGCGGTTGTTGCGCAACGACCAACAACTCGGCCATCATTGGTTGCGATTGAAGTTGGAAGGCGACGGCCAACACTGCAATCGCGATGCGATCGGCTCATGGGTCGAAATCAAGGTTGGTGACGAGATCATTCGACAGCAGGTGATGCCGACGCGAAGCTATCTTTCGCAAGTCGAGCTGCCGCTGACGTTCGGGCTGGGGGCCGCCGACAAGGTGGACCGGATCACGGTCCATTGGGCCGACGGGGCGCACCAGGAGATCGATCCCTTGGCCGTGGATCAAAGCCACGTGATCCAGCGCCCCGCGTCGGCGGAGATCCCCTAGGCTGTGGCTCTTGTTCGTCGGCAGTCACGTCGTTTCGCGAGTCATCCTCTCCAACAGCACTGTTGTCGACACAGCTTACCATGGCTCCCTTCTCCCCCGGCTTTGCGGGGGAGAAGGACCGGGGATGAGAGCGGCTTCAACCCGTCGGGCGGAGCATTTGAGGATCTAACGATGTTGCCGCACGGAGGCGTCACCGTGTCGACGGCAGTTCCCCTTCCACCCCAATCGAGTCGATGGACCACCAACAGCAACCCGCAGGCGAGTCGGAAAGTTCCACCGGGGCACCGGGCCGGCGGCCTGCCGCGATGCGGGAGATCAATTACCGGCACAGCTCGCAATTCGTTCCGCTGTTGGAGCACCTCGGCTGTTCGTTGTTGGTTTCGACCTACGCGGCGGGAAAGGTGGTCAGCATCGGCGCGAACGATGGTCGGCTGCACTTGGGGTTCTCCAATTTCCAACAGGCGATGGGGATCGCGCCACCGCATCAGACCGTGCAACCCGGAGGCGTTACAACGTCGTCGATTGCGGTCGGAGGACCCAATGTGATCTGGTTCCTGCGCGATGGAGCGGCGCTGGCGCAGCAGGTCGATCCGGCGGGGGCTTATGACCGGGCGTTTTTGGCCCGCGAATCGTTTGTCACGGGGAACATTCATGTGCACGAGATGCAGTGGGGGGATGACGGTCAATTGTGGATCGTCAACACCTTGTTTTCGTGTTTGTCGACGTTGCACGCGGAGTTTAATTTTGTCCCCCGCTGGCAGCCCCCGTTCATCAGCGAACTGGCGCCCCAAGATCGATGCCATCTCAATGGGATGGCGATGCAATACGGAAAGCCGAGGTACGTCAGCGCGCTGGGGGAAAGCGACGCGGCGCGCGGCTGGCGTGAGAACAAGTCCGATGGCGGTGTATTGATCGATGTGCCCAGTGGGCAAACGATCGCACGGGGATTCTGTATGCCGCACTCGCCGCGTTTGCATGGCGGCCGACTGTTTCTGCTCGATAGCGGTCGAGGCAAGTTGGTCACGATCGACCAGCAGAGTGGTCGCGCCGAGGACGTGGCGTCTTATCCGGGTTATGGCCGCGGTTTGGCCTTTTATGATCGGTACGCGTTTGTCGGAATGAGTCGGGCGAGGGAGACCTCCGTTTTTGGAGGGGTGCCGATCTGCGAGGACCGGACCGCGATGCGTTGTGGTGTGGTCGTGATCGATTGGATGACAGGGCAGAGCCTTGCGTTTGTCGAGTTCGAAAGCGGCGTCGAAGAGCTGTTTGATGTTCAAGTGATTGCGGGAAGTCGTCGTACCGTGCTGTGCGGCCCCTATCCGCGAGAGGATGAGCAGCGGCCCGTTTGGGTGGTTCCGCTTGCCGACCAGGTCGACGCGATCGTGGACGTGGGCGAAGGCGTGTGCGTTCAAAGAAACCGGATTTGCTGAAACATCCGATGATGCGGCCGCGATGGCGGCGTTTGGCTATAATGCGGCCCTTGTCATGTGGATAAAGTCGGCGTCACGTTTGGTGCGCTGCCGTGGATCCAGGCGTGCTTCTCTGCAACCTGATCACGCTCGACCTCTCTTGAGACGCCCCCGATGGATGGATTGCGATCGCGGCCATTGGCAGCACCACTCGGTTCGCTCCGCTCCGACGAGCGAAAACATTCCGATGCGAAACGTGACCGAGCCTTGCTTCGACGATCACGCCGTCGTCGGTTGGGGGCGGCGATCGAATCGTTGGAACGGCGAGAGCTTTTGACGTTTGCGATCGATCTGTTCCAGGACATCAACACGCTTGGCGTGTCATCGGGGATTGAGCAGGTCGTCCGGCTGGGTGATGAATCATTTTTTGTAGCCGACGACGGCAAACATGGTGCCGAGCTTTGGAAGACCGATGGGACCGTCGACGGGACGGTGATGGTCAAGGATCTGCTGCCCGGGCCGGACGCGTCGGTACCGGCCGATTTGACGGTGCTGGGCAATGAGTTGTATTTCACCGCCTTGGATGAAAACGACGAAACGGATTTGTGGAAAACCGATGGGACTGAATCAGGGACGGTCAAAGTTTATGACGCCGATGCGTCCGGTGTGTACTACTTGACCGACCTGACCGCGTCGGGGACGAAGTTGTTCTTCACCGCTTACGAGCCGGCGACGGGGTATGAGCTTTGGGTTCACGATGGCACCAGCGGCGGAACGGCGTTGGTCAAAGACATCAACCCGGACCAGTTCGTCATCGACCGGCCTCAAGAGCTGACCGATGTCAACGGCACGCTGTTCTTTACCAGTTACGACGACGGTTACTACAACCGCGAGCTTTGGAAGAGCGACGGGACGGCCGAGGGCACCATGATGGTTGCCGACTTGGGAATTGACCCCGGCATCGATCCCGGACCGGCCGACGACGATCCGACATTCAGTTCGAATCCGACGTTCTTGACCAACCACAACGGTTTGCTGTTCTTTGCTGCCGAGGACTACGTCGATGGTGTGGAGTTGTACAAGAGTGATGGAACCGAATCAGGGACGGTGCGGGTAGCGGATTTGAATCCCGTCGGCTCGTCGTATCCGGAAGAGTTGACGTCGTTCAATGGCGAGCTGTTCTTTGCGGCATCCGACGGAACGGGCGGGCGCCATTTGTTCAAATCCGACGGCTCAACGATCACGTTGGTTGCGGACACGACCAAGGGGCTCGGTTCGTCTGTGCCGATCGGTTTGGAAGTCATGGGTGAGGAGTTGTTTTTTGCCGCCAGCGGAGCGGTGCCGGCGACAAGGATCTCGGTCAGTTCGCCCACAATGACGGCGGACAACTCACGCGTGGTCAACGGCAATTATGCGGGGATCGTCGCCGAGACGATCACGGCATACGGCGGGACGCTGTCGGGCTTCAATGCATCGATCACCTTCAATAGCACGGCCCAGGGCGGATCAAATAATAACTTGGGTTGGGTTTCTTCCGGTGCCCGAATCGGTGATGCGGGCGTCGGATTGCAGTCGATCGAAGTCGGCGATCTGTATGTCGAGGACATCGACGAAGGCGAGTTGGTGGTCAATGCCTGGGAGTGGACGCTGTCCGATCCCGCCGGGCTGGCCAATCTCTCCTTCTCGGGGTTCGCCTCGGGGAATGAATTGACGACCAGCACGCCCGGTGACGCCGAAGGTTTGTTGTTCGAGTTGTTTCTAAACGGTAGTTCCACGCCGACGAGCAGCACGACGGTTTCGGGGCCGGAACTGGACAACTGGTATCTCGGCCGCGACGCCGACAACGTCAATCTTTCCGATCCCGGTGGTGCGTCCGTGACGACGGCCACGGTGCGATTGTCGATCGGGAATTCGATGTTCGCCAATTATCCCGACGGCGGCAACGAAGCCTTTGTTGTCGGTGCGACGTTTTCCGCCGATCTGAGTTCGGAAACGACTCAGGTCGTCGATGCCGGACGCGAGTTGCACAAGACGAACGGGACACCGCAGGGGACGGTGATGGTCAAGGACATTGTTCCGATGGGCAGTTCCAATCCATCGGATTTGACGCAGGCCGGAGGCAAACTGTACTTCGCGGCCGACGATGTCTTCAACGACGGATTGGAATTGTGGATGTCCGATGGCACCGCGGAAGGCACGATGCAGGTCGTCGATTCGCTGCCGGGAAACGACTTGTACGGCGCGCCGCTGGATGGAGCACCGCGGTTGTTGGGTGAAGTGGACGGCCAGTTGATTTTCACGGCGACCGATGTGGCGCGGGACCGCGAACTGTGGATCACCGACGGCGACCCGCTGGGCACCGAGGTGTTGGTCAACATCAACCCGTCCACCCAAGATGCCGACGTCAGAGATCTGGTTCTCTTCGGCACCGATCTCTTCTTCGTCGCCGACGATGGGATCAACGGCGAGGCGATCTGGAAGGCCGACACGGTGGCGGGAACGGTCGAATTGTACGAGGACATTTCACCATCGAGCACCGACAGGATTTCGACCTTGACGGTGTACAGTGCGTTGACCGAACAAATCGTTTTCTACAACAACTCGCTGGGCACCGCGGGAGGAGTTTACCTGACCGACCCGAACGGGCCGACGCGGCAATTGTCGGATCGGCGACCGGTGGAGTTGGATGAGAACGGGACGATGTTCGTGATCGCCAACGGTTGGATTTATTTTGTCGCCGACGATGGAGTCAGCGGCAACGAATTGTGGAAAACCGACGGCAGCGGTCCGGCGGAAATGGTTTGGGATCTGATCCCAGGGTCGGCCGGCAGCAATCCGATGGAATTGGTCGCGTTGGAGAGTTTTCTGTACTTTTCGGCCGACACCTCGTCCGAGACGGTCACTGCGGGTGTCAACATGAAGGACATCGGCCGAGAATTATTCCGCACCGACGGAACGGCGGTCAGTCTGGTGATGGACATCAACGGCGTGGTCGATCCCAATGACATGAATCGCACCTTTGACTCATCGCCGGAGGATTTGACGGTCGTCGGAAACGAGTTGTTTTTCACCGCCGACAACGGCGTCAACGGGCGAGAGCTTTGGCGGCGCGACAGTTTGGGGACGACACACTTGGTGGCGGACCTTCGCAGCGGAGGCAACGGTTCGAATCCCACCGCATTGGCCGATGTCAGCGGAACGCTTTACTTTTCGGCCGACAACGGGGCGGACGGTTTCGAACCCTATCGCTCCGACGGAACAGGCATCGGCACGTATCAAATCGCGAACATCAATCCCGGCAACGCAGACAGTGATCCCGGCGGTTTTTTCCCGGCGCTCGGCGAGGTGTATTTTTCCGCCGACGATGGCGGCAGCGGAGAAGAGCTTTGGAAAACGACCGGGGCGGCAGGCAATGCGACGCTGGTTTCGGACATTCAATCCGGCGGAGGCAGTCAGCCGGTCCCGTTGTACGACACCGGAAATCGGCTGCTGTTGAGCGCCGCCGGAACGATCAACAACGATCGCGAATTGTGGTCGACCGATGGGAGCGAGGCGCTGACGTTGTTGGTCGAGGACCTTTATCCGCCGGAGTTGTTCGGTAGCGATCCCGACGAGATCATCGAGATCGGAGGCAAGTTGTACTTTGTTGCCGAGAACGGTCCCTTTGGACGCGAGCTGTTCACGCTGCAGGAGGTGTCTCCGGCGGTGGTCGATGTGATCGTCGGTGGACAGGCGGGGGCGGCGGTCGAGCATTTGCAGCGTTCGACCGTGGATCAGGTGACGGTGGTGTTTGACGGCAACGTCGATGTTCCAGCGGGGGCGGTTCAATTGGTCAATCGAGATACCAATACGTCGTTGACGTCGCTGATCATCGATCGTCGCTTCGAATCGGGCCAGACCTTTGTCGAAGTCACGTTCGGCAGCGGGCCGTCGGTCGTCGACCGCGACCCCAACGGCACGACGGGGCTGCGCAATTCACTCGCCGACGGCAATTACCAATTGACCATCCTGAGCGGCCTGGTCTCATCGCCCGTCAGCGGCGTCGCGATGGCGGCGGATTTCCATTACGGCGCGGCCGAAGCCGATCGCTTCTTCCGACACTTCGGTGATACCGACGGGGATCGCGACGTCGATGGTCAAGACTATGGACGATTCGGGCAGACGTTCTTGCAGCCGTTGGGGGCATCGGCTTTTAATGAAACGCTCGATTTTGAGGGCGATGGTGATGTTGACGGCCAGGACTACGGTCGATTCGGGCAGCGATTCTTGACGCGTTTGGATTTCTCCTGAGCTGTCTTTCAGCTGGCTGTATTTTTCCCGAGGCGGCGGCGATCCGGTTGGGGCGAGCTAGAGTTTTGGCGACTCGATCCTTCCCTCCTCGCGCGGTCTGTCACCATGTTCTTCGCCGGCTCGATCACGAACCCCCAGCAACAACCGGACTTGATTCGTCGTTGGCGTTGCGGCCGCATCGTGATGCAAGCCGGAAAACTGGTTCGGATCCAGCGCCGCTGGGTCAACGGCAGCGTCTCGATGGCGCAGGTCTGGTGGCAGAACCGTTATGGTCGCGGCGACGATGATCTGTGTTGGCTGGACTACCACCAGCCGCTGGGGATGCCGGCGTTCTTGACCTTGGACTACGTCCGCAGCGGTCGTCGTGCGGGTTATCGGTCCTTTGCCGGGGCCTGCCATGTGCTGGATGAAATCGCCCGGCTGCGCGGTGCATCGGCGATCGTGGCCCATGTTTCCAACGGATCAATTTCCGACCGGTTCCTTCAGCGGATGGGGTGGGAGCGGCATCTGGAGCATTGGTCCGGGCGGCATTGGATTCGACGTTTTTATGACGGCTATCCGCAGGCGGGGGTCGAGCGGTATCTTGCTTAACCTTGGCGGCCTGTTTTCCCGTCGCGGAACTCGCCAACGGCTTGTCGATTTCAATCAAAGTTCCGAATTCGATGTGATCATGCCAGCCCGACGCGTAAGCGAGGGGCCACGCGGCGCCCCTCGCTTACGCGTCGGGCTAGCCTAGGGAGCGTGGAGTCGGATCGACCAACGAGCCGCCAGCTGGTTCTCTCCGGTAAACAGCCGAAAGCCTTGGCCGCTTCCGCTATGAGTCGGGCGGAGCGAAAACGGCCAGGCCCTGCGTCCACACCGCCCCGCCCTCCCCTGTCCGCGCATGAATTTTCTCTCGCACGCGATTCCCTATTTGGACGATCCGCTGGTCGCGGTCTCGACGGGGGTGCCGGATTTTTTGAGCGTGGTGGATCGGCGCATTCGCGCCCGCGAGCGGATGGCGACCGCGGCGCTTCAGTCGGATGATGTCCAGGTGCGTCAGGTCGCCGGTGGGATTCTGCACCATATCCGCGACGATCGCTGGTTTCACAACACGCCGGCGTTCGTCGAAACCAACTTGCAATTGGCCGTCGGGTTGCGTGATTTATTGCCCGGTGATCGCGGTTTTCGCCCGATGTTCGTCGGTCACATCCTGATCGAAGTGCTGTTGGACGCATTGTGGATTCGCGATTTTCCCGAGATCGCTCGTCGATACTACCGCGTGATCGACGATACGCCACCGGAGTTGGTTCAGCGCTGCGTCAACGAGATCACGGGAAAGCCGACTGAAAAATTGGCCGGGGCGATTCGTCGCTACGCCGAAGCCCGATTTCTGTACGACTATCTGGACCACAACCAGTTGTTGATGCGACTCAATCAGGTGATGCGGCGTGTCGGGCTGGCCGAAATGCCGGATTCGGTGCTCCCCTGGCTCCAAGAAGCCAGCGAGTTGGTAGAATCCCGGCGTGTTCGATTCCTGACTCCGCCGGACGGATCGACGCTTTTTCCACCCCTTCCCTAGGATGAACGATCAATGAAGTACGGCATGAACCTGCTGCTGTGGAGCGGCGAAGTCACCGAAGCAATGTACCCGGTGTGTGAAAAACTGAAGGCGGCCGGTTTTGACGGCGTGGAACTGCCGATTTTCAACCTTGATTTGGACTATGCCGCGATCGGCAAGCAATTGGATTCTCTGGGACTCGGTCGCACCGGTGTGACGATTCGCGGCGAAGAAGACAATCCGATTTCGCCCGACGCCGCGGTGCGTCAAAAAGGCGTCGATCTGACCAAGCGGACGTTGGACCTGTGTGCCGCCGCCGGTGTCGAGACGCTGGTGGGGCCTTATCATTCGGCGATCGGGCTGTTCAGCGGTGCCGGTCCGACCAGCGACGAATGGAAATGGGGTGTCGACAGCATGCGTCAGGTCGCCGAACACGCCGGGCAAGTCGGCGTGCGTCTGGGCGTCGAAGCGTTGAACCGATTCGAGTGCTACCTGCTGAATTGCCACGCCGATTCGGCACGATTCGTCCGCGAGGTCGATCACCCGGCGTGCGGGATGATGTATGACACCTTCCACAGCAACATCGAAGAAAAAAGTGTCACCGATGCGATTCTGGCCGGCGGTGATAAACTGTTCCACATTCACATCAGCGAAAACGATCGCAGCACGCCGGGCAAAGGCGGCGTCAACTGGCAAGAGAACTTTGACGCGATCGTAAAAAGCGGCTACGACGGATGGCTGGTGATCGAAGCCTTCGGACTGGCGCTGCCGGAGATCGCGGCGGCCACCAAGATCTGGCGCAAGATGTTTTCCGACGAGATGACTTTGGCCACCGAGGGGTTGGCATTCATGAAATCGGAATTGGAAAAACGTCAGTGAGCTCGGACGATGAATCTGCCGACGGTCCCGACGATGGATCGGTCGTCGTCTTTCTGTCCGGCGATTTGATGTTTGCGTCACGGGTTCGCGCCGCCGCCGAATCCGCCGGGTTGGAATTTCAGCTGGCCGCATCGCTGCCCGATCGAGGCGGGATCGAATTTGTGATCGTCGATCTTTCCACGCGGAGTGGTGCGGTGGACGGATTAATGGATCGCTGTCACCAGGTCTGTCCGGGGGCGCGGGTCGTGGCGTATGGGCCGCACGTTCAAGTCGCACGGTTGGACCAGGCCAAGCAGGCGGGGATTCCGCTGGTGATGACGCGTGGCCAATTCGATCGCGCGCTCGGCACATTGTTCGATCGTTGATCCTTTGTCACGATGACGGTTTACGCTTGTGCCCCGTCAACTTTTAGATTTAGGGTGCCGCGGAAAAGGGGTCAGGTACCAAAAATGCGAAGCACCCTTCGGGGCATTTGTTTTTTGGTACCTGACCCGAATGGCACGGGCTTAAGCCAATACGCTGAGCCGTCGGCGCTAGCCTCGGGCCTTGCCGCCGTGTTAAAGGCGTATCAAGGCCCGAGGCTAGCGCCGTCGGCTCACTAAGCCCGTGCCATTCGTACCTGACCCCTTTTTCCGCTCCGTTGATTTTTCAGAGGAGAGTTTGATGCCTTCGGTTCTTGCCATTGCCGCCCATCCAGATGACATCGAGTACTTGATGGTCGGCACGATGTTACAGCTCGCGCGCCGCGGCTGGGACTTGCACTATGTCAACTTGTGTGACGGTTCGCGTGGCAGCACGACGATGAACCGAGACGAGTGTGCCAAGACGCGTCTGGCGGAGGCGCAGGATGCCTGTCAGCAGATGGGAGCAACGTTTCATGCTCCGATCTATCCCGACATGGCCGCATCGTACACGTTTGAAAACCTGGCCAAGGTCACTGCGATCGTTCGTGCGGCCAAGCCGTCGGTCGTGCTGACCCATTCGCCCTCGGACTACATGGAAGACCACGAGATCGCCTGTCGTCTGGCGGTCAGCGCCGCGTTTTCCCACGGAATGCCGAACCTGGTCAGCGACCCTCCGGTGCCGCCGTTCTTTGAACCGGTCACGGTCTATCATTGTCAGCCGGTCGGAAATCGGACTCCGCTGGGCGAACTCGTGATGCCGCACTTCTTCGTCGACCACTCCGATTTGATCGACAAAAAGGTCGAGTTGCTGGCCTGCCATGCCAGCCAAAAAGAGTGGTTGGATGAGAGCCAAGGGATGGACAGCTACCTGCAAACGATGCGTGACATCAACGCCGAGACGGGCAAGATGAGCGGCAGGTTTGAATACGCCGAGGGTTGGCGAAAACACCTGCACTGGGGTTTCTGCGGCCCCGACGATGATCCGCTCCGCGCGGCCCTGGCCGACGTCATCGTCGAAGGCCAGACCCCGAGCTAGCGAACCGCTCCAGTGTAATACCGCTGTCGCAGCTGTTCTCCCGTGAGCGCAGCGAACCGCATTGGAGCACGGGGCAGCCGGAGCGGCTGAGCCAATACAATGAGCCGTAGGCGCTAGCCTCGGGCCTTGCCGCCCTGTTAAAGGCGTATCAAGGCCCGCGGCTAGCGCCGTCGGCTCACTAGGCCATTCGGGACGGCGGTTGATTCACGCCCTACGCCGCCGGAGACAAAAAAACTTGCCGGGCTTGCCGGTGAGGTTGCTGGTTTAGTGCCCTCAGTCAGGTCATCACGCATTCGCAGCATGCGTCGAAGCTCTGACAAAGCGATGCAGTCGATCAAACCAATTCGGCGATCGGTTCGTCTTCTTGGATCGGTTCACAATCCTGTCCCGGCATGCACGGATCCTCCCCGAGCACAACGGCGAACGGGTAGGTCGCTTCGAAGCTCGCAAAAACCTGTCGCATCACGATCAGCAGTGGCACTGACAAGAAGATCCCCGGCAATCCCCACATGAATCCCCAAAACGCGACTGCAACAAGAACAACCAGTGAACCGACTTTAAGCGTCTTTCCCAGGATCGCCGGCGTCACAAATTGCCCTTCGACGGCGGTGGTCAACCAAAAGGAAGCAGCCACCAATGCCACATTGGAAAAAGAGTCGAAGGTGGTTCCGGCTGCGATAAGAACGATCACCGTGCCTGCAATCGGACCAATGAAGGGAACAAAGTTGAACAACGTCGCCATCGCACCCCAGAGATAGGGCGTCGGCATTCCGACCAACCACATGACTCCAGTCACTGCGATCCCCAATGCGATGTTGATCAGGGTGATTTGGCCGAGGTACCTGCCGACATTGTCCTGGATGTCCGTGATCGTCTCAAGGATCTGATCACGCTGTTCTTCGTCCGGTAAAACCATCAAGATTCGATTCAGCAGGTCGTCTCCGTTACAGAGCATGAAAAACGTCAGCACACCGATCGCAGCAATGAAAGACAGGACATGGCCGGTTGTGTTGATCAGGTACGACGGGTCGACAATGTTTGGTTTTTCAACCGAAACCGTGACTTCGGTCGCCTCCTCCCGCAGCCCAGAGGTTGCCGTGTCCAATTGCTGTTCGGCTCGATCGACTGTGGTCAGCGGTTCCGCGACTTGGCCGATTTTTTCACGGAGCCGGTTGACACTCTCGGGCGCCTCGGACAGCCACTGTTGAAGAGGAGCGTACAGAAACGTGGCCGCGATTGCGATGATCGAGAAAAACGTCAAGATGATGATTGCGGTAGCCGTCGTTTGACTCAGGTGCAGTCGGCACAAGCTGGCCACAGCGGGGCGGAGCGTCAGGTACGCAATCACCGCGATGGCCAGTGGTATCAGCAGGTTACTGGCGACATAGATGGCACCAAGCAACAAAATGACCGCAATGCAAATCACCCACGGCGAAGTGGCTACCGAGTCCAATTCGCGACGCCAGCGAACCCCACTCGAGAAGATGTCATAACGGGGCGGTCGTGAATCATTTGTCGTTGGATCGAGTGATCTGTCGTTCATGGTTCAACGTTCCCCGATATCGTTGAACGCGTCCGTTTTGAGATCGTCATTTACCCGGCGCGTCTCAGGGTGGAAAATTTCTTTCTTTGATCGTCGACGCAAAAAAACGTCTGCCGGTGACGTGGGACGCAAACCGCGTACCGGCAGCCGACGAAGGTCGTCGTCGGCCGACCTTACCTAGGAACAGGTGTCCCACGACTTCATCCTGGTTTTTCACTTGGCTGCTTGCCGACTGGCGTCAGGCCGAACAACGCTGCAGATGTACATCGACAACCTGTTCCGGCGGTGTCGTTTCCATCAGCCTGGTCGTTCTCGGTTCAGCCGGGCGTCCGCTTGCCCCGACCGGTGCCCTTTCGGCCTGTTGATTAAATCGTTTTCGATGAACGAACAGCACAATACGAGGAGCGAGACGCTAGCAAGGGGATCTGCTGCGCCCCTTGCTAGTGCTGCGGGCTTGTGAATCGGCAGGCCGCTTTTCCCCAAGCATGGCTGCGACTGGTTCGAACCACCTCGCCTCGCAATGCGGGCCGATCCGACAGAGACGATGGTCGAACGAGCAGCTGGTTTTCCGACGGCAATTGCATCGCGAGTGACCGATCAGCGGTGTTCGCGGTGGTTGTCAATCTGTTCGCTCGACCTGCTGCTGGCTCCACCTGCCCACGCTCTGTGGATCGCTGCGGTTTTGGCACAGAGATTGCAATCGTCGTCAGGCATCAGAAACGCAGGTCGTCACCCGGCGCGTGCCGCATCGGTGGGGGCTGTGAACCCGATCTCAAAATAGGAAGCACAATGAAATCCTTTCTCACTCTACTGACTGTTGCTATCGGATTGACCTTCGTCGGCTGCGATGACTCTGTCTATGACGAGCGGGCGGAGCAGGTGCGTGACAGTTCTCAGGAGGTTGCCGCGGAAATCCGTGACGGCTATGACGCCGCAGCGGAGAACGTCGAAGAGCGATACGAATCGGCTCGACCGGTGCTTGAGGAATCCGCGGAGGAAAAGGCCGAGCAACTTGAAGAACGCGGCGAAACGATTGCCGATCGCGTCGAAAACGCTGGTGAGGCTCGAGCCGATAACCTCGAGGAGATGGATGACAACGACGGCGAGACGGTCGACGAAGTTGAATGATCACCTCGGCCCCGAGCTTGACCGAGGGGCGAGTGATCACAGCGATACGACTCGAACGTCACGTAGTAGCAGCCGGCCTTCACGCCGGCTGCTTTCTCTTGCGCCCTTGCCGCTCCGATGAGTCAAAGGTGGTGCGAAATCGTGTGCGATAGTCGCGAGGCGTCATGCCACGAAGCTGCCGAAAGCGGCGATTAAAGTTGGAGAGGTTGGCAAAGCCTGACTGATGGCAAATCGACAGAACCGAATCGTCGGTATCGGTCAGTAAGCGACATGACAAACCGATCCGCAACTCGCCGATGTAGGCCGAGGGTGTGCGTCCGGTCGATTGCTTGAAGAACCGACTGAACGCCGAGGCATTCATGTCTGCCAATTCAGCAAGCTCGCGCTGGCTCAAGTCCGGATCTGAAAGATGCGAGGCAATGTGATCACAGATAGATTGGATCCGCGATTCGGTCGCGTCGCTCGCTGCAGCCCTTTGGGTGACGCAATAAAGCTCGCTCGTCAGTGAGACAGCGTCCTTGCAACGTGAGAGCCCATCTAAGATCTTCAGCAGCCCGATCAGCCGCTCGGCTCCCGTGCAATGCATCAGCGATTCGATCTGCCGCCCGATTTCGATCGCCATCGGCGTTGGAAACCACAAGCCGCGATCGGCCCGTTGTAATAAGCAAGCGATGTCCCGCATTTCGTCGGTGCCGAAGAACTCGGTTCCCAGGAAGTCGGGGTGAAATTGGGTCACGAGGGCGCGATGCCGGTCGTACTGTTTGCCACGATACTCGTCGGATGCCCAGGTGTGCGGTAGCTGGGATCCACACAGCACCAGATCGTGGTCGGTGTAACTGTCGATGTGGTCGCCGACGATGCGTGAGCCGGAACCACAGGGGATGTACGTCAACTCGATCTCCGGATGACGATGCCATTTCACCGGTGATCGAAGCCGGGAGCGATCGAAGCACCGAAACGATTGGCCACTCGCGGGCATCAGTTTTTCGTAGGACGGTTTCATGGCATGACTCGCGAGAAGAGCCGGCGAACGCGCACAAAACACATCAATTGGCGCATGAAAAAGCATCTCTTGGTTATCCAAAGCCCGTGGGCGCACAAATAATACCAGGATTGGCATCGCAGGGCGAGGAAACCTTTGCCCGGGACGACAGAATGGTCCGGTTGCACCGTTGATGTCTTCCGACCACCCAGCCTTGGAAACCCGTAGGACCACCAAAGTGAGCCAATCAGACCGACGTACACTGTTGCGCAACGGTAGCGTGGTTGCGCAACGGTAGCGTGATGTCCGCTGCCCTGATCACCGCCACGACCACCTCGCGATGTTTGCACGCAGCGGACGGGGCTTCGGACGACCCCGGCCGAGAGATCCGGATCGGTCTGATCGGTTGCGGCGGACGTGGCACCGGCGCGATCAATGATTCACTCACGATCAACGACAAGGTGCGTTTGGTTGCGATGGCAGACATTGACCGTTCCAAGTGCGAACGGACGCTAGCCGGCATGTCACGAAGACACGGTTCCAAGGTCGATGTGAAACCGAGTCGCATCCACGTCGGGTTGGACGGATACAAAGAGGTGCTTTCTGATCCCGAAGTCGACTTGGTGTTGATCGCGTCGCCGCCCGGATTCCATCCATCACACACCTTGCAGGCGACGCGAGCCGGCAAGCATGTCTTCTGTGAAAAACCTTCCTGTGTCGATCCTGCCGGATACCGCATCTGTCTGGAGGCTCACGCCGAGGCCGTCAGGCGACAAACCGCGATCGTGACCGGGACGCAGTATCGGCGTCAGGTCAACTACGTTGGTGCGGTCGAGCAGATTCGCGACGGAGCGATCGGTGAGATCATTGGTGCTCAAAGCCGATATTGCTCCAACGGCATCTGGTACAAAAATCGCAAGGAAGGCGTGAGCGACACACAGTACCAGCTCGACAACTGGATGCACTTCACTTGGCTTGCCGGCGACCAGATCTGCGAGCAAGCGGTTCACAACATTGACACGATGAATTGGGTCATGGGGGCGGTTCCGCAAACGGCGTTCGGCAGCGGTGGCCGGTTCACCCGCCCCGATGACAGTGAAATGTGGGACAGCATGTCGATCGACTATGTCTATCCCGGCGACCGTGTGTTGTCGTTCATGTGTCGCCAGATTCCTGGCACCAAGGGCGACAATGGAAACGTGATCTACGGCAGCAAAGGAATCGCTTTCATCGGTGCGGGAAGCAGCGGTTCGCGGATCGTCGACCGTGACGGAAACGAGATCTGGTCCATGAAAGGTAGCATTGCCGACGCGTACAAGCAGGAGCACAAGGATTTGGTCGATTCGATTCGTGCCGGTCAGCCGATCGTCGAATTTCGACAAACGGCGGAGAGCTCACTGACGGCCGTCATGGGCCGCGTGGCTGCCTACACCGGCCAAGAGGTGAGCTGGGAGTTTGTTTCTGAGCAATCAAAGCTTGACCTGTTCCCCCCGCATCTGGATTGGAATGGAGACCTGCCTGAGCCCGCATGCGCCGTCCCGGGTAAGACCAAGTTGATTTAGCCGTTGACGAATTGAATGTAGAACCGCTGTCCCAGCTGTTCTGGTGTGAGAGCGCGGCGAATCGCATTGGAGCGCGGGTCAGCCGGGGCGGCTGAGGGGGAACAATTGAGACAATTGTTCTACACTGGTTTGGGTGAACAATTGAGACAATGGTTCGACACGGTTGCGTTAGCGGAAGCGGAGTAGTCGGTTGAGGAATCGGGTGGTGCGGCCGAGCAGGGAGATCGGTTCGGCGGTGATCCTGGCCGACACGTCGGCTCCGGGTAGCAAGGCGTCTTTGGCGGCCGAGTCTGATGGGGCGAGTTCCACGCGGACGACGTAGGAGGTTTCCAGCGGCGTTTCGTGCTGCACCGCCCGCTGGTCGTCGTGTCGTTGCCGGTTGTCGTCGACGGTCCATTGTTTCGAGGAGATCTCGGCGACAGAGCCGATCAGCGGATGTGCGGGATCGGATTCCAGGACCAATTTGACGTCGTTGGAAACATTGATTCGTTGAACCTGCGTGGCTGAAACGATCAGTTCGACGTCCCAGCGGTCGTCACCGATCAGGGTGAATAGTTCGCTGCCGGATTCGAGAAAGCAACCGCGGTTTCGCGGCTCCGTCGGATCACCGCTCCAGCCCGCAAGCGTTACGTCGGCGTCTTCGTTGGCGGCCCGCGACGTGGTCGCCAGTTGCTGCGACGGCGGACGCTTGGGGGGCGCGATCAATCGCCCGCTGGTGGACGCGTGAATCTTCAACGCTTCGAGCCGCCCGCGGCGTGTTTCCAATTGCCGTTCCAATTCGACGAGCGTGGCTTCGGCGACGGGCAATTCATTCGCCGCGTCGGAGATAACCAAGCGGCTGGATTTCAGTGCGTCGACCAACGCTCGCTGTGACGCCACCCGCGATTCGGCTCGGGAGTATTGGCGAACAATCTCGGGGTTTTCCAGCGTAGCCACCAGATCGCCTTGTTCAACGCGACTGCCAGCGGTGGCCAGCAGATGATCCAGATGCCCGGCAGTGCCAATGTAGATCGGAGTTTCGTCATGGGGCACGATGCGACCGGTCGCCGATTCACCGGACGGCAGCGGGATGCTTGCGATGACCAACAGGATGGCCAGGACCGCCCCCGATTTGATCACGTGATTCATGTCGATCCGTCTCCTTTGTCCGGGATGACTCAAGAAGGAAATTGGGGCACGAAGGGCAGAGTAAAACAGGCCGCCGATTGCCAACAGGCACAGCACCTGGCTGACCGATTCCAGCCGGTAAGGACGCAACATCGTTAGCAGCAACCAGAGGATCAGCAACGTGAGCATCCAACGATAGGCGGCGGCCATCACCGCGTAGACGACCAACCAAAACCGCTCGCGGCCACTGGTCGGTGTGTGATCCGTCGAGGTGATGCCGAGAAATAGACGCGCCGTCAGGCGAGACAGCTGCTGGCGGGATTGATGTCCCAGGTTGGGCACATCGCACAGGTCCGACAACACGTAGTAGCCATCGAAACGCAGCAGCGGATTGGCGTTGAACAGCACCGTGCTGACGCTGCAAACGAGCATCACGTTCATGGCCACATGATGGATCAGTGACGGCCCCGTCGACGCCCAGATTAGCGTGGCGATCGATGCGAGCATGATCTCTGTCCCGATGCCGGCCAGTCCGACCGCCGCACGCGCGAATCGATTGGGCAGCATCCACGAGTCGGAGGTGTCGCAGTACAACGCGGGAGTGAACACCAACAACATCGGACCCATCTGATGACACTCGCCGCCGAAATGTTTACAGACAACGGCGTGTCCGAGTTCGTGCAGCACCTTGGTAACGCTGATGACGGCGGCCAAGGTGAACACCGCGCGCACGTGTAGCCACTGGTCCATCGCCGGGAACTCCGCGACGAACCGTGGCCACTGAGACGCCAGCGTTAGGATCGCCGCGGCCGCAATCAAAGCCATCACCGTCAATCCGACAACACTCAACAGTGGACGCGCAAACGGACTCAGCCACCGCAACAGCGGTTCGGGGTCGACGCCCGGAAACCGCAGGAACAGCAGGTTTGCCAGCGGCTCTTGGATCCGTCGGCGTCGATCCGCATCCCGTTTTTCCAACAGTCGATCGCCCTGCCCTGCCCTGTCGGAGACGGCCAATCCGAGTCGGTGAAAGAGGAACAGCAGTTCGTTGAGTTGGGACAGTGACAGTTTTGTCGGAGGGAAACGCGCCTCGTATTGCCGCCGCAGTGTTTCCAGCAAAACACCGGGCGAGAGTCGTTCCAGCACGAACCATTCGTCGTCGCGCAGACGGTGATACTTCATCGCGACGGGGTCTTTGACGACCACCGCCGAATCGTGTTTGTGAAAGGTTTGGACGACGACCAGGTCCGGTCGTTTGCGAAGTCCGGTCGGCGTGTTCGCGGCGTGATGGTGGCGGCGGGGGCGAAGCGTCATCGGCGTGGTGTCATCGCACGTAGAACAGCAGGTTGCGATTGACAAAATCGGCGACGTCCCCGAACCAGCTCGCCAGCAGCGAGCGTCGTCCGCAGTGGATTTTCGCGGTCGCGTCGACACCGTTGTGGGCACCGGCCGACGCAAAGACTGGGTTGTCGCTTGCGTGAACGCTTCGGCTTTGGGGATCAACGCTTGCTTCGGCGTCGATCACGGTGCGGCCTTGGTCGTTGCGTCGGGCGACACCGGCGATGGAGTCCAGTGTGGCCGAAAAGGTCGACTCGGGATGCGATGCGGCGGCGAATTCAACCACCAGTTCGCCTTCGACCGCGCGGGCCCGCGTGATTTCGGCGGCGTCCTGGTCGGGGATTTCAAGACGCAATTGCCAGGGGCCGTCGGTGCGAACGATGCTGAGCAATTGATTGCCCCGGCCGACGGGCCGTCCGGACAGTTTGCGTTTCAGTTGCCACGCCGCGACAACGCCATCGATCGGGGCGGTGATTTCAAGTTCGGCGAGTTGTCGCCCGACCAGTTCCTGTTGGCCTTGAAGATGATTCAATTCGCTTTGCAGTTGCCGCTGCTCGATCGCCATCCGCTGTGACAGGTTTTTATCCGTGGCGGGATCGAGCAACATCGATCCGATCGATGTCAGGCGTTGCAGTGTCGTTTGGATTTCACCGGACAACGATTCGGCTTGGGTTTCCAAGTCCGCGTTCTCCAGACGCATCAACACGTCACCCGCGGTGACCGGTTGCCCGTCGCTGACGAAGATCTGTTTGACGATGCCATCGGAGCGGGCGAAAACGTTTTGTTGTTCTGCCGGTTCGACATACCCGGTCGCGATGATCTTATGGTCAACTTGGATCATGCTTCCGGCCAGCAGCAAGGCGGCGGTCGCAAGCAATCCGAGAGTGCTGTATGGAAGACGGTTTCCGCCGAACCAATCGCCGAGTGTTTTTAACACGCGCAGGCCGAAGATTCGTTGGTGTTCGCGGGCGTTGGACAGTGCGATCGCGGCTTCGGCAGCGATGGCTTTGATTGCGGGGGTGATCGGTACGCGGTCGGCATCGGAAAATGATTCCAACAGCAGCATGGCGATCGGTTCGGCGTTGCCACGATCGTCATCGAAAAACGAGGACGGCATCGGTTCGGCCACGTCGGATGACTCTTGACTGCGTCGCCCTTTGCGATCGGGGGCGGAGGGTGACGGTCGGTAAAGCGGCACGATCGAAACCGAAGCGACATCGGTTGCTTCCAGGTAGTGATCCAACGGTTCGGCGATTTGTGGCGGCAGTGGTTCGGCCGTAGGCAGCATGATCGGGCGACCGAGGGGCAGGACGCGCGCGGCCAACGTCGCTGCGGCCGTGATCGCGTTGGCTCGTCGGTCGACGACCGCGACGCCGCTGACCGCTTCTACCCGCAACCGGCTTCGGCGAGACACCACAACCGTGACCCGATCGAGTGAAAGCAGTCGTCGCGTTTCGTTGGCAATCCGATAGGCCGTGCCCGTCAGGTCCAAGTCATGGTGGAAGTGACGCAGTGCACGCGTGCCGTCGGAAAGACTGATCGTCGACGGAATCGAGTCGCTTGCACGATCGTTGCTGAATCCTTCCAGCGCGGCGCGGCAGCAGCGGGCGTGATCGGCCAATCGCTTCAAGTCGCGTATTTGGGTGGCAGTGTCGGGCAGTCGATCGTTGCAGTAGATCAGCAAGGCCGCACAGCGATCGCTTTGGGGCAACAACTGGATGTGCATTCCGCGGGCTCCGTCCGGCGAATCCGAAGACCGCGTCGGGGCAAGCGGGGTTTCAGTCGCCGATGTTCCTTCAGCCAACGAATCCGCGGCCGCGCGACGCAGGGGCAAATCGCAGGCGGTGGCGGCCGATCGGCTGGACGCCAGCAGGTGGTCGATGAAGTCGATGTCAAGGCGTTTGGCAAAGTCGGCGTCCCGGGCCAACATCATCGGCCGGGGCCAGTCGGGATGCGTCAGCGCGATCGCCGCCAGCGAAAACGTCTCGGTCCACAACGCGGCGATTTGCTGCAGAAAGTCCGTCGGGCTGGTCGAGCGAGCCGCGATCGAGAGCACGGTTTCCGAAACCGGCGAATCGGCGCCCCGATCTTCCTGAGACCTTGGGGGCTGGTGCGGCGGATCGCCAGAGGGGGTGGTGGGGGCCGTGGCGCCGTCGGATGGTTTCGAAAAGCTCGTCACGGGGCGTGGCTGCGTCAATCGCGGGTTGCTGGAGGAAAATGGATCCGGAAGGTGAAACTAATCGGCCGATCGCAAAAGACGCGAATCCCCGCGTCGTGTTCCGCCCTGAATCCTAATCGGGGGGGCGGTGGGGCGGAATGTTCGGATCGCGAGGGAGCCTTCGAAACGCAAAAGAATCGGAACTTACCGCCGCTGCTGTAAGGAGGCGATTCCCACGGGGTAGTCATCAGCGGAGGAACGTGCCGACTGTCAGTCTCGGTCCGGTCGCTATACTGTTTGCACGATCGCACGCTTGGTTTTTTGCGCCGTCGCTGCCGGTGGCCGAGTGGACCGAACTCCAATACTGAGACAGACAGGGTGAGCGATTCTCCTGTGACGCGAGCGACGCTCCTGCTGCGGCTTCGCGACGCCAACGATCACGAAGCCTGGAGCGATTTTTTGCGGGACTATGGCCCGATGTTGTATCGGTTCGTGCGCAGTCGGGGACTGCAGGACGCCGATGCGGCGGATATCGTGCAAGACGTCTTTCGCCGCGTCGGTTCGGCGATCGGGCGGTTGGAATATGACAAGGAGAAAGGCGGATTCCGGTCCTGGTTGTTCACGATCACGCGGAACCGCTTGTACACCTATTTTGAGAAGCGAAAGAAAGCCGGCCCGACGGGAAACGACACGGCTCAATTGGAATTGTTGTCCCAAGCTGCTGACGGTCGCAACGAACTCAGCGAGCAGTGGGAATTGGAACACCTTCGTTCACTTGCCGCGATCGCGATGAAAACCGTAGAAGAAAACTCGGATCCCAAAACCTGGTCGGCGTTCCGGATCACGGCCGTTGAAGGCCGATCGGCGGCCGAGGCGGCCGAGGAGTTGTCGATGAGTACGGGCGCGATCTACGTCGCCAAAAGTCGTGTGACGGCGCGTCTGCGAGCGGAAATCGAGCGACTGGAACAAGAAGAGGAAGCGTGATGACAGTTTCTGCGTGCCCGACCAAGGCACAGTTGAAGGCGTTGGTCAGCGGTTCAATGCCAGACGCCGAGGCGAGCGGCGCGACCGAGCACATCGGCGGATGTTCCGATTGCCAAAGCGCCTTGGAATCGGTCGCGATCTCCGGCGGTTCCGGCGTCGCCGGGGGTGTCACTGGGGGCGTCCCCAAGGATGTCCCGATCGAGGATTTGGTCGGGCAAGCGGTCGGTTCGCTGCCGCCGACCGATTCGGCGTACTGGAAAGCGGTCGCGGCGGTGTCGGGGCAGTTTCAAACCCAGGACACGCCCAACGTCGATGCGAACGACACGAACGAGACGTTGGCGGCACCGTCGCAGGCTGCCGCCGTCCAGTCTTCCGAAGCGTCGGATCCGGACAACACGCCGACGATCGAAGCGGCCAGTCCCGTCGCGTTGCCCTTCTTGAAAAAGTCGGACGACCCGGCCTACATCGGGCGGCTGCATCATTTCGAAGTCTCGCGGGTGATCGGCCGTGGCGGCATGGGGATCGTGTTGGAAGCTTTCGACACGCACTTGCAGCGCAACGTGGCGATCAAAGTGCTGAACCCCGAGTATGCCAAGAACGATGTGGCCCGTCAGCGGTTCTGCCGTGAAGGCCGTGCCGCGGCGGCGATCTCACATGAACACGTCGTGGCGATGCACCAGGTCGCTCGCGAGGACGAAGGTGAAGTCGCGTTCTTAGTGATGCAGTACATCGATGGCGTGACGCTGGAAAAACGACTGCAAGAACAGAAGCCGCTGCCGCCGAACGAGGCCGCGCGGATCGCGATGCAGATCGCTGCCGGTCTCTCGGCCGCGCACGAGCGCGACATGGTTCACCGTGACATCAAACCGGCGAACATCCTGATCGAGCGGGGCACCGAACGAGTCAAGTTGACGGACTTCGGGTTGGCCCGCGCGACCGATGACGTGCGTTTGACCAAGACCGGCATGGTCACCGGAACGCCCTTGTACATGTCACCCGAGCAGGCGACCGGAGCGACCGCCGATGAAAAGAGCGATCTGTTTTCGCTCGGCGCGGTGCTGTACGAAATGTTGACCGGCGTGTCGGCCTTTGAAGCCCCGTCGATCGTCGGGGTGATGAAACGCATCATGGACGAGACGCCGAAGTCGCCGGCCAAGTTGAACCCCAAGATCCCGTTGCCGCTGTCGGAACTGACGATGGCGTTGATGGACAAGAACCCGGCGCGTCGGCCCGAGTCGGCGGCGTTGGTCGCCGAAACGCTTGCCGAAATCATCTCCGGCTTCGGCGCCGTTTCGCCCTTGCATGTCCCCGCGGTCGCCAAGACGGCGGGAAAGGCGCGGCGCAGCGGTTCGCATCGACTGGTCTCGCGCAACACGCTCCGCGCCACCTGGGCGGTCGGGCTGATCGGTGTGGCCAGCCTGTGCGCGACGATCCTGTTTTTGGCGACGCGCAGTGAACCCGATGGCGTGGTGCAAGCCGACGTCGGCCCCTCATTCCCATCGACCGTCTTGGCCGGCAACCCGGGAACGGTCTGGGCGGTGGACTTTGACCCGAGCGGCAAGAAAGTGGTCGCGGCGATCGAGGACGGCAGTGTGCGTCTGTGGGACGTCGCCAGTCAAAAGGTGTTGCGCAGCTTTGATGCCCACCGCGGGATCGTATGGATGACTCAGTACCATCCGACCAAACCGATCGTGGCCACCAGCGGCAACGACGGGATGGTCAAGTTATGGGATTCCAATTCGTTGGAGCTGTTGCAGGAATGGGACGCCCACAGTGCGGTCCGCAACATCGCCTTTTCCCCCGACGGCCGACGGATCGTGGCCGGCGATCACGATGGTGTGATCCATACCTGGGACATCGACTCGGGGCGACCGCTCGCCAGCGTGACCCAGCCGGGATCCATTTACAGTGTCGATTGGTCAGCCGACGGACGCCTAATCGCGTCGGTCGGTAGCGACAAGATCGTGCGGATTTGGGATGCCGAAACTCTGGAGACCCGCCAGACACTGCTCGGTCACGAAGGTCCGATCTACAACGTCAAATTCGCACCCACGGGAACCCAAGTGGCGACCGTCGGCTGGGGCAAGACGATTCGGATTTGGGATACGGCGACGGGGTTGGAAGAACGTCAGCTGGAAGGCAGCAGCGGCGACAACTGGAGCGTGGCGTTTTGCGGGGATGGGACGCACGCGGTTGTGGTCAGCCAAGATGGCATGTGCCGGATCTGGGAGTTGGCCAGCGGAGAGCTTGTGACCACGCTGTCCGGTCACGCATCGGCCGTCCACAATGTGTCGCTGGATCCGGTCGCACACCAGATCGCCACCAGCGGCCGCGACGGAACCATCCGCGTCTGGGATTTGAGCGAGCTGAAGGAATAGCGGTTGCGACGCAGGATGTTGGTGGGAACGTTCTGAAAGCCCGCGGATAGCAGCGCGAACCCACGGATCCCTGGCCGTAACCCATCCGTGGGTTCGCACTGCCATCCGTGGGCTTTCTTTCCAGTCTCGTTCTAAGGATTCCCCTTGGAACGCTGTGGAAAGCGAAGCCCCATTCTGCGCCGGTCGACGGTCTGTGCCGCCAGTTTATCCGCATGAGATCGGCCAGATCATCCGATTTTAGCGAACGGTGATCGTCATCAAGATTCCAGTCGCGTCGTCGGATTGCGGTTCCAAGATCACCGTGACGGAGTGGTTCGGGGCGTTGCAGACGAAGAAGGTTTGTGTTCGTTTGCCGTCGGTTCGGGATCGCCGATCATCAACCAGATAGACGGTGTCGTCGACTTCGCGTCCGAGCACGAACAGGCCCTCATCGAATCGCTGGTCGAATCCACATCGATCGGCGTAGTGTTGCCACACTTTGTCATAGGAGGCCTCTGCGTGTTGGACCAATGTCCTGATGCTTCCAGTCCGACCGCGACCGGAATAGCCCGTTTCCGGGTACCTCCAATCTTGTTCGACCTGTTCCAGCAGCGTGTCGTTGCGAACACGAATGGATTCTTCGGCGGCCGGAGCTGCCGCGAGAAGTGCGACGACAAGGCAGCTGGAAATGAGAAGCAAGCGTTTGGGAAAGTTGAATCTCATGATCGATCTCCAAGACAGGAAGTGAACTAGGTGCCCGGTGAAAAAGGTGACCCATGCCAAAGCCGCTGTCGCTGCGAAGTAGCGACCAGGAATCGCCTAAAGGGACCGTCCAGCTTAGGGCGGAGGCGAAACGCGACGAATCCAAATGATCTGGCCGATTGGGTACGAGGTGGTCGGTGGAGGGGTGTACGACGTCCTTTCTAGGTCGTCGCGCTGAGCCCCACGGGGGACGGCCCGGAAGGGCCATCGTACCCCAAGAAGAGCATCGCCCTTAGCTGGACGGTCCCTAAAGGCTAGACGCCAACGTGCCCGGTACCTTTTCAGCTTCAGATCGGTTTGACCATGTACAGCGATCCGCCGCCACCTGCATCGGCGGCGTAGACGGCTTGGGTGAAGCCGAACTGGCCGTAGATTTCGCGGGCTCGGGCGTTGTTTTGCTGGACCTCCAGTGTCAGTTTACAACATCCGCTGGCAACCGCATGGTCGTCGATCGCGCGCAGGAGTCGCCGGCCGATCCCGCGCTTGCGATGCGATGGGACGACATAAAAATCGCTGATGTTGATCAGTGGCTTGGCGGCGAAGGTAGAAAACCCACGAAAGCACGTGGCGATCCCGCAGGGCTGGTCCGCTTGAAAGGCCAGGAAGACCAACGACGTCGGATGCTCACGCAGTCCGCGGATCAGATTCTGCCGGGCGTAGTCAGATAGCGGTCGGGCATCGCCCATCGGATCGGCCGAATACGCGTCCATCATCGCAAGGATCGCGATTTGATGCCCTTCGTTGCTGAGATCTGCTAGGATGATTTTGATGTCAAGCATGATGGCACTGTATTAGAAGACCGGCCGAGTTAGGACATTGTGGAGTACGATGTCCCTTCCGGGCCGTCGTCCGCTGGACTTCCGACGACGACCTGGAAAGGACGGCCTACCGGCCATCGTACTAAACTGGCGTCTTTATCGTCGGTGTGTTTTCGTTCGTCCGTCAAGCGATTGAAGCCAATGCGTTTTTACCTTCCTCTGCAGATGCGTTGGGATGCTCGCTCGGTTTCCCAGGCCCTCTCCGACACGGGGCTTGATGCTCAGGTCGAAGACGACGCCGTGGTCATCGAATTGCCCGGCGTGTACAAGTCGCGGTTCAGGGGTCTGCAGTTGATTCAGCGACTGCGCGGAGACGTCAGTCGAATCACGATCACGTGTCGTCCCGATCGGGTGATCAACCGAATCGAGGTCGCGGCGGATCAACCGCTTTGGTGGATCCAGCGCGAACCCCAGATCAGTGCCGCGTTGAGAAGTCAGGGCTGTCTTGTCGTCGGCGAGGATCTTTCGGAACGTGACATCGTGATGAAGTACTGCCGTCCATCGCTGCGACTGTTGCGGAAACTTTGTGCGTTGGAGGAACTCGATGCGGCGGCTTGGCGATCGGATGTTGATCTGCCAACCGATTGGATCGGCCGGCGTGTTGAGCTTTTGGACGAGATCGAGACGCTGATGGTGGAGTCGGAAGATTTTTGCAGTGCACCAGAGAGCGAAGACGAAGAGGCAATCGTTGGTGTCTAGCCTTTAGGCGATTCCCGGTCGCTGCGAAGCAGCGACAGTGGGCGGCTAAAGCCCAATACCGCTAAATTAGGCGTCGTTTGCTTTGGGGAGGGCCCGTAGGCTCGCGCCAAACGGCTGATATTCGTTTGACATCAGTCGGTTCGCGCAAGCGTCCGGGCCTCCGCGCTGGGCTTAACTTAGCGGTATTGGGCTAAAGCCGGGACACCAGCGAATGCTGCGTTCCGTTTGACTGATGCCCGTGCCATTCGTGTCCGACACCTTTTACGGACGCGCACCACATCATTCTGCCCCGAATCATTCTGCCACCCCTCCTTTGATTCCTACCGACTCGCCAGGACAAGTTGCCTGAGTGGAGAGGTCGGAAGATTTAGGCGTGGCGGTTGTAGGCCAGGCAAAGGGGCGCGAGCACGATCCGGCTGTAGGGCATCAACACGGCAATCGCGGCCATGCAGTGCCACAAGGTGACGCGGTTGCCGGGCAACAAGTGCCAGACGATTGCCGCGATCGCGAACGTGCAGGCGAGGTAGCCGACCAACAGTCCGGTGACGGTTTGTGGTCTGGCCAAGCCGGAGCGGTACAGCAACGCTGTCGCGGCGATGACCAGGATCGCTTTGGCCGTTGCCAACCAGGGCAAGATCGCCGGTAACTCGGCGATCGATTGCCACATCCACTGCGTCCAGGCTTCCCAATCGGGGAACCGCAAGAATTGGAACAAGAACCAGCTGAACGCGGCGAAGGCGACGGCAAATTTTGCCGCGATCATCCAGTACACGAAACGCTTTTCGTCCGTCGATGTCGCCGCCACGTTCCAGGTCGTTTGGCGGACGACCAGCAGCGCCGCAACGATGACAGCGACGATGCCCAGCCGACCCAGTGCGTCGGGCGCGTCGAACTGCGACCCGATCACCCGCTGCCAGTCGTCGATCATCGGCACGCTCGCGCCGCTGGCATGCCAGATCAGCATCACGACCGGCACGCCCAGCAGCGATGCGAACCAGATCGCCGTCGTGATCAGCTGTTGTGTCCACACGATCGTCGTCGTGGGGATCGGCGCGATCGCGAGCGTCGGTTGCAGGAATCGGTCGTGCAATCCCGAGAGTTTCCATTCGTTCAAGAAGAGCGCCGGAAACAGAAACACGACGACCAGAAAGACGAAGGTGTCCGTCGCGGTCTGATCAAACAGCGAAAAGAACAGCACGATCAGCAACCAGCTGGCGACGATGATCCTGGTCCCAAACTCCGCCAGCTTCGTCGCTTCAAATCGAAGCAGCGCGCCGATCGGCGAGATCGTGGCACGACGTTTCTGACTTGACGTGATCGAATGACTCGCGGCCAAGGTCGGCGATGCGGTCGACGCAGACGACATCCAACGCTGCGATTCACTGATTCGTCCGGCGACGTTGCAGCGGGCCAGACGGACGGCGCGGGCGGCGAGCAGTGCCGGCGCCGTGTAGGTCGACAGGCCGACGATCCATGCCGCGGTGACCATGGTTGCATCGGCCGGCGGATGTGAATGGTTGTCTGCAAAGGCAAACGAGACCGAGAGAATCAGCCAAGCGTAGGCGGGGACGAACAGTATGCCGATCAACGAGAGGCGTGTGTAGGTCCAGCGAAACGGTTGCCAGGTGACCAGGCAGGCAAGAACGAACAGCGTCGCGATCCCGATCGCGGGGATGAACCAGCGTTCCAGCGGCATTCCGAAAAAACGGGCCGTCAACGCAATCGCGCCGCACACGGCCAAGGTCCAGCATGTTTTCAAACCCAGCGGGACGGCGGCGAGTTTCCAACTGCGGACCGGCATCCGCAACAACCAGGGCAGGTATCCCGTCGCGCCGCCACTGATGTCGCCTTGTTCGCTGAAGTCGAACAAGGCAAACGTGATCCCGAGCAGCGGCAGCGAGAACATCACGACGATCGAAGTGACCGCACGCTGGCCTGCGATCGTGACCCCGGCGTCGCTAAAACTGTAGGCGATGGCTCCAACGTGGATCAAAAGCATGTAGGTGATCGCGATGATGAGCGCCGTTCGACAGCGGGCGATCAACAATCGCGTCAGCGCGGTGATTTCAGACATGTTGCATGCCCTCCGTTTGGGGCGACGCCGCTGCTGTCGGCTGGCGTTGCACACGGCCGGCAAACCAACGGTGAACCGTCGCCGGTTGTCGACGCACCAATTCCCAGCGCGCGGCGCCGGATTCGATCGAGGTGGTCGTCGATGGAGACGCCTCGTTTCGGGTGTCGATCAACACCGACCATTCGGACGCATCGCCTATCGCACCGAATGAACCGGGGATCTCCGGCGGGCGAGCCGAGGAGCTGTCGGTGCGATAAAAACACTCGGTGTAGCGCTCGGGCAAGCTCGCCGCGGGAATCGATTCCAGGAGAACACCGTCATGAATCAATGCGATGTGGTCGCACACCCGATCGATCTCGTCGAGCAAGTGGCTGGAGAACAAGACCGTGCGGCCTTCGTCAGCCACCGTGCGGATGATCGCTTCCAAGATGTCGGCCCGCGCGATCGGATCCAGCCCGCTGCTGGGTTCATCCAGAATCAAAAGCTCCGGCCGGTGCGCGATCGCGGCCAACAACGCCGCGCGGGCGCGTCCGCCTTTGGACAACGATTTGAGTTTGGCGTCCGGTGACAAGTCGAACATCTCGCACAACTCGCCGCAGTAGTCGTCCGACCAGGTCGGGTAGACGCTTCGGCAAAACCCGATCAGATCGCTGATCCGCATCCATTTCGGCAACGAGTCTTCTTCGCTCATGTAACCGATCTTCGCCAGTAACCTTTCGGGGCGAATCGTCGGGTCTTGGCCGAGGACCTGGACGCTGCCGTGCAACGCCTTCATCGACCCGATCAAGTGCCGGATCAGCGTCGTCTTGCCGGCTCCGTTGAGCCCGACGAGGCCGAAGACACAGCCGCGGGGGATGTCCAACGAGACGTCGACCAGAGCGGCAGTCCCTTTGAAGGCACGTGAGAGTGACCGAACGCGGACGGGAGAATCGTCGTCGAAAGTCATTGGCGTTGGACCTTTCGTTGGAGGGCGTGGTGACGTGACGCGATCAACTCGTCGAGCTCTTCCGCGTCGGTTCCCAGATGGCTGGCCAGGACCAGCAGCTTGTCGATCTCGGGCGTCAGGATTTGCTTGCGCTGGGTGCGGCTGAGGCTTCCCGAGGTCTCCGCGACGAAGGTCCCGGTCGTGCGGCGTTTTTCCACCAGGCCTTCGTGTTCGAGTTCCCGATAGGCCCGGGCGATCGTGTTCGGATTGACCTTCAGCGATTCGGCCAGCCCGCGGATCGTCGGCAACTCGTCACCGGGTTTGAGTTGCGCCGAGAGGATTCGGAAGCGAATCTGTTCGACGATCTGCTGGTAGATCGGCTGGGGGCCGGATTGAATCTGGATCAGCATGAGTTGTGCCCTTGTGTTAATTCAGTGATACAATGTGGGGCGGGCGGTGTCAAGTGTTGGCTGGGATTTGGTTGGTGGGGGCAGGGGCGGGATGGCAGAATGATTCGGGGCAGAATGATGGGAGGCAGGACGGTGAGGGGCAAAACNTTTCCAGCGCGATGCTGGACGTGGCGATCCCCAGCAGCGCCGATACCGACTCGCTGCGATTCGTCCCGTTTGAATCCAAGATCCCCGACCGCGAGACGCCGGTACGGCTGATCTTGGTGCCGGTCCCCAGCGACTCACGCATGTCTTCCGACGACCAAACGCCTGATCCGCCCGAATCTGGTCCTCCCGAATCCGGTCCGCCCGGTGCACAGCCTCAGCCGAATCCGCCGCTGCGGGCGCGGGTTCCCGACCACGTCGCCGGCGGCACCTTCAGCACCGGTGCGATCGTGATGACCGGGCCGAGCGAATACATCGTCGATTTCCTGCAGACGATCGGGCGTCCGCACAAGGTCGCCGCGCGGGTGGTGATCCCCCATCAGGTGATGCCGCAATTCATCGAGGCGTTGACGACCAATTTGGAATTGTATCGGGGCCGATTCGGGGATCCCCACACGCCGCAGCCTCAACCGCCCAACCCGGACGCACGCCGGCCGAGTCCGCAAGAGATCTACGATGATTTAAAAATGCCCGACGAGGTGCTCAGCGGGACCTATGCCAACGGGGTGATGATCGGGCACGGTGCGACTGAATTCGGGCTGGATTTCTTGACCAGCTTCTTTCCACAGTCCGCGGTCAGCGCACGGGTGTTTGTCGCTGCCGGTCAGGTGCCGCGGCTGCTGGAATCACTCAAGGGGGCGGTCCGCCAACTGGAGCAGCGACGGCAGGGATTGCCGCCGACCGACCCGCCGCCGCCCGCCGCACCGCCGACGGATCCGCCACCTGCTGGGCCGACGGATTCAGACGGCTAGTACACGATCCAAAACGTAGCGGAAGTCGCCAAGACTTTCGGCGATTCGCCGGCGACGCCCGAAACTCTTGGCGAGTTCCGCTACCGGCAAGAGCAGCTACGATTGAATTGCCTCGCCCCAGAATCTCGATTCAACCAACACCATGGCAATCTCAGACGACCTTCCGCTGATGCGCGGACTCGAAGCAACGACCATTCCCGATGCGATGCCGCTGGTGCTGGCCAGCGGTTCGCCTCGGCGCGCCCAACTGCTGCGCGCCGCGGGTTATGAATTCACGATCGATCCGGCCAGCGACGATGCCGAGTGTGGCGTGTGTAGTCGTGAAACCGCTCCGGAATTGGTGGCGCGGTATGCGTATCGAAAGGCGGAAAGTGTGGTGCGGCGTTACGACCGGGCGATGATCTTGGCCGCCGACACCGTCGCCTCCTGTGGCGGACAGATCCTGGGTAAGCCGCACAACGAAGCCCATGCGGCAGAGATGTTGCGGACGCTCAGCGGTCGACGGCACGACGTGTTCACCGGCGTTTGTCTGTGGGAGTCGCAATCGTCGCGCTGCGTCGTGGAAGTCGTCCGCACCGAATTGCAGATGGATTCGCTTTCCGATTCCATGATCCGCGACTACCTGGACACCTTGCTGTGGGAAGGCAAGGCGGGGGCGTTCGGCTATCAGGACGGAAATGATTGGATCGAGATCGTTGGCGATGGCAGTCCAAGCAACGTTGTCGGACTGCCAATGGAGCGGCTGAAAGAATTACTGGAAAATTTCGATTCAGTTGCCGAAACCATAGAAGCGACGCAATCGGAATCGCCTACTTCAAACCAGTGAGATTTGGTAAAGTTTGACGGTGGTTTGCCGATGGCCGACATCGACTCTTACCGAACGGTCCGAATTGATGACTGATAGTTTTCCCACCTTGTTGTCACGACGCACTTTCCTGCCCCCGGGCGTGCCCCTGCAGCTGGTTTTGGCATGTGTGCTCGCTTGTTTTGCTGTCAATGGCGAACCGGCGACGGCACAGTCTTCCGCCGCCTCGTCGTCTTCCGGCGAAAACTGGGCGGAGAAGATGTTCAAAACGACCACTCACGATTTTCGTACGGTCGGACGCGGGACCAAGTGTGAGTATCGGTTCGATTTCACGAACCTGTATCAGGAAGACGTTCACATCGCGGCGGTGCGATCCAGTTGTGGGTGTACGACGCCGACGGTCACCCAGGACACGTTGAAGACCCACGAAACGGCTTCGGTGGTGGCGCGTTTTAACACCAGCACGTTCATCGGCCAGAAGTCGGCGGTCGTGACGGTGGTGATCGATCGTCCGTATTACGCCGAAGTGCAATTGAAGGTCAGCGGATTTATCCGCACCGATGTCACGTTTGATCCGCCGGAAGTCGCCTTCGGAGAAATCGCCTCGGGTAGCGGCACCACCCAGGACATCGTGATCACGCACACCGGTAACCGCGATTGGCAAATCACGGACGTCCGCAGTTTCTGCGATGATTTGGAAGTCCAATTGAGTGCGCCGCAGAAGTCACCGGGGATGGTGCGTTACCGGATGCGGGTGAACATCCTGGGCACGATGCCCGAAGGGGACGTCCATGAGCGATTGACGTTGATCAGCAATGATTCTGATTTCCCGACGACGGAGATGTCGATCAACGGCCGGATCCGGCCTTCGTTAAGCGTTTCGCCGTCGGCGGTCAGCTTCGGGACGGCCGATCCGGGGGCGACGGTCGAAAAACGGTTGGTGATCCGCGGCGACGAGCCCTTCGCGATCAAAGAAATCCTCTGTGCCGATGAACGGTTCGAGTTCGTCGCGCCCAGCGGCAGCAAAAAGCTGCACTTCGTGACGTTGCGATTCAACGCCGGGGCTGTCGAAGATCGCGTGGGCCAAGAGATCCAGATCAACACCGACCTGAACGGCGGGAAATCGGTCAAGTGCATCGTGACCGGGGTCGTCCGCGGCTAGTGACGGCCCGGAAGGGCCATCGTACGTTCGGCAGCGGTCGGTGGCTTTGAGGGTACGACGTCCTTTTCAGGTCGTCGCGCCGAGAGGCTTGCCGTCGACAGCCCGGACGGGCCATCGTACATTTGCGTTGTTATGCCGCTTTGCGAATCGCGATGGCCGCTTCTTCGACTTCGGCGCCCTCGGATTCGCTGGCCGCAAACGCCATCGCCAGCGATTCGACGCCGGAGAACGACAGCAGCAAATAGCCGAACAGTTCGGAAAACTCTTCCACCGCCGCTTTGGTCATCTCCGCCGCGTCGCTTGGCCCGATTGCCGTCCAAAGGTCGGGGACATCGATCGCCTGGCAGACGGTGCAGACATACAGTCCGGCAAACACAAACAGTGACATCGCAGGCGTACGAAGGAGTGCCAGCGATTGGTCGACGGCCTGTTTTCGGCCACGGTACAACGCCAGGGCCCCGATGACGAACAGCGGGATTCCGGCCAGGTACTTGTACGCATCGTCAAAGAACACGGTTTCGAACCAGGCGTCGCACTCTCGCGCGGCCGCGTAGCCGACCAGGCAGCCGCAGACGACTAGCAGCGGGCGTCCGAACTGCATTCTGGACGCCGCCAGAAACAGGCAACCGGCGGCGAACATGGCCATCAAGGCTTGGGACAGTTCGACCGGGCCGTTCTCCTGCGCGATCACTTCCGGCCCATAACCGCGCGCCGCCAGCAATACGAGGTTGCAGACCAAGAACGCGACCATCGCGTAGACGAGCAAGCGGACCGGGTAGTCAAACAGGGCCCCGGGCTGGCGGGGGCCGTCGTCGCGATCTGCGTCACTGGATGCGCCGCGGTATTTTCGTAAAGTCTTCATCAAACCTTCCTTGGTCGACCGGGTAACGATCCAGTCTTAGAGATTCGCAGGAGTGGAAGAAAGGTCAGATAGGAAACTTTCGCCGTGAAACTTGCGAATTGACGTTGCGGAGTGCGTGTGAGGCGGATGCGGAATCGCCAGGCCGATGTTTGTAAAGCGTCGCGAATGGCTGATCGACGATAGCCTACAGCCTGACGTCCGAACGTCGCTTCCTTCGCCAGAAGGTGGCGCGTGCGCTGCGCAAAATCGAGATTCCGCGGTGGTTCAGAATTCAAGCGAATTCATTCCGCGACGGAAGGTCGACTCACAGCCGCCATCGGGCGACGAAACACGAGTGACATCAGCCGATTCGCGCAAGCGTTCGGGCACCAGAGTCGGTGGAGCCCCCGTGTCCATGAAGCCCGTAGGCTGGCGCCAAACGGCTGATCCCAACAGGGTTTCGCGGAATCGAAAACGACAAAATCTTGCGAACGAAAACGGAAACAAATCGAACGATTTTGCGCAGCCCAGATGGTCCGTCTGCGTTTCCACGCTCGCATCGAGCGTAGCTACGAAGAGCAATGGATTTCCGCCGGTCAGAGCACGGCGACGGGATAGGACCCCAAGATCTCCAGTCGCCGGGTGATGGCGGCGAGTTGCTCGATCGCATCGGCGACACGATCCTCACCGCGATGGCCGGTCAGTTCGACGAAGAACAGGTACTCGTTGCGCGATCCCGGTAGCGGGAACGATTCGATCCAGGTGAGGTTTAGCTGTGCGTCGCTGAAGATCTTCATCGTGCCGGCCAGCGCGCCGGGCTGATGTTCGACTTGGAACAGCAACGACGTTTTGTCTTTGCCGGTGGGAGCGGGTTCGTCGCGACCGAGCACGGCGAATCGAGTGACGTTGTCTTTGTTGTCTTCGATGTTCTGGTTCAACACATCCAAGCCATAGGCACGCCCGGCGGGCAGGCTGGCGACCGCAGCGATATGGGCGTTCCGGGCGGCGGACTCGGCGGCCGTGGTCGTGCTGCCGACTTCGATCAACGAGGCGGCCGGAAAATTGGCCGCCAGCCAGCCCCGGCACTGGGACAGCGCTTGGGGCTTGCTATGGATTTCGGTGATTTGCTCGCGTGTTCCGCTGGCCAGCAGGTTGTGATGGATCGGCAACAGGACTTCACCACAGATCGGCATGTGCAGCCTTGCGAACATGCCCAACGTGTCGACGACCCGCCCGTCGGTACTGTTTTCGATCGGCACCAGGCCGCTGACCGCGTCCCCACGCTGGACGGCATCGAAGACCGCCGGGATCGTCGCCACGGGAGTAAACGGCGCCGCGTCCCCGAAATACTTGATCGCGGCTAAGTGGCTGTAACTGTACTGGGGGCCAAGAAAGCTGATCGCCCCCGGCCCGACCCCGAGGCGACAGACGCTGTCGATGTGCCGCAGGGTTTGCCGCAGCGCGTCGATTTCTTTGGGGGCAATCGATTGTTTTGAATCGCTGCAAAAGGACTGAAGCGTTTGGTCCTGTCGGGCATTTGATTCGCCCACCGAAGGAAGCGATTGCTGATCGGCCAAGGTTTTTACCAGGCTGCGGCGATGTTGAATCATCTGCAGCAGTTGATGGTCGATTTGTTCGAGCGATTCGGGGGGCGAAGAAGGCATGAAGGAGTCAGGTGGCGATGTTAAACGAGATGGCTTGGTGGCTGGTTATCAAGGATTCTTCGTGACATGGCAAGTCGGTGGGATGGAGGGGAGGGATGGCAGAATGATTCGGGGCAGAATGATGGGGGCAAAACGATGGGGGCAAAACGATGGGGGCAAAACGATGGGGGCAAAACGATGGGGGCA
>NZ_CP036264.1:9477594-9478455 GCF_008035925.1 Stieleria maiorica
GTCACGACGCTTCTCAAGCGAGACACCCGGAAGAAGAGTCTTAGGCGGAAACGAAAAATCGCAGGCTGGAACACCGCATTTCTCGAAAAACTCCTGTTTGCAGCCTAATTTTGGTGCGATCGTCGTGCCCGCGAGTACAAGGTCAGAGTATGGCTCGATAAGGGATTTAACTTCGGCATTCGTTTCCCGAATGGTCCGCGCGGGATGGGGGGCACCATCCGAAAAGTGATGGAGAAGTTTCATCCGGAAACAATCGCGAGCAACTACAAGGATGGCTTTTCCGACAAACCTGCGGAGCCTTTGGAAACCTATATTTCCGATGTGTACGAGGGCCCGAGGATTCGTATCCACTGGGTGAAACTTGAAGGGCCCGAGACTGATAATTGGCCACCTGAAAACTATCAGAGACTTTTGGGAACCACGAAGCGTGGTCAAATCGAACAAGAGCCTTATGATTTGATTCGTGAATTTGCGCGAAGGGCGTTCCGTCGTCCGGTTTTGAATGCAGAAGCCGAGCTTTACCAGACGTTCTACGATCAAGAAATTGCAAGCGGAGCTACCCCTGTTTCCGCACTAGCGGATACCTATAAAGCGATCCTTACATCGCCCAACTTTCTCTACATCGAAGCTCCTATCGATGAAGCAGCGGTGGAGGCTGCTGAAGAGGGGCTCGCCAGCAAATTAAGAGCCTATGATTTGGCGTCTCGGCTGTCTTACGCTCTGTGGGGTTCCATGCACGACGATCGCACCAAAATCTGGATTCAGTATTCGCCGAAGCCTTGCCTCAGTGAACCCCTCCGCCAATAAATTCAGCCGGACTGGTTTCTCACTGCCCTGTTACGGAGATGGCAATGGCTTCCC
>NZ_CP036264.1:9779765-9894293 GCF_008035925.1 Stieleria maiorica
TCGCATCGAAGCAAAGCGGTTTGAAAAGATCGAACGATTCGAGCGTTGTCTCGCTGTTTCGATGATCTTGGCGTGGCGAACGTTCTACAGCGTGCGGATCGGTCGCGAATGTCCAGACGTCAGCTGTGAAGCAGTATTCGTAGCCGACGAATGGCAGCCGGTATACAAGATCGTCACCGGGGAAGATCCGCCAAAGAAACCACCGACGTTGAAGGAGATCGTCCGCATGATCGCTCGGCTTGGCGGCTACATCGACCGACCACGACATGACGAGCCTGGCACCGATACGGTCATGCGCGGCATGGAACGACTCTACGACATCAGTAGTTGTTGGCGAAGCTTTGGTCCAAATGCAACCAGATCAGGGGAATGAATTGTGTATAACAACGAGGGCTGACGCCACCGGCAGACACTCTGCCGGCCCTCCGGGCCTCAGACACATCGCCCGGGCAGCCGGTCCGTTGGATTCAGCAATGACTTTAAGGTCGTCATATCAGTCGTCGGTTTGTCAGCGCACCAGTCAAACGACGAAACCAAATGCGAATCCCAGGAAACAGAGGTCTAAAAAACCCGATGGGCGCTCTTCGAGCGCATCAATCAAACCGGGATGTCAGGCCTAGGATCGCGATGGGAACAGCGGAAAAGAGAGCAACCACGAACGACGCGAAAAACACGAAAGTTGACCCGGCGTTGCCGCCACGCGTCGGGTAGGAGCGCGAACAACTAATTATTGGTGGTCCGACTGGGGTAAAAACCGATATTCCCCGGTCGGACCGCGGAATATCCCCCGCCACCCGATGGCAGGGGGTGGCGGTTGCGCGGTCAAGGTTTGGTCTCCGGATTTGGGGGAGCGGGATCGGCCGCGACGGGACTTGGTGGCGGTTCAGGCCATGAAGGGGAGGGAGAGGTGGTCAAAAGATTGCGTGGTCAAAAAATGTGACTCAGAGGGCCAAAGGATGGGGGCGGTGGGGGAGTGATTTTTTGACCACCCCATTTTTTGCCCCCCTTCGCTTCGTCCGCTCCGACATCGCGGAGACGCGCCGAAGGAGGGGTGACTTCGGGTTGACATTTGCACTCGGTTTTTGCGACGGTCCCATCCGGTGAACCCGTGCGCTTCGCCGATCCGCCGGCGCGGATCTCGATCGGAAGCTTGCACTCTTTTGTAATGGTCCGGATGACTGATGGAAGACGATCGGCCGATGATCTCGGTGATGATGCCCTGCTGCAACAACGCTCGATACATCGAAGCGGCAATCACCTCCGTGCTGTCGCAGCAGATCGACGTTCCACTCGAGTTGCTGATTATCGACGACGCCTCCTCGGATGATTCGGTGGACCGCATCAAGGCGATCGACGACCCGCGAATCCGGTTGATGCAAAACCAAACGAACCGCGGCATCGCTCGCGTTCGCAACGAGTTACTCGACGCCGCGTCGGGGCATTTCCTAACGTCGCTGGACGGGGATGACGTTTACGTCGACGCCTGCAAACTCGCTCGCGAATGGGAGCTCCTGCAAAACGCTCCCGAGCCGCAGCGGACGATCGTTTACAGCGACGTTCGTTGGATCGATGGCGACGGCCAAACGATGTTGACCGCCAGCGCGATCGCACCGCCGATGGAAGGCATTCTGTACCAAGCGATCCTGGACCGTCGTGTCATGATCCCGCGCGACTTTTTACTATCCGTCGATTTGGCGCGCGGCGTCGGCGGATTCGACGCCACTCTGCCGATCTATGAAGACTGGGACTACAAGCTGCGGCTCGCCCAGAAGGCGGTCTTCCGATACACCGGCTGTGTCGGCATCGGCTATCGTCGACACGGCAGCGGGCTGTCTGCAGCGGCCGCCCCGCTGCATCAAAAGTGCCAAGCCATCATCCGTAAAAAGCACGCCGGAGAAGGTTTTGACGGCGACCCGATGCGATTGCTGAAACTGGCCGGACGGCTGCACGGGATCTTGACCCGAAACCGCTTGCGCAGCCGCAAGGCCGCCTAACGACACCCAAACTTGGACTGGAAACTGGAAAACGCTGTGACCACTCCCCTCGTCTTCATCGTCTCGCAGCCGCGCGCCGGTTCGACTCTGTTGCAAACCATGTTGTCCGGGCATGACGACGTGCACGCCCCCGGTGAAGCCTGGTTGATGTTGCCGCTGGTCCACGCGATTGCCGGCTCCCGTCGTGACGTTCAATCTCCCTATGACCAATGCTTGGCCGATGACGCGGTCGGCGAATTCGTTCGCGAGAACCTGAATGGCGGCTGGAGCGAAATGCAGGCCGAGATCGGCAGAGCGGCGACACGGATCTACGAAGCCGCTCGCGCCCGCGCCGGTGCAAAGACCTTGATCGACAAGACGCCGCGTTACTACTGGATCATCGAAGATCTGCTGAGCCTGATTCCCGATTGCAAAATCATCTTGCTGCGGCGCAACCCGCTGGCGGTGCTGTCATCGATCATGGAAACCTGGACCCGCCGCACACGCGTCGGATTCCTGAAAGACTATCGAGGCGACCTGTTGGAAGCGCCTGCTCGAATTGCCGCCGCCATGGCCATCCAAGACGAACGCATCTACACGCTGCGCTATGAGGATTTGGTGCACGATCCCGCATCGCACTTGGCCCAATTGCAGTCCTTCATCGGACTTCGCCCGGTTGATGGGCTACAGCATTACGGCACAGCCACGCATCGCGCCTACGGTGATCCCCAAGGGGTCCACCAGCGTGACGCCGCCCAGGTCGATTCCGTGCAAAAGTATCTCGACCGCGCGGCGGCACGAGCGACCGACTGGCGATTGATGGACGACTACCGGCACCACCTGGGCCACGATCTGTTGAAACGATTGGGATACGATGACGCCGAGCTAAAGCGGCATCTGGACGCCATCCGACCAACCGGGACGTTGCTCGCCCCAACGCTGTCGTCTCAAATCTGCCCACGGCCGGCCGAGCCGCGACGCAGCGTGATCCGCTTGCGACGGATGGCGGCGGACGCCCTGACGCAGTGGGGCAAGGCGGCTTAGATCAACAGGAATCGCCCCACCGATCCGGAAACGATGTCGACGTAATACAGGAATCCGTCGGGGCCTTGTTGGATGTCGACGGCAAAGTTCGCGCCGGTGGCAAAGACGCCGATCGAGGTCAAATTGCCGGCCGCGCCGACACTGCCGTGCCGGACGACGCCGCTGGCAAAGTCGGCATAGAAGACATCGTTGTTGTACTGCGGGCCGTAATTCAAATCCCAACCGACGCTGCCCAAGACAATCACATCGGTCCCGTTGGTGTGCGGCTGGGCGATGAACGCGGGGCTGGCCGGCTGGCCTGAGTTGTAAAACGCTTGGGCCTGCGGCAGGCCTTGATACGACGGCGTACGCAGATTGACTCCCTGGCCTCCCTCGTAGTACGGCCATCCAAAATTCGTACCCGGCGGCCCGATGTTGATCTCTTCAAAACTGACCAGTCCGGTTTCACCGATATACAGCCGCCCGTTGACCGGGTCGACTGACAATCGCCAGGGATTTCTCAGACCCAAGTGATAGACCTTGCTGCGGTTGGAATTCAGGTCGCCGTCGAAGAACGGGTTGTCGCTGAAACCCTGCCCGGTGATCGGATCGATGCGGAGGATTTTCCCGGACAGACTGTTGGGGTCTTGAACCCGCAAGGCCCGTGGATCGGTTTGATTGAAGCTGGCCCCGTCGCCGATTCCGACATACAGCGCGCCGTCAGTGCCGAAGGCCAATCCGCCGACGGTATGAGATCGGCTGTCGCTGTTGATAAAGTCTTGAAGATACGTGCCGTCGGGATTCAAACCCGCCGGCGGCTGGTTGAAGTTCAGCGTGCTATCGACGAACGCATTGAAATTGTTCCAAGTGCTGTTGGCACCCAGCAAGGTCACCGTGCTGCCAGGCACGACGGTGGTGTAGTTGGTCGACGCATCGAGTGTCATCCGAATCAGTCGACCCGCTCGGTTGCCTGAACCGTCGGGTCCGGCCAGCGGGTTGCCCACGTGGTTGTAAACCTCCGGCGGGTCTACCGTGTAATTCAGGTAGATGTACGGGTTGTTTGCGAAATCGGGATGGACTTCGAAGTCCACCAAGCCACGATCCTGGACGTTGTTGGTGATCGCGGTGATGTCGATCATCGTGGTCAGCGGGCCGCCGTCGCGAGAGACTCGAACGATGCCTGCTTTCTCGCCGACGTACATGTTTCGACCGTCGGGTGACCATTCGACGTTCAGCGGCTGGTTGAGTCCCGTGACGATGTCCTGGCGGATGATCTGGCCGATCGGGATGGTGGGTGGATCGGCAGCCGGCGTGTCCAGCGTCACACTCCAGGATTGAATGTACGTGTTGTTGTAGGCACTGCCGGTTGCGGCGGCGAATCCGACGTAGGCCTGATTACCGACGATCCCGTTTAATTGCAGCGTCGTTTTCATCAACGCGAATTGGGGCTTTTCATTGACGTCGGAAATGTAGACCGACAAGCTGTCACTTTGCCCGTTGTAGTCGACCCAGGTGTAGTAGGTCCGCCCGTCGTTGAGATCGTAGGGCGATTGAATCGTTCGATGCGGATTGACCATCACACCGTTGACGGTGAACGTGATTTCGCCGGAGTATTGTTCGTAGACGTTTCGAAACGTATCCAGTTCGATCCCGATCGAGTTCTGTTGGGCGTTGTAGGCCAAGCCGCCGGGGTAATTGCCGATGTCTTGTCCGGCGGTACCACCGGGCGAGTTCTGGATGATGAATGCCAATCCCTCGCCGCCGGCGGAACCTTGTCCGCCATCAAACCGTGCGGCAAACGTGGCTTGGAAGGACGTGTCGGCGTCGACACTGATCGGCGTCGTGAAATACGCCGATCCGCGTTGTTGGGGGACGGCAGAAGTCAGTTGCAGTTTGCCGTTGCTGATCCTGGCATCACGGTTGAGTTGCAAATTGGCGGCGGAGTCGAATGAGGCATAGGCCGGCAATCCCTGATCGATGTCCAGGAGATTGATCGTCGCCGTACGAGGGGCAAGCAAGCTCGCATTTTCCGATCCCGTCAATCGGAAACTAAACGATTCAGTCCCTTCGACCAGCCCGTCTTGCAAAACAGCAATGGTGACCGACTTGCTCGTTTCGCCGTCGGCGAACACCAAGCTACCTGATTCGGGAATGAAATCACTGCCGGCCGTGGCGGTTTCCGACTCCGTGGCGTACTGGACCGATGCCACACCGTCGCTGCCACCGACACGTGCGATCGTCATCGTGACCGAACCATCGGATTCGAACACCGCTGCGAAGTCATCCACCAAGACAAAACTTCCGCTCTCTCCGTTGTCGGGTGGATCGACTGGCGGATCAACTGGGGGCGGCGGGGGGTTGTCGGCAAGGAATTGAAATCGACCGTTTCCGTACAACGTTTCGTTTTGGTAGAAACCCGACACGATGCCTTGTCCGGCGACGTAGAACCCGGTCGTGTAGGTGGACGGTGCTTCGGTTTCAAAGATTTGCCCATCGACTCGAACGCGATCGACCGTCAAGTTGCGGTCGATGTCGTTGCCAGGATCGTAGAAATCGTTGGTGAATGCGATTTCGATGCGGTCGGCTGTGACCAATTGGTTCGCCTGGTAGGAATAGCTGGACGGGGTGGTCGAAACGTTTTCGAAGGTCTGAACCACTTGGCCATCGATCAGCAATTCCATTCGTTCCTGTCCCATGTTGCCTTCGGCATCGATCGTGATCACCGATCCGCTTTCGTTGCCGGTTGAGGCGAACTGAAAGTAGCCATTGGTGTGCAGGTATTCGGTTTGTCGAAAGCCTGGTGTCACGCCGTCTTCCGGTCGCCACGATCCGGTTGAAAACACCGCCGGGTCTTCGGTTTGGTAGGTCACTCCATCGACAACAATGCGGTCGATGCGGAGGTTGCGATCAAAGTCGATTTCCGGTCTGTACAGGTCGTTCGTGAAATGGATCCGAATGTCATCGATGCTCACATTGTCGATGTGAACGTTGAATTCGCCGAACAGTCGATCACCGGCATCGGTGCCTGTCATCGTCCAGGTGCCGACGATTTGGTCGCCGACTTGCACTTGCATTTCTTCTTCGCCGATTTCACCGGCCGCATAGACCTGAATCGACAAAGCGCCCGGGAAGTGCGACAGGGCCGATCGGTCCAGGTCCCCGGCATGCGTCACCGGACCGACGGTGTGTTCCAAGTCCCAATCGGCCTGTCGATCGGCGGCCCCCGTGCGGTCGACCGACGCGGCGACGTCCAAACCGGTGGCCTTTGCGATGCGATCCAAGAACACACGACCTTCGTCGCCCGCGCCGACGTCACAGCCATAAATCAGCAAATCGGCGCCGGCAGCGAACGATGCTTTCCAGCGAACCAACTCGGCGGCTCGATCGGCGAGCGTGCCTGCGTCCACCCGGTCATTGCCCAACTGCAATTGGCCGGCGCGTCCGTGACTGATCAGGTGCATGCTGTCAAGTTCGGATCGATCGGCCAAGATGGCGGTGATCTGCGACACGGCATCGGCGGAGTGATCCAGCACCACCAATTCCGCCCCCGCGGGGATCGCCGCCGAGATGTCGAAGCCGACGGCGTCAAAGTCACCGGCGACGTTCGGATCGATGATCACCAGCGTCGCCGACGGCTGGAGCGCACGAGCGTGGGCCGGGATGGCATCGGTCGCGAGTGAATCGGTCGCGAGTGAATCGGTCGTGGGGACCGCCGGCGCGACTTGCACGGAATCGGTGACGGGTGCGGCAGAGACCGCTGCGCCGGCGTCGGCTGCAAGCATGATCCGCGGTTCCATCTCGCGGGCGGTCCAGGCTGGGGATTGACGGCGATTGTGACCCGTTTTGGCCCTTGGACGAACCATTGCAGCGACCGAACTTGTGATGGAAAGCGGGAAGGACAGAATGACCGGTTTCTGACATTACTTCCACGCCGGAGCAAAACAAGGCTACGGATCGCAATTGATGAACCAATTACAACGCCTGGGCGGATCGTATCGATTTCGCGGCGCAATTTGTCGCGTCAGGATCACCATCACAGGCGATTCGCGTCAGATTGACGCGGCCCGTGGCGGTCCAGAGGTCTGTCAGTCGCGATGTGGCTGAAGACCGTGGTCTGCGTTCAGGCCGCGCTGCGTTTCCAGAACACCCGTTTGCCGTTGCGCCGCATCTGTCGCCAATAGTGCCGAGAATTCAACAATCCCGGCTCGTCGCCGGCCAGTGCCAGCAGTGAAATCAGACGTCGTTCCGGAGGGGCTTCGGCCGTCTCGATGACGCGCCGCGTCAATCGACTGTGCCGCCGCATTTGTCGCTGATGATCGGGTGAGATGCGAGCATCCTGCGACGTGATGTAGGGCGTGATCCCTCCGAGCAGCTCCAAAATACTCGCGTTTCGGGCCGTCGTTTTCTGGCCCGCATGGATGCGAAAGGCGGCCAACGGCACCTCGGTTCGCGCGACCTTCATGCCGGCATCAAAGCCCCGCAACCAATAGTCGAAGTCCATCGTGTAGTGGAGTGATTCGTTGAACCGCCCGATCCGCTCACTCAGCCGATTGGTCCAGAACACTTCGGGCTGAATGAAGTTGCGATTGGGGTTGGGGTTCAACCAATGATTCCACAAGTCGACGATTTCGGCGAGCGACGAGATGTCCGAAATCTGATCACCGATCGTTTGCCCGGTGGCATCCACTTTTCGGCAGACACCGTACAGCAGATCGGCGTGTGGGTTTTCGTTTCTCAACGTGACGATCCGCCGAAAGGCATCGGGCAAGTAGTAATCGTCGCTATTGATGTAAGCGCAGATGTCGCCTTCGACCTGCTCGAATCCTTTGTTGATCGCGTGTGATTGACCGCGATCTTTTTCGCTGCACCAAAACGCCAACTCGTTGCGGTACTTTCTGATGATGTCGGCCGATCCATCCGTGCTGCCTCCATCGACGACGGCATATTGCAACTCGAACTCGGTTCCGCGACCCTGTTGTGACAAGACGCTTAAGATCGTCTGTTCCAAGTACTCCGCCTGATTGAACGACGGCGTGACGATTCGGAAGATGGGCAGGCGACGATTCGAGGTCGACATGGTGGATCTTTTAAGGAGTGTTAGGCAGCGCGGCGCTGAGATTGTTCGCCGGAATCGACGAGAGTGCGATACAGTTCGATGTAGCGCTGCGCCTCCGTGTCCGCCTGATACTGATCCAGGATCAGTTCTCGAGCTTGTCCACCCATCGCTTTGATGGCCTGCGGATTGGCGATTGCGGTCTTTAGCCGGCTTGCCAGTTGTGCGGCGTTGCCGGTGTCGGCGAGCAGTCCGGTCTTTCCCGGAATCACATAGTCGGGGATTCCGCCGGCATCGAATCCGATCACCGGCGTTCCGCATGCCATCGCTTCCAAACCGGTCAGCGGAAGATTGTCTTCGGTCGACGGCAAAACAAACGCATCGGCCGCACTGTACACCAATCGACGCGTTCGATCGTCCTGCACGCTGCCGACATGAATGGTTTGCGGCAACTCCTTGTTTGACTCGGACAGGGTTCCGCTGCCGAACACCAGGCAACGAACGTTCGGGTTCGGCCCGACATGTTCGAGCGCCGCAGCCAACTCAGCAGCACCTTTACGGCGATTGCCAAGGCTCATCGCTCCAAACCCGATGATGAACGCGTCGGTCTCAATGCCGAGGGCTTCGCGGGCGAACCGCTTCTGCATCGGATACAGTCGATCGGTCGGCATTCCGTAGGGAATCCGCGTGAATGATCTCGCACCGGCCAACAACGGGCTCGAGCGCGCTTGCTGCAGCAACCACCGGCTCGGCGCGACGATGTGCAGGTTAATGTCCTGTAACGCACGTCGCTTGGTTTCAAAAGATCGAAAACTGACGTCCCTCTGGCCGGGCCGTTTGATTTGGGGACAGTTGCCACATCCGAGGCGAAATCGCTCGCACCCGCCTGAAAAGTGACAACCGCCGCTCAGCGCGTTCATGTCGTGCAGGGTCCAAACAACAGCTTGGTCGCCCGAAAGCGAACCGAAGAAGCTGGGAAAGTCGATGAACTTGGAGATCCAATGCAGGTGGATGAGGTGCTGCTGTGCGTCGACGGCGTTTGGGTCAGCCGCGGGGTGGTCCAGCGGAGGCCAGGGGGTGAACGGTTTTCCGTGCGGCGAGGTGAAAATTTCCGCACCCGGTTTCGTGCCACCCGTGGCGCGCTTGAATCGTTGGCGATGCAGTCGAAAGCGGATCCGATCGACGGAGTCTCGCAGCGTCCCCTTGCCGGGCCAATGCGTGCTGTAGTATTCACCGTCCTCGGTTTCCGTGCACTGACGACCGGTGAAGGTTTGACCGGCCAGGTGTTGGAACCGGCTTTGGATGCCGGCGCCGCGTAGTGCCTGGTGCAATTGTCGCGCCGCGGTCGCAGCTCCGCCGCGAAGAAAGCTATTGAAATGACTGACAAACACTGGATCCCACCGCGAAACGAAGCACACGAGAGTGTCGGACTCTTTGTCCTTCAATCGCCGGAATTGACGGCGGGCGATGAGTCATCTGCCGCCGGTAGCAGATGTTCGGGTTTGGCAAACTTTCCGGGCCGAAGTGCGTCGATCGGAAAGATCTGTGGGTGAGGGGACGCCCTCTGGAGGGACCGTCCGCCTACAGGACGATCGCTTTTCGTTGCTCCGATGGCCGTCGTCCGCTGGAATCAGCGCAGGGATGGCAGAATGATTCGGGGCAGAATGATGGGGTTGCAGGTGAATGCCCGCCGAGGCGACCGTTACGCGTCCAGCAGCTTTGCCAGTGTCGTCGCCAGACCTCGCAAGGCCTCGGTGTCCGGCAGCGTGATCGTCAATTGCGGGCGCCCCTGTTCGTCTTTGTCGATGCTTTGTGACAGACGCTCGGTCAACGCGGCAACGGTCTGCTCGTCGGGCACCTTATTGTCGGCCGACGGAATCAGTTCACCCGCCAAGGAGAGTGCGGCACTGATCAAACCGCTGGTTGCCGCGGCGACCTTTTCGCGTCTGGCTTGCAGTACTTGGGCTTCCGCCTCGACCCGTCGTTGCTGGCTTTCATCGACCGGCGCGGCGGGCAGGGGATCCAAGATGACTTCCAGCCGACGTCGCAGGTCTTCCATTCCGCTGACCATTTCGACCTTGGTGACGTCGCTGTCCAGATCGATCGATGCGTCGGCAAGCTCCTGCTTGGACGCCAGCGTCTCCAACAACCGCTCTTCGATCGTGTCTCCGACGGTCACCAGTTTGTAGATATGAACCGGGTTCTTTTGCCCCATCCGATAGGCGCGTGCGATCCGTTGCTCGAGCACCGCAGGGTTCCAGGGCAGATCGACGTTGATGACCGTGTTGGCCGCTTGCAGGTTCAATCCCGTTGATCCGGCATTGGTCATACAGATCACGCGGCACTCGGGATCGTTTTGGAATCGCGACACCAATTCGCCGCGTTTCTTTTGAGCCACTTGGCCGTCCAGACGAACGTACTCGCAATCCATCGCGTCCATCCGTCGCTCGATCCGATCCAGCATGCGTCTCCATTCGCTAAACAGCACGATCTTACGTGTCGGATCTTCGATCAACCCTTCCAGCAACTCGGTCAATCGTTCCAACTTGCTGCTGTATTCGGCTTCCTCCTGGTCGATCAGGTAGGTGCTGTCGCAAGCCATGCGTGCCATCAGCAACGATTTTTGCATCCGCAACACGTCCATTTCGGTCATGAACTTTTTGTTGACGATTTGGGCCACGATGGCGAGATGGGAATCGTTGATTTCTTTCTGCTCGGCCGTCGGTTCGATCCGAATCACTTCGTCGATCCGTTCGGGAAGCTGTTTGGCGACCTCGCTGCGCGTGCGGCGCAGCAGGATCGGTCGCAGCGAATCGCGAAGCTGGTCCAGACGGTGATAACCCAACGTCTTGCCACGTTCGTCAACAACGTGGTGTTTATGAAAGAATTCGTATGCCGGTCCCAAACGATCTTCGTCGACGAATCGAGTGACGGTGAACAGGTCGCCGAGTCGGTTTTCCAGAGGCGTCCCGGATAACACCAACCGGAACGGGCTTTCCAGCTGACGAATCACATTGCTCGTCTTCGATTCCCAATTTTTGATCCGTTGCCCTTCGTCCAAGATGATCAGATCCCAGGGAACTTCTTCGATCGCCGTCAGGTCACGCAGGACTTGTTCGTAGTTACAGATCGTAAAGAACGTGTCGCTTCGATATTGTTCACAGCGTTCGGCCCCGGTGCCTAAGACGATTTGCGTGGACCGGTCGCTGAAGCGACGGATCTCGTTCCTCCATTGCGATTTCAACGAGGCCGGGGAGACGATCAGCACGCGTCGAATGTCGGCCAATTGCGACAACAACTCAGCCACCCCGATACCTTGGATGGTCTTTCCCAGCCCCATGTCGTCGGCCAGGATCGCCCGACCGGCACCGGCGGCGAACGCAATCCCGTCCAGCTGGTAGGGCAGCAGCGTCGCATCGAGCAATTCGGTCCGTAGCGGATGGTTTTCCGGATCCTTGCGAATCTCGTCACAGGCGGCGCGAACACGCTGTTGGGTCAACTGGCGCTGGATGTAGGCTTCCGCGTCGGGATAGATCGTGACGTCGATCCCGGAATTTTCCAGCGCCTCGATCCGCGTCATCGCCTCCGATGCATCCGTAATGGGGATCGAATTCGCATCCCCGACGATCTCTTCCAGCTTGGCGTCGGTTTTGTAGGGAAGATGAAACAACAACCCACGCTGCTGGCCGTAACACAGCCCCAATGACAGTTTCTTGCGTCGGTAGGGAGAGTTGATTTTGGCGGCGGAGAATCGTTTTCGAACCTTGGTTTGGACGTGCAGAATGTGCTTGCAGGTCTGCAATTTATTGGTTCGAAAATCGGGGCACGTGCAATACGTCATCCCGGGGTGAAATCCTCGCAGCGCGACGCGATACGTTCTGCCGGATCGCTCGCTGGTGACCAAATAATCCGTCCATGGTTTGGACGTGTTGGTCGAACGCACCTTCATGCGTTCTTCCTCGGCGCGTTGGATGCGATCGGCGATCGCCCGCTGATTCAATTCGTCGGGTGTCAGATGTTCCAACGGCACCGATTCATCGGGCGGCTGGGCCAGGCCGAGATCACTCTTGGATTGCAGCAGATGGTCCAGGGCCGCACCGAGGTGAATGCAGGGTCCCTCGCAGGAGTCACAATTGGAGAGCAATTGGCGGCGACGCCCCGATTCCAGCGTGATCGTCGCGATCGCCAGGCCGTTGTCCTCCTCCGGGTCCTGGAATCGGACCCGGAACAGATCGCCGCCCAGAAAAACGTCGTCGTGGTTGAGGTCTAGAAACTGAGCCCCCTGGCGGATCAACGTTGCCCCTTCATCGCCGAGCAACTGACAGGCTTGGGAGTACGTCAACGATCCGAGTCGCTGATGGAACACGTTGCCCTTTTTCTTGCGAGCGTTCGATCGGGTCCCATCCGTTTTTGTCGCCGTCTGACTCATCAGCCTTCCGTCCTTTCGGTTCCGTGGTCGATTGACGCTGAACCGAAATTAGAACGGGGCGGGGGAAGGCTGACAAGTTTGATCTGGCCGGTTGAGTGAGCCCGTCGTTCCAAGGCTCCGCCTTGGAACGGGATGCCGGTGTGGCTCCGCCACACGCGGTTGACCGACGGGAGGCGGAGCCTCCGAAGTCGTGTGTTCCCAGGCAGAGCTCGGGAGCAAGGGTCTCAATCACTTCGCTTCGATCATTTGGACGGCATCCAGGTGCACCAGTCCGTTCGCCTGATCGGTCAGGATAACGACGTGGATCTCTTGATCTTTGTCGACGTCGATCGTCGCGACCGGCGTGAATTGACGCTCCTCGGTCCCTCGGTAGCTGACGCTTTCACGAACGACCCGATCGCCGATTCGGATTTCGACCGGTGCTTCGGTGGCACGGTTGTTAAAGCGTTCGTCGGCCGGAGCGCACCCGACCAGGATCTGGAATCGGCCGGCCTTGGGGGCCTTGATCGTGTACGTCGCTTGGGCACCGGAGTTGCCGCCGGCGTACTTGTAGCTGTAAGCGACATAGCGGTCGTTTCGGCCGCCGCCGCTGGTCCATTTCCCTGTCAGCTCTGCCTCGCGGTCGTCGATCACGATGCCGTCAAACGACTCCGGGTCTTGACCGGTCATCGGTCCGTACTTGGACGCCCGCGGCAGTGCGCCTTCGTCGATGGTGATCGGTGCCGAGGGGGTGCTGCGGCGAGCCTTGCCCGGCAGTTCGAGCAGTTTCAACAGCTCGTCCAGATGATCATCGTAGACCTCACGCGGCGTGCAGTTGCGGAGGGCACAGATCGACGCCGCTTTGCCGACGACTTCGCCCATCATGCCACAGGTTTTCATCACGCGGACGGTGCCGAGGGCTTCGTGGGTAACGCTGACGTTGCGTCCGGCCATGAACAGGTTGTCGATGTTGCGGCTGTAGAAACAACGGTACGGAACGGGATAGCCGTACGACCGATCGACGCGGCGGTCATGAACGGCGACGCTGATGAACGGGTTGTCGGGATATTTTTTGGCGTACTGTTCTTTGGGATAGTGCAGGTCGATCGACCAGGTGCTGGGGACACAGCCGTCGGGGAAGTCACGTTTGGCGACGATGTCGTCTTGGGTCAGGATGACATCGCCGAGCAAACGATTACTCTCCCGCGGTCCGCCGACATAGGCGACCCAAGTGAGTACGGCGGTCTTGTGATCGGCGGCACCGTCACGGTTTTTCATGGCATTGAACGCACCATAGACGGCACGCAAGTTCCAGTCACGGATCCCCTCGGCGTCGCCCAGCGCGTCTTTGTCGAATCCGCTCTCCCAGAACCATTGACCGTGGTGGTCACGGGGGTAGGGAAAGTCTTGCATTTCCAGATCCAGCGCCCACGGGGTTTCGGGGAACGACTGCGGCGAATCGGTTTCGTCCCAACGCCACATGTTGCTCATCCCCATGCGTCCATCGGGCGCCATGTCACTGTCGGCTCCGACGAATTGGCCCAGCCAGCCGTGGCCGGTGCAGTCGACGAACCGATCGCCGAGCATACGGACCACGGCGCCGGTCTTGGTATTGAGTGCATCGACCGAGACGATGTGATTGTCTTTGACGACGGCGTCAAAGGCGTGGTGATTGAGCCAGAGATCGATTTGGGGTTCGGCGCGGACGACGCGTTCTTTTAACTCGTCGCCGAACTCCTCGTAGCGACCCGGTGACTTGGTCGCTTGGTCGGCGAACTCCTCGATGATCTCGCCGATCCGGGGGAACTTGCCGCGACGGATGTTGCCCATCGCCCACACCCGCACTTCGCTGGAACCGTTGCCGCCCAGCACGCCGCGGTCTTGGATCAATGCCACGCGGCAACCCATCCGTGCGGCGCTGATCGCCGAGCCCATTCCGGCATACCCACCACCGACGACCACCAGATCATACGGGCCACGCTCCAGCGGCTCTTCGGGAAGCCCCAGTTGCTTGCGGCGCCAATCGGTCAACACCTTGTCGGCCGGCGGCGGAGGATCGCCATCGAGCGAGGTGGTCAGGTACAGGCAATCGCAGCGGCCGTCGAATCCGGTCAAGTCCTTCAGGCGGAGCTCGGTTTTGCCCGCGTCCAATTGGATCGTCCCCCCGTCATGCCAGCCCCACGTGGCACCCTCGGTGCCGAACGTCTCCGGTAGCGTCTGGCCGCCGATCAGGACCTGGAATCTGCCGGGATCGCCGGGGGCGTCCCAACGGGCCACCCAATCATAGGTGCGAACCCAAACGCGGTACGTCCCGGCCTGTTGCACATCGATTTGGGTGACCGCGTCATCGACCGGTTTGCCCAGCCCGTGGGCCAGCAAATACGGAGACCCCATTTGTTGAATGAACTGGGTGTCCAGTTTCCACCCGCCAGCATCATCAAAACTCTCGGTTTCGACAAAGATTTCTGCCGCGTGGGCCGATTTCGAGACAATGAACGGCAGACCGACCACCAGGAATGCGGCCAGCAACGCAAAACAACGCGGGCGTCGCACGGGGAGAGGATTGCAACTCATGGTTGTGATTTTGGGGTAGGATCCGGTTGACAACGGGATGGGGAATACGGGAGTGCAGCATACATCGGTTCCCGGCGGCTACACCCCGGCGCGGGCGTCGATTCGCGAGAATTTGGGGATCTCCACGAGAGCGAGAAATCACGCCGCCACAGCGACCGCCAGTGGTCGCGGCGGTGGATTACATTTAGGGGCTGAGAAAAACGGCATGATCAGCTAAACTACGCGGCGAGCCAGGACGCAAAGCCGGCCGCTCGTCACCACATTCCACTGCAAACCGATCGCCCAAAACGCTTCGATTCTTTCGCATGGACACCCTCGAATCTCAGCCCAATTCTACCATGCCCGAACCTAGCGATTCCCCCCAGGGTCCACCGAAAAAACGGGGCGTTCCAGAAGGATTGTGGCTGAAGTGCCCTGGTTGCGGGACCAGTGTTTACAAGAAGGAAGTCGAACAGCGGCTCAACGTGTGCCCCAAGTGCGAGCACCATTTCTACGTCTCGGCGGCCGATCGGATCACCCAGGTGGTCGACGAAGGCACGTTCGAAGCGATGTACGAACACCTGCAGCCGACCGACCCGCTGGAGTTTTCCGACCGCAAGCGGTACGCCGAACGTCTGGTCGGCGAACAGAAGCGAACGGGACTGTCCGACGCCGCGATCACCGGTGTGGGGATGATTCGGGCACGACGCGTCGCATTGGCGGTGACCGACAGCGCGTTCATCATGGGCAGCATGGGTTCGGTCGTGGGTGAACGTTTGGCCCGGTTGATCGAACACGCGACCGCGCAAGACTTGCCGTTGATCATCATCAGCGCCAGCGGTGGCGGTGCCCGGATGCACGAAGGCATCCTGTCGCTGATGCAAATGGCCAAGGTCAGCGCCGCGCTGGCACGTTACGACAGCGCGGGCGGCTTGTTCATCAGCGTCCTGACCAACCCGACGATGGGCGGTGTCGCCGCCAGTTTCGCCTCGCTGGGCGATCTGGTCTTTGCCGAACCCAAAGCCCTGATCGGATTCGCCGGCCCCCGTACCATCAAAGCAACCATCGGAATCGAATTGCCCGAAGGATTTCAGACCAGCGAGTTCTTGTTGGAGCACGGTTACATCGATCGAATCGTCCCGCGAAAACACCTGAAAACTGAAATCGCCCGCGCGATCGACTATTGCGGAAAGTAGGGCCTCCATGGGGATTTTTGATTCCGTCAAATCGATGCTCGGCGGCAGCAGCAGTGGCAAGAGCACCGGGCGTATTGATATCCAGAAGCGTTTTACGCTCGAGCGGACCGCCTTCACCGGCACGATGGCCAAGTTCGTCGTCGCCAAGGACCATGAACATGGCGGCCGCATGGTCGGGATCAAGATTCTTGACCCGGAAAAGGTCGAGTTGTTTGAAAGCCGATTTCGCCACTTGAAAAAACCCTCCGAGGGCGAGATCGCGCTAAAAATGCATCACCCCAACGTCGTCGAAACCTACGAAGTGGGCGTTTCGACCAAAGGGGAACCGATCCTGATCATGGAGTTCGTCGCCGGCCCCAGCATGCAAAACATCATCGTCCAGCGGCAAGAACAGCACGTCGCCGGAAAACGGATGATGCTGATGCGTTCGATGTGCGAAGCGCTCAAGTACGTGCACAATCAAGGCTTCATTCACCGCGACATTTGCCCCCGCAACTTCATCCTGTTGCCGGAGTCCAAAGACGTCAAACTGATCGACTTCGGATTGACCCTGCCGGCGACACCACCCTTCATGGTGCCCGGCAATCGCACCGGCACGCCGCTTTACATGTCGCCCGAAATCGTCCGGCGGCGTGCGACCGACAAACGCGTCGACCTGTTCTCGCTGGGCGTGACGTTCTATTGCTTGATCACCTTCGCCCATCCCTGGCAGGGGGACGTCGTCAGCGGACGGGCCGCACTGCACCACGACACCTCGCCCCCAAAACCGCTGATCGACGTCTGCCCCAACGTCGACCCCTCCCTGGCCCGCAGCGTGATGCAGCTGATGCACCCCAAGGTCGAGGAGCGAACCCCGACGATCGAACAGTTCATCCAGCGGATCGCAAAAGTCCAAAGTGTCTACAAAGACGGGGCGCCGAGTCCCGAGTTGAGCTGACAAGCCGACTCGAATCTACTACGCTTTGTCAGCGTCAAATTTTGGGGTTGCGTTTATCGAGCGGAAAAGGGGTCAGGTAACAAAAACCAAATGGCCCGAAGGGTGCTTCGCATTTTTGGTACCTGACCCCTTTTCCGCGGCACCCTAAGTTTAAGCGTTGACGAAGCACTAGTGCTTTGGTGTTGATTCACTTTCCAATCCAGGCCTCGAATCCAACGAGGCGACTAATGTTGAGGCAATCAAGCGTTGAAGCAAGATTCTCGGGATCGCTGGACGATCCAAAATTCGGTAGCAGAGTACGGTGTCGATCGCTGGGGCGACGGTTATTTCAACGTCTCCGACCAGGGCACGGTGGTCGTTTCCCCCTCGCGAGATGGACAAACGTCAATCGACTTGAAGGCGCTCGTCGACCAGCTCGGCGACCGTGGACTCAGTCTGCCCATCCTGCTCCGTTTCAACGGCATCTTGCGCGACCGGCTGCACCATCTGCACGATTGCTTTGCCCAGGCGATCGAAGAGAACGGTTACCAGAACCGCTATCGCTGTGTGTTCCCGATCAAGGTCAATCAACAGCGCGAAGTCGTCCAGCAGATCGTCGCCGAAGGCGCCCCGCTGGGTTTCGGCGTCGAAGCGGGCAGCAAGCCCGAATTGCTGGCCGCGATCGCGATGAGCGACGCCTCGGTCCCGATCGTCTGCAACGGTTTTAAAGACGAGGAGTACATCCGTCTGGCGATGATGGCCCAGCGGCTGGGGCGAACCATTTTCCCGGTCGTCGAAAAGGCCAGCGAACTGGATCTGATCTTCCGCGTCGCCTCGGCCGTGGGCGTGCGACCGACGATCGGCATGCGGGTCAAACTGGCTACCCGCGGCAGCGGCCGATGGCAAGCCAGCGGCGGTTACCGCAGCAAGTTCGGGCTGACCGTTGCCGAGGTCTTGGCGTCGCTGGATCGCATGATCGAAATGGGTTTTGCCGACTGCTTCCAACTGTTGCACTTTCACGTCGGCAGCCAGATCGGAAACATTCGGCAGCTGAAGTCGGCGATCCTGGAGGCGGCTCAGATCTACGTCGACCTGCAGCGCCGCGGTGCTGCGATGGGCTACCTGGACGTCGGTGGCGGATTGGGCGTCGATTACGACGGCACCCAGACCGACAGCCAATCGAGCATGAACTACACGATTCAAGAGTACGCCAACGACGTCGTCTACCACGTGCAAAGCGTTTGCGACGAAGCCGGCGTCCCGCACCCGCAGCTGATTTCCGAAAGCGGACGTGCCGTCGCCGCCCACCACAGCATCCTGGTGATGGAAACGCTTGGTGTCACCAAACAAGGCAACACCGAACTGCCAGATTGGGCCAGTTCGCCTGGCAACGGAGGGCCGCCGTCGGAAGGACCGCCGGAAGATTACGAACAACCGGTCCGTGACCTGTGGGACGCCTACACCAATCTGACGTCCGACAACATGATGGAGAAGTTCCACGATGCCCAGTTAACACTGGACATGTGCATGAACCTGTTCAGCGGCGGGTATCTGCCATTGGAACAGCGTGTCGCCGCAGAAAACCTGTACTTTGCCCTCTGCCATCGCGTCCGCGAACTGGCCAAGGCCGAAGGCGATTTGCCGGCCGAGCTGGAGCATCTCGATCGGATGCTGTCGGACATTTACTTCGTCAACTTTTCGCTGTTTCAATCGATGCCCGATGCCTGGGCGATCGACCAGTTGTTCCCGATCATGCCGATCCACCGGCTGGACGAACGACCGACACGACATGCCGTCTTGGGCGACATCACTTGTGACAGTGACGGCAAAGTCGATTCGTTTGTCTCGGAAAACGACTGCTGCGATACGCTGCTGCTGCATCCGCCCGAAGACGGCAAACCGTACCAGTTGGCGGTGTTCATGGTCGGGGCCTATCAAGAGATTCTCGGCGATCTGCACAACCTGTTCGGCGATACCCACGCGGTGCACGTCGAATGCGAGGGATCGACGGTCAAGATCCGCTCGATCGTCAAGGGCGACACCGTTTCGGAAGTCCTCGGCTACGTCCAATACGACGACCGCGAATTGCTGGACAACATCGGCCATACGGTCGAAGAAGCGATCGCCCAAGAGCGAATCGATCACCAGCAAGCCGGCCGAATCGTCGCGGCATTTGAAAAAGCGCTCGCCGGATACACCTACCTGGAAGCGACCGGAAAAGACGCCCCGATGGAGGACTTCGAAGTGCCGGTGCGATTCGTCGACACCCAAGAGGACACGTCGCCGATCGGGCAGCAAAGCTCGACGTAGGACATATTGTCTTTCGCAGCTACCTTCGCCAGAAGGTGGTTCATGACACGAGTGACATCAGCCGATTCGCGCAAGCGTTCGGGCCCCGGCGTCGATGGAGGCCCGTAGGCTGACGCCCAATGCCGCCTACTCGATGAGCCGACGGCGCTAGCCGCGGGCCTTGGATTGCCATTCGTGACTTGCAAGGCCCGAGGCTAGCGCCTACGGCTCAGCTGGTGATCGAGTGACATCAGCCGATTCGCGCAAGCGTTCGGGCCCCGGCGTCGATGGAGGCCCGTAGGCTGACGCCCAATGCCGCCTACTCGATGAGCCGACGGCGCTAGCCGCGGGCCTTGGATTTCCTTTCGAGACTTGTTAGGCCCGAGGCTAGCGCCTACGGCTCAGTTTGTGATCGAAAGGAACGAGTCGCTTGCGACGTCCGCGTTCTAGCGAACGCAGCGACGTAAAACGGCGACGTCGCTACGCCGAAACGAGCAACCGCTCTTCGTCGGTGCGGGTGACTTTGGCGGTCACCAGATCGCCCGTCGCGATGCCGGAATCGTCACTGACCCATTCGGCCGGTGCGTAGCGACAGGTGGTTCCGCGTAACAACCGCGCTGGCGACGCGCCGTGATCCAACGTGACCAGATCACGCTGCGATTCGACCAACACTTGCACGGACTCGCCGACCAGACTGGCAAAGTAGTCTCGGCGAAGTTCCGATTCGAGTTCGGCGAGTTGTTGAACGCGTTGGCTCTTCAGATCACCCGGCAATTGGTCGGGCATCTCGGCGGCCGGCGTGCCCCGGCGTGCGCTGAAGGGAAAGGCATGGATTTTGGAGAACCCGGCGCTGCGACAGGTTTGCAGGGTCTGTTCGAATTCGGCATCGGTTTCGCCGGGGAATCCGACAATGATGTCGGTCGTGATCGCGGGCTTGTTCAGCGCCGCCTCCAGCTTTCGGCAGCGGTCCAAGAACATCCGTGTGCCCCAGCGCCGGCGCATCCGCCGCAACACCGAGTCGCTTCCCGATTGCAGACACAGATGCACGTGAGGCACCAGCCGATCGGAATACTCGGTCATCACGTCGATCAGACTGCGCGTCACCTCGGTCGCTTCGATGCTGGACAAACGGATGCGGAAATCACCGGGCAACTGGCACAACTGCCGAACCAGATCCGACAGCCGCGTCCATTCTTCGCGCGGTTTGTTGCGATTCCAATCGACGCCATAGTGGCCCAGATGGATGCCGGTCAACACGACTTCGCGATGGCCGGCGTCGGTCAATCGACGGACTTCGTCGACGATGTGTTGCAGCGGTCGCGACGAGAGTTTTGGCCGCACGTGGGGAATGATGCAGTAACTGCAACGCAACAAACAACCGTCTTGCACTTTGACGTACGCACGATGCCGTCCGGAAAAACCGTCCAGCCCGGTGGGGACGTCGACGACGCCGAACCGCGACATCAGATCGGGCAGCTCGCGTTTGTCGGTCACCACTTCGGCCACCCCGGGAAGCTTGGCAACTTCCTCGGGAGCTCGTGTGGCATAACAACCCATCACGACGATCCGAGCGTCGGGGTTGTCGCGGGCCATGCGGCGAATCACTTGCCGGCTTTTGACGTCACCTTGATTGGTCACCGTGCAGGTGTTGACGATACAGACGTCGGCCTGGTCTCCATCGGCGCAGTCCTGAAAACCGACCCGCTGCAGGCCCTGTCGAACGAGTTCGGTTTCGTACTGATTGACTTTGCAGCCCAGGGTGGTGACGCGTAACTTTGCCGACATGCTCTAGCTAGCCGGTTCGATGGTCGCACTCATGCTGCCTTTGCAGCGCGGAATCAAATCGTCTTTGCCATAGGCATGGATTTGGTCGCGTTTCAATTCGGCGTGTTCCATGGTGGTGGTCAGACAAATCGCTTTGCCGGAACAGTCGACTTGGGTCGCGATCTCGAATCCTTTTTCGACCGGATATCGAAACAGCTTCCGCATCATCATCACGACGTACTGGTAGCTATGGTCGGAATCATCCCAAAGAATGACGTTGTAGCGAGGCTGTTTTTTGGGCTTCTTTTGCTGTTCTTTTTCGACGGCCGGTTCGGCAACCATGACTTGCTTGTCTGACATTTTCGAAAACTGCTCCGTCGTGGTAACGCTGGGCCAGTGGCGACGCCCACTGTTGTTACGATTGCACGGCCCCTATTGTAGCGCGGTTGTAGAGCCGAAGGCAGACCCGATTTTAACGGTTTTTCCCACTTTTCACCCCCAGAATCTGAGTCATTGTTGTGTCTCCACCCCGCGAAAACGCCGCCCCAGGGCCGCTGGACGATACGTCACTGAACCAGCTGATCGAATCCCTTGACGCCGACCGCAACGGGCTTTTAGACGACCTTATCGACTGGTTAAGGATCCCCAGCGTCAGCAGCGACAGCCGTCTGCGCGCAGAAGTTCGCCGCGCCTGTGATTGGGTCGGCGAGAAATTCGCTGCCGCCGGCTTGTCCGTCGAAACGATCCCGACCCAAGGACATCCGATGGTGGTTGCCCAAACGGCGCCGGTGGCGGGAGCACCGGTCGTGCTGGTCTACGGCCACTATGACGTCCAGCCCGCCGAACCGCTGGAGGACTGGGTCAGCGGTCCATTCGAACCGACGGTGCGCGGCGGCGACCTGTTCGCCCGCGGCGCGACCGATGACAAGGGTCAAGTCCTGACGCACATCCAAAGCGTTTGCCGCTGGTTGTCGGCCGGTCACGACTTGCCGCTGCAGATCAAGTTTCTGATCGAAGGCGAGGAGGAAGTCGGCAGCGAAAACCTGGAACGGATGCTGCCGGAGTTGGCCGAGAAACTCGCTTGCGATTGCGTCGTCATCAGCGACAGCAGCCAGTACGCCGACGGGCAACCGGCAATCACCTATGGATTGCGCGGGATCGCCACGTATGAATTGACCGTCCGCGGACCGAGCCAGGACCTGCACAGCGGATCGTTCGGCGGAGCGGTGATGAACCCCGCGATCGCGCTTTGCAAAATGCTCTCCTCGATGGTCGACGAAAACGGCGTGATCCAAGTTCCGGGCTACTACGATCGGGTGCAGCCGCTGACCGAAGCCGAACGCCAACAATGGGCCCAGCTGCCGCAATCGGACGCAGCGTTCGCCGCAAGTGTCGGAGTGAAAGAACTGTTCGGGGAACAGGGTTACACGACCGACGAGCGACGTTGGGCGCGACCGACGTTCGACATCAACGGGCTGACATCGGGCCATCAAGGCGAAGGCGTCAAGACCATCATCCCGGCGATCGCATCGGCCAAAATCAGTTTTCGACTGGTCGCCGACCAAGACCCCAAGGAACTGACCGAGCAATTGAGGCAGCATTTTGACGCCGTCACCCCGACCGGTGTGACCTGGGAATTAGAAACCGATCACGGGGCGCCGGGCATGTTAGCCAAGATCGACACGCCCTTCGCCAAGGCCGCCGAAATCGCCATCGATGCCGCCTTCGGTACCAAGCCGGTGTTCATCCGCGAAGGCGGCTCGATTCCGATCGTGACGCGGTTTCAAGAGGTGCTCGGCTGCGATTGTCTGCTGCTCGGCTGGGGGCTTTCCGACGATAACACGCATAGCCCCAATGAAAAATTCCGTGTCCAGGATTACCATCGCGGCATCCAGGCTTCCACCCGACTTTGGAACGAAATCGCCAAACAAGTGGGATAGGCTTCCAGCCCGTCCCACGAAGATTCTCACAGCGAACGAACCTTCCCCACCACACAACTCATCATGCTTGATCGGAAATTCATCCTCCAAAATGCTGAACTGGTCCGCGAGAACTGTGAGCGCCGCGGCGTGCCCTGTGACGTCGATCGCATCGTCGAATTGGACGCCCAACGCGTCACCCAGCTTCAACTCGCCCAAGACCTCAACCGCCAAGCCAACGAGGTCAGCAAGCAGATCCCCAAGGCATCCGATAACGACCAGCGACAAGAGCTGATCGCCAAGGGACGCGAACTGCGAGAGCAGAAGGACGCCGCCCAAAAACAGTGCGACGAATTGGAAGACCAAATCCTGGCCATCCAAACGCTGATCCCCAACCTGACCCACCCCGACGCACCGACCGGTGGCGAGGACGACGCCAAAGAGCTGTCTTTCGGTGCGACGCCGAAACCGGAATTCGACTTCAAACCGCTCGATCACTTGCAGCTCGGCGAGAAGCACGACCTGTTCGACTTCGAAGGCGGGGCACGGGTCGCCGGTGCCGGGTTCTATTTCCTTCGCAACGCCGCCGTCCGCTTGGACCTGGCACTGCAACAGTTCGCGATCTCGTTCCTTTCCGATCGAGGCTTCACGCCGGTTTCGACGCCCGACCTGGCGCTGACCAGCGTGCTGCAGGGAACCGGGTTCAACCCCCGCGGCCCCGAGACCCAGATCTACAGCATCGAAAACACCGAACTGAACCTGGTCGCCACGGCGGAGATCACGCTGGGCGGGATGATGAGCGATCAGACGCTCGCCGATACCGAATTGCCGATCAAACTGTGCGGGCTGAGTCACTGTTTTCGCACCGAAGCCGGCGCCGCCGGACGGGCATCCAAGGGACTCTATCGCGTGCATCAATTCACCAAGGTCGAAATGTTCGCGTTCACCCTGCCCGATCAAAGTGACGCGATGCACGAAGAGATGAAGTCGCTGGAGTGTGAGTTGTTCGACGCCTTGGAAGTCCCCTACCGCGTCGTCGACACCGCCAGCGGCGACCTCGGCGGCCCGGCCTATCGCAAGTACGACTTGGAAGCCTGGATGCCGGGACGCGGCGACGGCGGCGAGTGGGGCGAGGTGACCAGCACCAGCAACTGCACCGACTATCAAGCGCGTCGATTGAACACCCGTTACAAGGTGACCGGCGAAAAAGGCACCAAGTTCCTTCACACGCTCAACGGCACCGCGGTCGCAACCGGACGCGCCATGATCGCCGTGATCGAAAACCACCAACGCGCCGACGGCAGCATCGCGGTCCCCAAAGTCCTGCAACCCTGGATGGGCTGCGACGTGATCGGGTGACCAAGGCGGAAGCCGCGGGCAGTTGCACGACGCCCTTTCTAGGTCGTCGCAAACAAGAGCTGTACGACGTCCTTTCCAGGTCGTCGCGCTGAGCCCCACGGGCGACGGCCCGGAAGGGCCATCGTACCCCAAGATAAGCATCGCCCTAAGCAGGGCGGCCAAAGCCTGCACACCAACACGGACGCCCGTGCCATTTTTTCCGACTCCCTTACCGCAATTCAGCGATCCCCACCGCGGCGCTCGGTCTCGACCACCATTCGTACAAGCTGTGCGATGGATTTTGTGCCGGTCTTTCTGAAAATGTGATGCCGCCGCGCCTCGACCGTTCGAATGCTCAGATCCAGTCGATTGGCGATCGCCTTGTTCGGGTGTCCTTGGACCAGCAGATCAAAAACGTCACGCTCTTTGGAGGTCAGTTTTGCCAAACGCATGCCGATCGCTGCATGCTTCGCATCCATCCGCCGAACTCGTTTTGCATGCGCCAGCGCATGTTGGATGGAATCCCACAACGCTTGCTCGCTGACCGGTTTTTCCAGAACGGTGATCGCACCTTGCTTCATCGCCCGCACCGCGAAGGCGATTTCTGCATGTGCGGAAACGAAAATGATCGGCAAGGAAATGCCCTCGTCAACCAATCGATTCTGCAGCTCGATTCCGCTGATTCCCAGCAACCTGAATTCCGCGATGATGCACCCCGGCGTGCGGCGCGTGTATGCTTCTACAAAGTCCTCGGCGCTTGTGTAGTTCCGGAAATCGAGGTTCATTTGATCCGCGATCCGGCCGACGATCCGCCGGGCCAAAGGATCCGGGTCGATCAAAAACAGGGTGGTCGTCTCGGGCATCAAGCGAAGTTCTCTGGATGGATCGTGTTTGGACAGAACGGGACGTCGCAGAACGAAGGCCTGGGTTGACGCCGTTAACGCGACAGATCCACTTTGAATGAGTCATCGGTTCACGGATTTTTTTCGAAAAGCCCCCATGACGACGCCGACGCCGTCCCCACCGAACTTCTGCAACGCGTTTCCGGCGGCGAGCGACGGGCAGCCGACGACTTGTTGGAATTGGTCTACGAAGATTTTCGCTCGATCGCGGCAGCCTATTTGCGACACGAACCCAACGACGCGACGCTGCAGCCGACGGCGCTGGTCCACGAAGCGTTCTTGCGACTGATCGATCAAAAGCAGGTCCAGTGGCAGGGGCGCACCCATTTTCTGGCGATCGGTGCAAAAGCCATGCGCCGCGTCCTGGTCGACAACGCACGTCGCCGAAATCGCAAAAAGCGAGGCGGAGCCGCCAAAAGGATTTCGTTCCAAGGCCAACTGTTTCTTTCTCCGGACCACGATCACGACCTGATCGCCGTCGACCAGCTGTTGGCGGAGCTTCAGGAGATCGATGCCCGGCAGGCGCAAATCGTCGAGCTGCGTTTCTTCGGCGGAATGACCAGCGCAGAGGTCGCCGAGTACCTGAATCTTTCCAAGTCGACCGTCGATCGTGAATGGCGCGTCGTCCGCGCCTGGCTGCGTCAGCAACTCAACGAGGACGACCAGACGTGACGCCGAACCAATACGGCCGAGTCAAAGAGCTGTTTCTCCGGGTGGTCGATCTGGATCGGGAAGAACGTGAACGTGTCTTGGAAGACGTTTGCGGCAACGAGCCCGAACTTCGCAACGCGGTTGATGCGTTGCTGGAGCATGATGATTCGCGGACCCTCATTCGATCCGCCGACACAACCGTTGCTGATTTCCAGCCGAAGGTGCTGACCGCCTCCAAGAGAAACGTGATCGGCATCGGGGTAGAGCGTTGGTGGCAGTTTTCGCATGGTCTTGGCCGCCAAGGTCAACTGGCCCTGGGCGGATTGATCTCGTGCTTGGCCCTTGCGCTGATCGGTTATCTTGTCCAACGATACATCGAAACGTTGCGAAAGGAGATCCGCCGCGAAACCCTGAATGAAATCGTCGACAGCAACGTCTTGGCCTTGAGAACATGGCTTGATCACGAAATTGAAAAGGCGGAATCCTGGGCCCGCAGCGGCCATCTTCGCCAGTCCGTTGGCGACCTGGTCACCCTCACCCGCGACGCCGACGATCTGTCCCAAACCCCCGGTGCGGCGCCGATTCGTTTGCAGATTCACCGCGAACTCACGGCCCTGGCCGGACGCGAGGAACAATTCACGATTTGGGATCAGCGCTACCGTCTGATCGTCGAATCAACCTCTGACGGCGGACGCATCGGTCAGAACGCAACGCCGTGGGGAGCCAGCATTCTGGCGTCGGTGTTCGAAGGACACTCCGAGCTCGCGCCGCTGGAGCGGGATCATTCGATCGCCAAGCTGGACGAGAGCACGGTGTTCCATCCACATCTGGCGATCGTGACGCCACTGTGCGACGCCGACGGCCGCATCATTGCCGCGCTGCAGATACACGACTCGAAAAGCAAAGAGAAATCGAAGCAGATCACGCGTGCGTTCCGCTTGGGAGAATCGGGTGAGACCTACATCTTTAACCGCGACGGCCAACTGCTGACGACCAGCCGATTCGATCGTCAACTTGAACAAGCCGGATTGATCCCGACAGCAACTGACCAGAGCGTTCGAAACATTTTCCTTCGTGACCCGGGCGGAAATACCACGGCGGGCTATCGGTTCGAACAACCCGCCGAGGCGCTTCCGCTGACAAAGATGGCCCGGATGTGTCTCTCCGGAAACGACGGCTGTGACGTCGACGGTTATCGTGACTATCGCGGTGTCACCGTCGTCGGCGCTTGGCGTTGGATGGAAGATCTCCAGGTGGGTGTCGCGACCGAATTTGATGTCGATGAAGTCGATCCATCAGCGCGCGTCACACGCGTTTTTGCCTTGGCTGTCATGGTTCAATCGGCGCTCTGCTTGTGCATCGCCGCCGGCTCGTACTATTCCATCCATCGCCTCCGTCATCGTTTCGGCGAAGACCAGAAACTGGGTCAGTACCGACTGGAAAAGCAGATCGGTGAGGGAGGGATGGGCAAGGTGTTCAAAGCACAGCATGAGCTCTTGAAACGCCCCACGGCCATCAAGTTGCTCAAACCCCAATTTAGCGATCAGGAAAGCATTGCCAGATTTCAGCGCGAAGCACAATCGGCCAGCCAGTTGGAGCACGTGAACACCGTCCGCGTTTTAGACTATGGCGTCTCCGAGGAGCGGATCTTTTATCTGGTGATGGAATACATCGACGGATTAACGCTCTCTCGCCTGGTGGATCTTGAAAACGCGATCGAGCCGTCCCGCGTTATCTTCTTGCTGCGACAGGTACTCTATTCACTCCGCGAAGCCCACCATGCCGGACTGGTGCATCGTGATTTGAAACCCGGCAACGTGATGATTTGTGTACGTGGCGGGACCTCCGATGTCGTGAAGGTCCTTGACTTTGGGCTTGCCAAGCCGATTCACACCACCAGTTCACAGGCGATCACAGCGAGTAATCTGGTGGCGGGGACACCGCAGTATCTGGCACCGGAACGGCTTCACGATCCGGGGACCAACGATCCGCGATCCGATCTGTTTTCGTTCGGTGCGGTGGCGTTTTTTCTGCTCACCGGACGCAACGCAGTCAGCGGGCAATCGATTGCCGAAATCCTGCACCAGCTTGCCAATGTTCCGCCGTCGCGGCCGAGCGAGCACACCGACCGATCGATCCCACCGGCACTGGACGATCTGGTCTTTCGCTGTTTGTCAAAAGACCCGAACGACCGCCCGGGTTCGGCTCAACAGATCATCGATCAACTCGACCGCATCAGTGACCTACCGGAATGGTCCGAGGCCCAGGCGGACCGGTGGTGGGCCAAGTACCGTCAAGCGATTCGGGGTTCAGATCCAAATGACGGGCCACCTGCGATGCCGGTCGAACTGCCATGATTGTACGGCTCATCCAACCGGCCAGATGGTCTGCCACGTGTTCAGCATCGACGTCGTGCAGCAGATCATGACGTCCGCCGGGCCAGCGGACAAACTCCGACCACCCGCGCATTCGCAGTGACAGGTTGCGACAGGCGGCTTGATCGATCAATTCGTCTTCGTCACCCAACATCACCACCGTCGGTGTCTTGATCGCGGCTGCGTGATCGAGTGCGAAGCGGCCTTGTGCCAACAGTTGAGTCGCCAGATACAGCGAGATCTGGCTGTGTTGCAGCGGGTCTGTCCGCAGACGTTCGGCCACGTCGTGATCACGGGTCAACTGATCCATCCGTGGTGGTTTGGAGAGTCGGATCCAGCGAAACAGTTGTCCCGTTCCCCAGGCCGCGAAAATCTTGGATCGATCCAGGAAACTCGGCGGCATCAACATCGGAGCGACCAAGACCAATCCGGATAAATCCGGTGTTCCGATCGCGTCGAACTCTTCGTGACGCAGCGCGTAGTTGACCGCGAAGTTGCCTCCCATGGAGTGGCCGATCAACACCTGATCTTTTTCGGCAAACGACTCCCACAGCAGCTTTCGCGAGGCGGCGATGATCTGCAGCACGCTGTCGTAACTTTTGGCCGTCCCGCGTCTTCCCGGCGAGCGTCCGTGGCCGGGCAGATCGACCGCAAATACGGCCCAGCCGCGTCGCAGCATCCGCTTGGCAAAGGAAACATGGCGCCCGCCATGGTCCCCCAGTCCGTGGACCAAAATCATCACCCCGCGCTCGGTGCCGTCGCCACGATGCCACAGCCGGGCGTACAAATCTTCCGCACCGGGAACAGTCATCGATTGGTCAATCATGATCGTCTCCTGATGGAAATCGGGTTGGGGTGTGACGGAAAGTCGTTTGGAAATCGGGCAAATGGCACGGAATTCGCCTTGAAGGCAAATCGACAACGGCCGACGGTCACGATGGCACTCCACCGGTCCGGTTTGCCGCGTGTTTGCCAGGCTCCATTCTCCGCCAATTGTAGGCGATTTCGATGCTACTTCGACTGCTTCTTGTGTTCGTCACCGTCCCGCTGGTCGAACTGTACCTGTTGTTGCAGGTGGCCGAGGTGACGGGGGCCGCGACGACGTTCTTGCTGGTCATCATCACCGGCATTATCGGCTCTTGGCTGGCCAAACGTGAGGGGCTGATCGCCTGGCAGAAGTTTCAATTGGCATTGGCCGAGGGGCGGATGCCCAGTCGCGAGATCCAGGACGGGCTGATGATCGTGTTTTCGGCCGCGCTGTTGCTGACCCCCGGATTGCTGACCGACCTCGTCGGATTCGTGATGCTGGTTCCGGTGGGCCGAAATTTGATCCGCAAGTTTGTGCTCGCCAAACTGTTCCGCGGCTTCGGATCGGTACACGTTCACACCACCACCACCTTTGATAGCAAACCACTGCATCCCTTTGACGACAGCAACACGATCGACGGCAAAGCCACCCACCGCGAGCACGCGAGATAGGCACCTAGCCCGCCACGCCTCCCTCACCGGGGACAGACCCCGATCCACCGGGGACAGACCCTGGATCAAAGACGAAACAGCCCACGGATGGCAAGGCGTACCCACGGATACCTGACTGCATGACATCCGTGGGTTTAGTTCCGGGTCCGCCGGCGGGATCCACGGGGGACAGACCTCGGTCATGATCCACCACGGGGACAGACCCCGACCGGTCCCACTGGGGACAGACCCCGGTCAGACCAGACCATTTGCTTGCAAGCCTGCTGGGGACGGTCATCGCCGGGGACAGACCCTGGATCAAAGACGAAGCAGCCCACGGATGGCAAGACGTACCCACGGATACCTGACTGCATGACATCCGTGGGTACGCGCTGCCATCCGTGGGTTTAGTTCCGGGTCCGCCGGCGGGATCCACGGGGGACAGACCCCGGTCATGATCCAACACGGGGACAGACCCCGACCGGTCCCACTGGGGACAGACCCCGGTCAGACCAGACCATTTGCTTGCAAGCCTGCTGGGGACGGTCATCGCCGGGGACAGACCCTGGATCAAAGACGAAGCAGCCCACGGATGGCAAGACGTACCCACGGATACCTGACTGCATGACATCCGTGGGTACGCGCTGCCATCCGTGGGTTTAGTTCCGGGTCCGCCGGCGGGATCCACGGGGGACAGACCCCGGTCATGATCCAACACGGGGACAGACCCCGACCGGTCCCACTGGGGACAGACCCCGGTCAGACCAGACCATTTGCTTGCAAGCCTGCTGGGGACGGTCATCGCCGGGGACAGACCCTGGATCAAAGACGAAGCAGCCCACGGATGGCAAGGCGTACCCACGGATACCTGACTGCATGACATCCGTGGGTACGCGCTGCCATCCGTGGGTTTAGTTCCGGATCCGCCGGCGGGATCCACGGGGGACAGACCCCGGTCATGATCCAACACGGGGACAGACCCCGACCGGGCCAATGCTAGCAAGGATCCAGATTGATAGTGCCCTGTCCCCGATCAGTCATTGTGCCATGTCCCCGATCAGTCATTTCCGGTCAGGTCTTCGACGACGCTTTCTTCGAGTGACGATGGTTTGACGGCGGTTGGTGCTGGTGGAGAGGGAGGTCTGGACGGCAGATCGGGAATCGGATCGACCATTGGGGCTTGGAGGGGGGCGATCGGTGGTGGGACATCGGGGAGATCGTCCTCGTCGGGTCGATCGTCGCCCCGCGGTTCGGCGATCGGTTGCTCGGCTGAGGCGGGCATGACGGGCGTTAAGTCAATGATTTTTGTTCTCAGCTTCGTCCGGTCGGGCTCATTCGCCTCGTTGACCGTCGCTTCCAGATCGGGCGCTGCGGGCCCGCGATCTAAGGCGTCGTTGTGGGAAAGGGCCAGTTGTGTGTCCGCCCAACGCCGCCAATCGGGCCGCGTTTCGATCAGCGCCAAGTCCCGCAATTGCTGAACCAGTAACTCGTCGTGCTCGCCCATCCGAACTCGCAATCGCACCAAATTGCCCAAATAATGAGGATTCGCACGATCCATTGCATTGGCGGTGTAATAAAGCTCCAGCGCCTCGCCGGTCCGCCCGGCCGATTCGAGTGCCAAGGCCAGGTTGTAGACCACCGCCGGGTCATTCGGCAGGAATTCTCGCGCCTGCTCAAACGCCATCACGGCCTGGTACAAGTTGCCTTGCTCGTAATGCAACAGTCCCAAATTGTTGTGGGCCGGGCCATACGTGTAATCCGCCGCCACCGCCTCGCGAAAGTGTTTGGCGGCCTGATTAAAATGCTGCTTGCCGAGCGATCGAATTCCCGCGTACGTCAGACGATTGGCGCGTTCGGTATCCCGCTTCGTCTGGACCGAAATGATCGATTGATTGCTGCTTTGCAGCGACGAACATCCGATGGGCAGCAGACAGACGAAGAGAAAGATCCCGGAGAAAACCGAGAGTTGGTGCAGACGGGCCACAGCTCGCGCAGCAGACAGCGCCATCAGCCGCAATCGATCGCTACGAACTCCATTTCGACGCATCCCAATTCCACTCTATGCTCTTTTCATGCAAAAGTATTCGGTCGCCCGCGGAAAGGGGCGTCAGACGCGAACGGCACAGGCACCGGAAAAAACAATTTCAACAGCCGATGGATGTTCGCCTGGAGGCGCACACTGTCGCTGCAATGCAGCGACCGGGAATCGCCTAAAGGCTAAACACCAACACTCATGCCCTGCCACTCGAACCGCCGAGACACTTTCACGTGTCGCTTTTCGGTGAAAAGATGATTTGGGTCAAGGTCAGCTGAGAATTCCAGGTCTCGCGCGAACCCGATTGACGTGGATCAAACAGCTGTAAATCTCGCACCAAACTGCCGGTCGATTCGTCTTTGAGCGCATCACAGAACGACACGATCTGCTCCACCGTCGCCGCGTTGAGCTTGATCTCCACCCGGCGAAGCTTGAAGTCTGTCTGCCCGATCCGCTGCGGCTCGCTAGGCGTCTGATTCGCTAGCAAATCGGTTGACAGCTTGGCTTGCTGTAGCGCCGCATTGATTCGATCCAGGATTTGATTGGGTTCTTCGAGCTCCAGTGCCGCGACACGCGGCGCATCGGCAACTTGTTCCATCTCCCCAAGCTTCTGTCGCAACTCTTCCAAATCTCGCCGATCCAATTCCAGTCGCTCAGCCGCCGCCCACGTGTCGACGACACTCGACGCGGCGTACAACCCGACCAGAATGATCGCAGCACCGACCAGAATTCGTCGTGTCATCGCGTTCATGAATCGACTCCTTCATCAGCGTCGATCGGCGTTGGCTTCCAAACCGCCGACAGGGTCGATTGATATGTCGGAATCGGTTCATCCTTGCTGGGATCGATCTGGTCGGATGCCGGCGGTGCGACCTGAAAGCCGACCGTTTCCAGCGATTGTGCGATCGTCCCGATTTGAACGGCGTCGACGGCGCGAACGGTCAACGAGCAATCTCCGTCAACGATCTTGACATCGATCACGCGAAACCGGGCTGCACCGACTTGCTGTGCATGCCGCAGCCCCCGGTACAGTTCGCGCAGGACGGTCGTCGCGGCCACGGGCAAGCGGATCGCATCTCCACGGCCGCGCGATCCCAACGTCTTGCGATGTTCATTTCGCACCGTCCGCATCAGCAAGACGGGAACACGACGCTGTGGAAAGGATTCGGCAAACAGCGCCCGTTGCTGCTGACGAAGCGATTCAGATCGCTCGGCCAACCGCCCACCGCGATACCAGGATGCGATCAGAAGAACCATCAAGCAGCACGCGGCGGCGATCGCCAGTCGTCGCAACGGAGCGGCAACGGCCCTGAGCGGATCACTCGGTGCCAAGTCCCCGCGTCGCAGATCCGGCCAGCGTCCCCAGCGGCCGCCCAAGACAAGCCCGGCACCTTCGGCCGCAAGTTGGATGACATCACGATCACACCGCTCCACCTGTCCGACCGGTTGAAACGTCAACTCAGATCGCCCCAGAACAATTGTCGTTTGCGATGATTCGCTCGGTTCGGCGACGACGGCTTGATGTCGCGCAAGTTCGTCGTCACCGCCACAGAACTTTCGCCACTGATAGACCCCGTCCGCGTCGACCGATACCGATTCAGACGCCGCATCGCCGAGGATCAACGCGGTGTACGGAGACGCGGTCGGACGGCCGCGCTGAAGCGTCCTGGCGACCAGAAAGGTCGTCGGCAGAATCGCAACGACATCGATGCCCGCTGCTTCCAAAGCATCAACCATCTTTCGATGCCGCCGGGTTTCGATTGCAATCGCCGCGATCTGACCGGCGGATGGTCGAACAAAGTAGTCGGCGACCATCGATTCGGCGTCGAGCGGAAAATGTCGCTCCAATTCAAAGGTCACGGCGTCGCGATCTTTGGCATCGATCCCGGCGGGTAAGTCATCGTAAACGAAAAAGCACTCTCCGGCAGGCAACCCGAGCACACATCGTTTTTCGGCGCCGCGCACATCGTCACACAAGCGGGCAAAGCTTGCCGCGGCGACTTCCGGCGACGACTCCGCATCAAGTTCGACAGGCTCCGCTCCGACCTGCAGGAACCATCCCGATTCGGTCTGCGCGAGCAGTCCACCGCCATCGATACAAAACCGATCGGTCGAGGATTCACTGGCGCGACCAGAACCGTGTGGGTTCATCGGCGTCGCTTGCCGCGACCGTGCTTCGTCGCTTTGGGCTTCATCGCGTTCGGCTGCATCGTCTTCGGCCGAGCCGGTCATCGGTTGCGTCTCCGGTTCTGCCGATCGGCATTGGCTCCACCGCCGGGCTGAAAGGTTGGTTGCAACCGCAGCGTCGATTCGGTTCCGCGCAGCTCCAAGGTGACCTTTTGAGAATCGATTTTTCGCACCAGTACACCTGCCGGAGACAATTCGACGACCTCGCCGGCGGCCCGGATGTCCGTTTTGCCCGATGCATCAGTCAAGATCGCGACACTGCGATCGGCGTCGATGATCGTCCCGGTCAACGTCCAGTCCAGTCGCGGTGCCCTGGGCGCAGGCGGATTGCGGACGACCACGGGTTGGGGCTTGGGTTGTGGTTTGGGCGGAGGCGGTTTGGGGGGATCGTAAAGCGGCTGCAGCAATTTCAACGACAGGACGTCCCCCGTCACGGCGCTGCCAGCCGATGGTTTCTCGGCTGATCGCAGTTCTGCGTTTCGATTTCGCTGAGCATCAAGCGCCGCGTTCGGCGGTTCCAACACCGTGACCGCTGGCGGATCGGAGGCCCCGATGTCACCGAGCGACCAGACGACGCCACCGGCCGCAAAGGCCACCAGGCCTGCGGTCAACGTGTTCAACAATCGTCGCTGGGCCGTGACATCCATCGATCAGTCGCAGTGGCTCTCAGGCAGTGGGATTTCAGGCAGTGGAATCGTCCGTCGGTGTGTCGGTCAAAACGAAAACCGCTCGTTTTTGGTGAAGCCGTCCTGGTCGGTTTGCGTCACCGAAAACGTCCGCAGGCTTCGTCGGGCGACCACCGAAGCGTCGATCCAAAGCGAAAAGTGCGTGCTGGTCTCCACCAACATTCTACGTAGCCGCAATCGCTCGGTCTCCGTTTTCGCTTCCTGTTGCAGCAAAATCGCTAGCGACGTCGCCGGATTGTCTCTATATCGGCTCACCAGTCGGCGTGCGCCAGCGTCGGACAACACGCATCCCGCGGCGGCCTGGATCGACGTCTCGGAGGCTCGGCGGACGTTCAGCCCATCCCCGCCCCAGCAGGTCAGCTCGCCGGTGGCGGCCGGCAACGCGGCGTCTGACCCCAAGCCGGAGGAAAGCCGGGGAAGGTCAAACACTTCGCCCCAACTGCGAAACGCGCGGGGGATTTCCGTCACCGGCTCCTCCGAGTCATCGTCGCGGTTGCCATTGCCAGAATCCGCCTGCGCTGCGGTCATCGGCCCCGTGGCAGGCAGCAAACGAACCGCCCGACCGGCGATCGGGCCGAGCACTTTTGCCAGTGTCGCCTCGGTCCGTCGCTGACCGGTCATGTGGTAGACCTGATTCAGATTCAGCTTGGCGTCTTCGTCGGCCAGGACGACGTCGAAGGTCACGCCGCCGATCGTGACGGCACCACGGATCTGTTTGACCGGCGGTATCGCCACACCGTTCATTTCTCTGGCCGCATCGGATTGAGCTTCCAATCGATCAAAGACCTTGGCGGCTTCGGGCAATAGTGTTCTTTCAATCGACTGAGCGCCCAGTCGCTGTTGCAATCGAAGGCGTGCATCGGCGGCGGCGAGCGCCCGGCGCAAGCTGTGATCCGACAGCGCCGCCAGCACCGTGACCATCAACACCATCACGGCCAACACCGCCAGCAGCACATATCCCGAACGTCGACGCCTAGAGTTCATGGTGATCGATCACCTCGTCAAACAAGAGTCGCCCCTCAGAGTCCCGGCCGGCGATCCGAAAGCGAGCGGGCATCGGTAGTAGCCCGCCGGTCATCTCGGGAACCGGAGCCTCGGGATCGAACTCGTCGTACGCTTCAAATTCAAAGGCACCGAAGTCGACCCAACACACCTCGCGTTCCATGCTCACGCGTCGGATCAACAGTCGTCGCGATCCGATCAAGGCTCGTTCGTAACGGATCATGCCGGGCACGTTCTGCGGTGCGACGTAACCTGATAGGATCAACGTGTCGGAGCCTGCGGCGATGCCGCGGGCGTTGATCAAGTCATCGCGCAGCCGATCGGCGAGCACCCCCGCAGCGACGTGGTCGGTTTGGTCACGTCGCAATTGGCCGGACTGTTTCGAGACCGACAACACGATCCCCAACAAACCGACCATCATCAGCGACGCCAACACCAGTGCGACGATCATCTCGATCAAAGTGAACGCGGGAGAGTGGTGTGAAGCGGTGTGGGGATGTGTCGCCTGCCCGTCGCCCATGCCAGCACGACGCGTGAGCAAGTGGCCGCGGGTGACGCGAACGTCAGAGCAGGCCGCTCGCTGACCGGCCTGTTGATGTAATCCGATCCCACGTGGGATCAGCCGTTTCGCGCGAGCGTACGGGCCTGAACCATCGAGAGAACACATCCGGCCCGTAGGCTCGCGCCAAACGGCTGATAAAATCAACAGGCGCTGACGCTTCGCGCTGGCAGGTGTGGTTGGGTGTGGCGTCATGGGACGCTCGCCGGTTTGACCAGGTCGACGGCGATCAAGGGAGTCGTCGAATTGCCATCGATTTCCATCATCTGAAACCGCACGACCTGCATCGGAACGGTTGCCAATGAGGTGCTTCCGAGCGGAGACGTCTGCCAGACCCAACCGCTGTTGCCCACCACCGCGCCACGCGCTGCGATCGGCAGACCACCTTGCTGGGCGGTGAGTTCGTGCACCAAGCGATCCGCCACCCGCGCCGCTTCGAGTTGCTTGTCTGCCATCGAGAGTTGTTTTCGATGGCGCGAGAACGCAAGTATCGACCCGACCAGCAGCGACCCCATCAGTGCCAGTGCGAAGATCACCTCCAACAGCGTGAATGCACGTTGACGTCTCATCGCATCCCCAACGCCAAGTCGATCGCCATCGGATCAAAATCATCAACGATCTGTCCGCTGCCACCGGCCAAGAAGATCCAACGCCCGGTGTCGCCGGTTGTCAGTCGCAGTGCATAGCTGGGCGTCGAACCGTCAGGGTTGGCGGTGACTTGCGCCCCGGAGCGTGATGCCGGCACGGGGCCGAATCGGATCGCATCGATGGAAACTTGACGTGGCAATGCGAAGGTTCGCGCCGATTCACCTGACAGATCAACGGTCAACCGGCCGCGCCCGCGGTCGATGGTGGCGGCGACTCGGCGGCGATGGTGACGCGCCGCGCGGCGCAGCGCCGTATCGAACTGTTCGACCACTTCGACGGCCCGACCGAGTCGTTGTCGGGCGATCACGCCGCGCAAGGAGAACGTCGTCAGGGAAGCGAGGATCGCCATCAACACCAACACGACGATCAATTCGATCAGCGAGAAGCCTCTCATTCTTCCAGCATGGTGCTGGAGAAATCGGCGTCCTCTCCCTCGCCGCCTTCGCGTCCGTCGGCACCCAGGCTGATGACTTCGACGCCTTCCTCGGACACAAAGTACAGGTAGGGATTCTTCCACGGATCGATGGGCACCTTGGTCAGAAAACCTTCCGGCCAAGTCTCGGTTTCCTCCCGCAAGATCTCCAGACCCTCGTCTTCGGTCGGGTAACGGCCCTGGTCGATGCGAAAGGTCTCCAGCGCATTGAGGATCGTGGCGATTTCGGCTTTTACCGCGTTCTTGCGCGAATTGATCAAATAGCCACGGGTGCGAACAGCGACCAATCCGGCCAGCATGCCCAAGATCACCATCACCACGATCAGTTCGACCAGGGAAAAGCCGCGACGTTTGGTCGGCGAATGCAAACGGTTATCGAGACGCTTCACGCTTTGGCGATCGCAGCGACGCCGAATGTGTCGCTTCGGTGGTCTTTGCCGCGCCGTCGCTCGGGCAATCATCACCCGCCACAGCAATCCCAACTCACACAACATTTCCAGCCTCCAGGATCGGAAGGATCGTGGCCAACAACAGAAATCCCACCATGGCGGCCAAGACAAGGATCAGGATCGGTTCGATCAATGACGTCAGTCGCGCCGACGCCGTTTTGACCTGTTCATCATAGTCTTCGGCGAGCCGAAAGAGCATTTCATCAAGCTTTCCCGACTCCTGACCGATGGAAAACACTCGCACCGCCAGCGGTGGAAACGCACCACTGCGCTGCAACGCCTCGGCAAGTTCTTCACCGGCCGAAATGCGGTTGCCACATTCATGCAGCGCCGAGCGAAACACGGAATTGTTGGTCGAACGCTCGGCCAGATCAAACGCTCGCGTCAATTCCACTCCGCTGCGCGAAAGCGTGGCGATGATCATCGCGATCCGCGAGACCCCTTGTTTGACCAGCATCGGCCCCAGGATGGGAACACGCAGCACCAGTCGGTCGATCAGCAGTTTACCGCGTTGGCTGCGAAAGGCGATTCCCAAAGCGACCGCGCCGGCAATCAATCCCGCCACCCAGAACCAGCGATAATCGATCAACAGGTGGCTGAGTGATTTGGCCACGCGTGTGGGAAACGGCAATTCATCGAGCGTCTCTTCCAGGTTCTCCAGCAGCGGCGGCAGGACACCGGTCATCAAAAAGACGCCGGCGGCCGTTCCGAAACAAACCAAAAAGATCGGGTACACCAGCGCCGTCGTGACGGCATCGGTGAACTGGGACTGGCGTTGTTTGAATTCCGCCAACTGCGAAAGCACCTCTTCCAGCGTGCCGGCGTTCTCACCGACTTCGACCATCTGCACCGAAGCCGCGTCGAACAGATCGGGTCGGCTGCGCAGCGCCTGGGCGAACGACTCCCCCGCGGCCACACGGTCGCGTACCGCCAGCAATGCCGCTCGAAATGCCCCCTGTGTCTGCTGGCTGATCGTGTCCAACGCGTCCAGCATCGGGATCCCGGCGTGCAACAGCATCGACAGTTCCGCGACCGCTGTTGCCCACTGGTTCTTCGCTCCGAGCAAGGAAACCCGTGGAAGACGCCACTTCGACCCGCGCTGTCGGCAAACCGTGATTTTGCGAACGCGGATCCCTTGGCCACGCAGTGAATCGCGGGCCTGACGGGCGGTGTCGGCGCTGATCGTCCCCTGAACGGATTGTCGCGTTTGGTCGACGCCGGAATAGGAAAAGACAGCCATCGGGGTCACAGCGTCGTTACACGGAGAACTTCATCGAGGGTCGTGATGCCTTGATGGACTTTCAACAATCCATCCATCGACAACAAATGCATCCCCGATTGTAATCCGACGTCGCGGATCGCTGCTGCATTGGCCCGTGTCTGCACCAGTTCACGACAGGCGTCATCGATGACCAACAACTCGAACAATCCGACTCGGCCTCGGAATCCGGTCCCACGACACGCCTCGCATCCGACCGGTTCAAACACGCCGACCAAATCCGATGGCGACAGACCGTGTGACCGCAACAATGATTCGGGGACATCGGGCAACGATTCACCGCTGCGGCGCGGACGTTTACAGTCCTCGCACAACTTGCGGACCAGTCGCTGGGCCAGCGAAGCGACCAAGGAGCTGCTGACCAGATAGGGTTCGATCCCCAGATCCAACAACCGCGTCACCGCACTGGCCGCATCGTTGGTGTGCAGCGTGCTGAAGACCAGGTGGCCGGTCAAGGAAGCTTGGATGGCCATGATCGCCGTTTCGGCGTCGCGGATCTCGCCGACCATGATGATGTCGGGATCCTGTCGCAGCACGCTGCGCATGCCCGAGGCGAACGTCATCCCCTTTTTCTCGTTGATCTGAGTCTGGCTGATCCCGTCCAATTGGTATTCGATCGGATCTTCCAGCGTCAGGATATTCAGTTCTTCGCTATCGAGTTCTTGCAGCGCACCGTAAAGCGTCGTGCTCTTGCCGCTGCCGGTCGGACCGGTGACCAGAATCATTCCGTGGTCGCGGGCGATCAGGGATCGGAACCGTCGAAAGTCATGTGCCGGCATGCCGAGTTCGGCCAGCGTGTACAGCCGCGCGCTTTTGTCCAACAACCGAATCACGATGCGTTCGTTGTGGCTGGTCGGCAGCGACGCGATCCGCAGGTCGACCGTTCGATCCCCAAGCTGAACCGTCGCCCGCCCGTCTTGGGGCAATCGCTTTTCGGCGATGTTCATCTTGCCCAGCACCTTCACCCGCGAAAGCACTTCTTCTTGAACGGCTTTGGGGATTTCGAAGGTGTCGAACAAGACGCCGTCGATTCGCTGCCGCACCATCAACCTGTCTTCATAGGGTTGGATGTGCACGTCGGAGGCACCGGATTTGACGGCATCAAACAAGATGTGATTGACCAACCGAATGATCGGCGCGCGGCCTTCGGTATCCAACAAGTCTTCTCGGGGGCTGAGCGCCGCCAACTCGCCCAACAACGCATCGCGATCGAGCGAATCGATCACGGCTTGCGTTTGGCTGGATTGATCCGAGTAAGCCGCATTGATCGCCCGCCCGATGGCTGCCGCGGTCGCCGGCAGCGGACGCACGCGCAACGGGCGCAGGCTGCCGTCGGGACGCTGCGATAGAGCGCGGGCGATGATATCGCTGTGCATGTAACCGGCCATCGATTCGATCGCCAACCACACCTCGTCGTCCTGCTGGCCGCGAAAGCCCATCACACAATGATGGCGGGCGTGTGCGATCGGGATACGTTTCAAAAAAAGGTCGGAGGGCTGGAACGAAGAGAGGTCTTCCGCAACGGGTACCCCGAGCCGCGCGGCGAGTTGCTCGGTCACCTGCGCAGCAGTATGCGTCGAAGCGGAATTGTGATCGTTGTCGGTCAGAGTCTCGCTCATGTCTCGCCCGCCGGCAGGTTCTCCAGGTCCAACCGATCTTTGCTGCGTTGGGAAGCGGGAAGGGTCTTGTGCAATAGACGCAACACCTCCGACTGTCTGCGTTTGCGATGGTTGCGGCGGATGAAGTGATCCATGGTTTCCGGTGACGCCTTTAGCACGTCGAAAGCTTGCCGCTGCAGCTGGACGAAAAATCGCATGTTTTCTTCCGGCGTCCGCCGCCACGCCAGCTTGCGGCGATAGGCTTCGGCGGCGGTTTCTTGGTCAGTCATGGGGTCAAGTTGTCTTGCGGGTCCGTTCGGTTCTCGGGTAGCGGAACTTGTCAACGGCTTGTTGATTGATCCAACACGCAAACCTCGAACCGATATGCCAGCCGTTGGTGTTCAGCCTTTAGGCGTTCTCTTCGCCGCCTGGCGGCGAGCGGAGAATCGGCTAAAGCCCAATACCGCTAAGTTAGGCGTCGTTTGCTTTGGGGAGGGCCCGTAGGCTCGCGCCAAACGGCTGATATTCGTTTGACATCAGCCGGTTCGCGCAAGCGTCCGGGCCTCCGCGCTGGGCTTAACTTAGCGGTATTGGGCTAAAGCCTAGACACCAACGGTTGCCGACTCTAGGGCGACGGATAAACCACTTGTGGCTCACCGATCACCTCGTAGCCGTCCATCGACTCGTACGATCCCATCGGATCGCTGTTTTGCATCGGCGGCAACAGGTGCTCGGATTCCACCGGATCAAAGCCTGCCGGGGCCGGGCAGGGAACCAGCAAGGGCTTGCTTACAGGATAGTCGGCCGGCAGCTGGGCGTCTTGGGTTTCCAGGTCGGAGAGGAATTGCAGGTCGCGGAATTGGGAATCGCGCAAGATCCGCGGCCGGATGAACAGAAAGAATGACGTCGTCGTTTGTTCTTCGCTGCGCAAACTGGTCAGTTCGCGGATCACGGGGATCTTTTCCAGCCAGGGGACGCCGGTGAAGGAGGTCCCATCGAGGGTTCGCTTCAGTCCCCCCACGACGATGGTTTTGCCGTCGGGAATCGTGACGACGCTGCCGACCCGGTCGATCTGTCGCGGCGGCGGCAGGTTGTCGCCGGCCGTACCGATGAAGGTGCTGAATTCGACGTCAAATTCCAATTGCAGATGGTCGTCTTCGTTGATGTGCGGCGTGACCTGGATCGTCGTCCCCGCTTCCTGATTGCCGCCCAGACCCGTCAATGTCGTCGTCTCTCCTTGGCTGAACGCCTGGAACGGGATGCTGGAAATGCTGTTCAGCGTTCCGGTTTGGTTGTCGTTGACCAGCACCTTGGGCGATGACAGCACGCGACCGCGGGTGTGACGGCTGAGGGCTTGGACGATCACGTCGGCGACTTCCGGGTCCACCAGAACGCCGTTGAATCCCAGTGAAGGGTTGATCGTCAGCGAGCCGTCGGTCGGGTCGACTTCGCTGAGTCCGAACGAAGTGAATTCGAACAGCCGTTTGGAACCCTCGCGATCACCGCCGCTGATTTCAACGCCCAACGAGAAGTTATCACTGGTGTCGATGGCGATGATGTCCGCTTGGATCAAGACCTGTGGCCGCCGCTGGTCCAGCGACCGGATCAGTTTTTCATACAGCGACTGGACGTTGGACGGTGCGAACACGATCAAACTGTTCGTCGCGACGTCGGCGGACACGCGGGCGTTGCCGGGTAGGGTGGCCACCGCGGCGCCAGCGCCCATGCCATAGCCGCCCATTCCCATACCGCCGGCGCCGATCCCGGAAGCACCGAACCCGGCGACCGAACCGAGGGCGGCGTTCTGGTTGGGGACTCGGCTGGACGTCAGATTGTTGCTCAAGTTTTGTCCGGCCACCCCGAACGATCCGCCACCGAGTTCGTCCAACCGCTGCTGCGCTCGCGAACGTCCGCCTTGCATCATGTTCATCGGATTGGCGCCCATCCCCATCGCCGGGCTGACACCGCCCATGTTCATCCCGCCGAGCGTGCCGAACGCACCGGCTCCCAAACCGCCGGCCTGGGCGACGCCGCTGCCGGCAGCTTCTTGAAGCGCCAACAGTGAATACAGCACCTCCATCGCCGTGGCGTTTTTCAGTTTGTAAAACCGAATCGGGCTCTCCTCGGAATCGACCGGTTGGTCCAGTTCCTTGAGCAACGTTTCGATCTGATGATGCACGTCCGCGCCGGCACGGACGACCAACAAGTTGCCTTCTTCGTCGATCGTCGTTTCGATGGACTTTGACGGGCTCTGACGTGTGTCCTGGTTCGGCGACTCGGCGAATCCGCGGATCAGGTTGTCCAACCGCGATGCGCCGACGTATTCCAAACGGTAGATGCGCGTCAGGTACTCCGTGCCAGAATCCAATCGTTCCAATAACGCGATCGCCGCGGTGACCAAGTCGGTTCGCCCCGCGACGACGACACGGCGACCGGTCGGATCGACCAACAGTTTGGGCTCTTTGTCCGAGCCCGTTTTTTGGGTGCCGTCGGCTTGCCGGATCGATTGAAATTGTTCGATCAACATCGATGGCGGACGGCGACGCGTCAGATAAAACTCGATCGTGCCCTCGGCGTCCGGGCGGTCGATCATCGCCAACAGCTCCGCAACCAGCCGCACGTCCGCGGCATAACCGGTCACGATCAAGATGCCTTGATCACCGAGCGCGACGATGTTGGATCCCGTCTTACTGAGGAACGGTTTCAGCGAGGTCGATGCCGTCGTGACGTCGATGTGCTTGATCGGCAGAACCTGCGTCACCGCGGCGGCAGGGCCGTTGCGGCGCGAGATTTCTGTGGCGTCTCCGGCCGGCGCGCTGCTGACAATATCCGCGATGTCGACGACCCGTTTCCAACCCGGGACTTCGGAATCGACGACTGCCAGGTTTGCTTCGCGCAGCAAACTGCCCAACAACGTCGGCAAGACGTTTTTGGGCAGTTTGGCGGGCGTGTACACGGTGACGTCGCGGCGCGCGATGTCCGCCCCGTGCAGAAACCGAATCCCCAACTGCTTGCTCATCAAATCCAGCAAGGTCGTGACCCGCACCGTCCCCGACAAATTCAGCTCGACAATTTCGTCACCGCCGGCCACTTGCCCCGGCGCCGGTCGAGTGCCGGCCAACACGATCGCCATACCAACGGCGAGCGGCAAAGTGCAGCGTCGGAACGTGTTGCTAGCAATCATGGGGCATGGAGATGGGGTAAGAAGATTAGGGGGTAAGAAGATTGATGGTCGTATGACGAGGCTGTCGTCGTTCGGTTGAACTCATTTTCCTACCTCCAAAATCTTCCTACCCTCCAACATGAAACGCCGTCGCTACCGTGCGTGGCGGCTGATCACTTCCATCAACTCATGCGTCGGCTGGCGGATGTTCATCACGCGTTGCCCGCCGGGGGCGTTGGGATCGCGGATGATGATGATCATCTCGTTCGCGCTTGGCTGGTTGGGCGAGGCTTGTTGGGGGCCGTTAAGCGATGCCAGGCGTGTTTGCGGCTGGCCGAGGTGCGAGGGTTGTGGTGCGGGCGGGGTGACCTGAGCGGTCGCCTGAGCCGGCGGCTGGGTTTGATAGAGGTGAGCCAGTTGGACGCGATCGAGTTGCCATTTGACGCTGCCCGGTCCGGTGTAGATTCCCACATCGCCTTCGTAGTCGGCGGCGTTGCAGACACCGATCAGTTGGCCCACGGCGTCGAACAAGCCGCCGCCGCTGCGTCCGTCGACCGGAGCGCCGGCGATTTCGATGTTCGAGGCATTGACGTGTTGATTGTACTTGTTGATTCCGGTGATGGCGGTGTCGCGGCGTGACGGATCGGCACCGTGGTCGCAGCCGAAACTGAACGCGGTTTGTCCGGTCTGCAGCGGGCTGTTCGGATTGGCGACCTGGACGGGTTGGACGTCGAATCCCGGCCGCATCACGACCAATGCGATGTCGCGGTTGTCGGCGTCGTAGTCGATGACTTGTCCCGGGACCTTTTTAATTTGTCCACCGACGAACAGTTCGACTTCGACTTTGGATTGCAGTTTGGTTTCGCGGAACAGGTGGCCACAGGTCAGCACCAAGGCTTCGTCGCCGTGGCGGTCGATGATCGTGCCGGTCCCGACACCGAAGCCGTTTCCGTCGTGGACTTTCAGCCGCACGGTCGCGGCCCGAGCACGCTGGACCGCATGGGCCATCGAAAGGCTGGGCATCGCTTCGCTGCGGGAATCACCGATCGCGACGGCTCCGCGGTTGACGAGCCGGGTTTGCGGGACGCTGAGGATCGAATCGCCGGGCAGATTGGCACCGGTTTGAAACCGTGGGCGAGCCGGATCGATCGCCAGCGCCTGGCGTAGTTTTTCACCGCTCTGGGCTCCGACCAATCGCGTCAGTTCGCGGCCGGCGGACAGGACGACGTAGGTGGGGACTTGCCGGACGCCGTGACGGCGCGCCAAATCGGGTTCGGCGTTGATATTGACGTGCCGGATCGGCGTTCCGCCCTGTTCCAGCTGTCGCAGCGTCGGCACCATCGCCTGGCAATGGCCGCAATGATCCGAAGAGAACGCCACCAACACGTTCGCGGCGGTTGCCTCACCAGCGGTGATCGCGGCGGTCAGAATTACAAACGCCGAAACGATGGCCCGGTAGCCCCGGCCGAACAAGTGCGTGTTCAATGTGTCTCTCCCTAGACAAGTGCCCTGATCGGCCGATCCATCGGCCGAATGGTTGTCGTCCCCCGTCACAACGGAGCTCTCACTTGAGACAAAACGACGACAAAAGGACTTTCCGCAATCGGTCATCGGGGCGACAACCCCAAACCGCACCCTTCCCCCTGGGAAACCCCGTGAAACATTCGGGATTACGTGTTTCACGACGATCTGTACAATCCGGCCCAGATTCCCATCCTTTCGACACGCCGAAGTTAGTCCAACCATGCCCCGACGCATCCTGGTCACCAGCGCACTGCCCTACGCCAACGGGCCGATCCACATCGGTCACCTGGTGGAATACATTCAAACGGACATTTGGGTGCGTTTTCAGCGTCTGATCGGAAATCGCTGTGTCTACATCTGTGCCGACGACACCCACGGCACCGCGATCATGATCCGGGCCAAAAAGGAAGGTCGCAGCGAAGAAGAGCTGATTGCCGCGATGAGCGCGGAACACCAACGCGATTTCGCCGATTTCCATGTCGATTTTGACCACTACGGCAGCACCAACAGCGAGGCCAATCGGGAGCTGTGCCACCTGTTTTGGAAAGCCCTCCGCGAGGCGAATCTGGTCACCGAAAAAAGCATCGACCAGCTGTATGACCCCGAAGCGGAGACGTTTTTGGCCGACCGTTTCGTCCGCGGGACCTGTCCGGTCAGCGGCCACACCAACCAGCCGGGCGACCACTGCCAGTGCGGCGCGACGTATTCGCCGACCGAGTTGATCGATCCCAAAAGCACGCTCAGCGGCGCCACGCCCGAAGTCCGCTCGGCGGTGCACCTGTTCGTCACCCTGGAAAAACTGCGTTCGTTCCTGACCGAGTGGATCGACAACGGCGACGCACTGCAGAAGGAAACCGCGAATTATTTGAAAGGCTTTTTTCTGGCCGAGGACAAAGAGCTGAAGGACTGGGACATCAGCCGGCCCGGCCCCTACTTCGGCTTCGAGATCCCCGATTCGCCCGGAAATTACTGGTACGTCTGGTTCGACGCTCCGATCGGCTACGTGTCCAGCACCAAGGAATGGTGCGAGGCCAACGGAGAATCGTTCGACGATTGGTGGCGGAGCGAATCGACCGAAATCCACCACTTCATCGGCAAGGACATCACCTATTTCCACACCTTGTTCTGGCCCGGCATGTTGCACACCGCGGGCTTGCAGTTGCCGACCAAGGTCCACATCCACGGATTCTTGAACGTCGGCGGCGAAAAAATGAGCAAGTCGACCGGGACGTTGATCAGCGCGGAAACCTATCGCAAGCATTCCGATCCGGATTACTTGCGTTACTTCTACGCGACCAAGCTGACCCAGCGCGTGGAGGACCTTGATTTGGGGATCGACGAGTTTGTCGAAAAGGTCAACAGCGATCTGGTCGGCAAGGTCGTCAACCTGGCCAGCCGCGTCGGCAAGTTTGCCAAGAACACCGGTCTGGCGGAAACCTATCCCGATGACGGTGGCTTGTTCGAAAACGCCGCCAAGGTCGGTGATTCGATCGCCCAGGCCTACGAAGTCGGTGATTACAGCCGCGCGATGCGGTTGATCATGGAACTGGCCGACGCCGCCAACCCGTTCGTCGAACACGCCAAGCCGTGGGAGATGAAGAAAGATCCCGAACGACAAGACGAACTACGCGACGTGGTCACCGTGGCGCTGAACCTGTTTCGGCAACTGACGATCTACCTGGCGCCCGTGTTGCCGACGCTGGCTGAGAAATGCGACGCGCTGCTGGGCGAGCCGATCACGTCGTGGGAACAAAGTAAAACGCCATTGTTGGGCACAGCGGTGGCGAAATTCCAACGCATGATGGAACGCATTCAACCCGAGGATTTGCAAAAGATGATTGAAGAGAGCAAAGAAGCCGCCGACGCCGAAGCCGCCGCGGAGAACCGACCGACGTTTGACGATTCGGATCAGCCGCTCAAAGACGAACCGATCGCCGATGAAATCACGATCGACGACTTTGTCAAAGTCGACTTCCGCGTCGCCCGCGTGCTGTCGGCCGAACACGTTCCCGAAGCCAACAAATTGCTCAAGCTGACGTTGGGCCTGGGCGGCGACGAGACGCGTCAGGTGTTTGCCGGCATCAAAGCGGCTTACGAACCGGAGAGTCTGGTCGGGCGACTGGTCGTGATGGTCGCCAATTTGAAGCCGCGGAAGATGCGGTTCGGATTGAGCGAAGGCATGGTGTGTGCCAGCGGCCCCGGCGGCGAAGACGTGTTCCTGCTCTCCCCCGACGAGGGCGCCCTGCCCGGGCAACGCGTGCACTGAGGGTGCGGCGGGATCGCCTCTCAAAGTAGAATGGCACTTCCGGGGACGTGCGGTTTTTACCGCCGAAATAACGGGCGTTTACGACTTCACCCTCCCTCTGAGAGGGTCGCGGAGGAGTGAGCGACGACGCGGGGAGGGTTGATCCGCGCTTCGATGTGACCCAAGGACGAAAGTTTTGTCCGATGATTCACCGTTCAACCTCCCCTCGCTGCGCTCGACCCCATACGCATCAAGTTAAGACGACACCCTCCTCGGAAGCATTGGTGTCTGCACAACGTACCATGGCTCCCTTCTCCCCCGGCTTTGTGGGGGAGAAGGGAGCCATGCCATAAATTGCGGATCGATTTGTGTGAACACCAATGCTCTAACAGGGAGGGTGACATTGATGACTCCACTGTTAACGTGGTGCCTCGCCCTCTCTGGCGTTTGCTTGCTGCGCAAACGCCGTCTCTCCCAGAGGGAGAGAATCTCAATTGGTTGCCACAGAAAAACCGACTGGTCTCAAACGAAGATCAGCGGTTTAGCGCGGGACCAATCTACCCGCCGCTCACTCCTCCGCGTACGCCTTGTACGCCTGGGCGACGTTCGCCGATTCGGCGTCGCCGCGGTGGAACAGGAATCGATAGCGGAACGTCACCGTCTCGCCGGCCTTGAGCGTCATGTCGCCGGTGCCGTCGGGTTTGTTTTCGAAGTGATTGACGCCGAAGGGATTGGCCGCAACGAGCCCGTAGTCGCGCGCGTGCCACCAGGTCGGATGGCGCGGGTTGGTGGGATGGTCGAACATTGCGATGCCGGTCAGCTGCCCATCGATCTCTCCCCAATAGTCGACCCACGCGGCGCGTTTGCCCCACATCTCCTTGTCCTGCACCCCTTCGCTGTTGATCGAATGACCTCCGGCGGTGTGGTTGCCGCGTTTCGGATCGGCTTTCAAACGTAGCCGTGGATGGGTCCGCATGCCCATCGTGCCTTCTTTGGTGTCACCGATGATCAGGTCGCCGGAGGATGCGATCCAGGTGACTTCGTAATCGATGGTGCGGGCATCGCCGTCGCCGCCGAAGGTCAGCGTGCGCTGGTCGCTGCACACCGTTTCCCCGTCGGAGCTCTTCCAATCGTTTTCGGCGATGATTTTGTTGCCGTCGATCTTCAGCGAGGTTTGCACCTGGGTGCCGACGTCCTTGGATTTCTTGCCTTCGGCGTCTTCCATCCAGAATCGGATCCCGCCGACTTCGTCGTGCGTGTACCAGATCGATTTATGGTGCGGGTGGTCGCTGGCTTCGTTGTCGACGTCCTTGACCATCGGGTAGTTGCGGGTCATCGGTTTTTGCCCGGGACCGTACACCGGATACAGGATCGGTTTGGCATAGCCGCTGTATCGATATTCGGTAAACGGCTGTCCGTCGATCGAGACGACCGCTTTGTTGCCGTCGTCGGTGATCTGGACATCGGCGGCCGGGATCTCGGCGACCAGACAGAGGGACGGAATCAATGCCAAGCAGGCAAACAGGATTCGAACGAGCATGTTGCGGGTGGGGAGCGAGGGTGGGATGTGAAGGTACAGCCCCCATAGTTTAGTAGAAGATCCGGCCGGTGGTTTTGCGATCTACCAGAAACGAGCGTGGGACGACTGGGCTGGTGTAAATACAGCTGACATCAGCCGGTTCGTGCACGTGGCCCCGCTTTTGCGGTAAACCGCTGATCCCAAAAGAGTTTGCGAACTCGCCGATGCGTTCCGAGCGTCGCCGTGTTCTCCGAACTCGGCACACGCGAAAAGCGAAGCTTCGCCCCGCGCCGACCTCGGAGAGGACGGCGACGGAGCGAAAAGGACTTCGTGCGTCTCATTCCCGGGCAGGAGCCCGGGAACAAGTGAAGAGACGACAGGCTGGACGCCTATCCCACAGAGTTGCAGTGTTTAGGAGTCGATTTCGACGCGTTCGCCTTGGGCGTCGCGGCAGTCCATTTCCAGGTGCTCGGGGTACAGACCTTCGCTGCCGAGGATTTGGACGGTCATGTTGCCGGTGTCTTCCATCTCCATCACGCTGCGCCGTTTTTGGTTGTTCAAGTGGGCCGCGACGGCATCGTTGACGCGAACGGTGACGCGTTGGATGTGTTCGTTCTTGACGGCCAAGGCGAGCATCCGGACGACTTCGATCGACATGCTTTCGGCGGTCTTGACCAACCCACGGCCTTCGCAACACGGGCAATCTTGATAGATGCTGCGTTTCAAACTCGGACGGATCCGTTGCCGCGTCATCTCGATCAATCCGAACGGGCTGGTCCGCAAGATCTTGGTGCGGGCGCGGTCACCGGCCATCGCATCACGCAGCGCCCGTTCGACTTTCCGCCGGTGGCTCTCTTTGCGCATGTCGATGAAGTCGTTGACGATCACGCCGCCCAGGTCGCGCAGCCGCAACTGACGGGCGATCTCTTTCGCCGCGGCCAGGTTCAACTTGAACGCGTTGTCTTCGGCAGACTTTTCGCCGCGGAAGTTGCCGCTGTTGACGTCGATCGCGACCAGCGCTTCGGTCGGATCGATCACGATCGAACCGCCGTTGGGCAGTTTGACCTGGCGTTGGTGAATTTTGACGATTTCGCGTTCCAGTTTGTACTTGTGGAACAGCGGCGAGGAACCGTCGTACAGCTTCAGCCGATCGACGACGCGGGGCATGACCATTTTCAAGAAGTCGCGGGCGTTCTCGAACGCCTCTTTCTCGTCGATCACGATCTGGTCGATGTCATCGTTGTAGATGTCCCGAATCGTTTTGATGATCAGGTCGCTTTCTTCGTACAACACGCCCGGCTGGTTGCCGCTTTTGACGCGGCGGACGATCGTTTTCCACAACCGGATCAGATAGTCCATGTCGCGACCGAGTTCGTTCTCGCTGCGGCCGGCGCCGGCGGTGCGGACGATGAACCCGAGTCCCTTTGGCGGGCCGAGCGACAGCAGGCAGCGACGCAGCCGTTTGCGGTCGTCGTCGTCTTCAATCTTGCGGCTCACCCCGACGCGTTCGAGTGCGGGCATCAGCACCAGGTAGCGTCCCGGGATGGAGATGTACGTGCTGAGCGTGGGTCCTTTGGTGCCGATCCCTTCCTTGATGACTTGGACCAGGACTTCGTCGCCGCGTTTAAAGATCTCCTGGATCGGAGGTTTGATGCGCGGCCGTCCGCCTTTGAAGGCTCGTTTGGATCCGCGGCCGGATTCACGGGCGCGTTTGGCAGCCGCCTCGGCCATCTCGTCCGATTCGCGTTTGATCTCCTCGGGGTCGTAGCCGCCTTGGCGAAAGTACTGGGGTTCGACGTCGCTGATGTGCAGGAACCCGTTTCGTCCGACACCGAAGTCGACGAAGGCGGCTTGAATGCTGGGTTCCAGGTTGACGATTTTTCCTCGGTAGATGTTTCCGGCAAAGGCTTCGACACTCTTGCGTTCGACGTACAACTCTTCCAGTTTTCCGTCGTCCAGGATGGCGATGCGGCTCTCTTCGGGCTGGAGCACGTTCATCAACATTTCGCGTTTCATTTAGTTCACCTCGTCGGTGTGTTCGCCGTGGTGCGGCGATTGGTTTGCGATTGCTAAAAATTCGGGATCCGTGGTCGGAAACTCGCGTTTCAGAACCACTTCTGTACGAGTGATTTGCGACCCGTGGGCGATCCAATCGGAGCATCCGATCAGATCCAACACGTCGGTCGGCTTGAGGGTCGCCGCGTCGCTGGCGGCCATCGAAAGATCGATGTGGTCGTTAAAGGTCAACGACAGAATCTGCTCGGCGACCTTGAACGTCACCGGCTTGTTTTTTCGAGTCACCGTGACGCTCTCGCGAGACAGAAACGCCGCCAGATCGGACCGGATCAGGTCTTCATCGAGTGGCGCGGCGCCCAGCTCGGGATCGGGGCGGGTGATCACATACTCGGTGCGTTCCAGCTTTGCCTTGCCGCTGTCGGCGGGCAGCAATTGAACGCTCTTGATCGTCAGCCCCGGTTGGTCGTCGTGATCCAGCCGGCGGAACAACTCGGGTGCGGACAGTCGTTCGGCCAAGTCCAGTTCGACGACTTCGTTGAGACCGCTGATACCGAGTGCGAGTGCCGACGGGAATCCGATTCGTGGTTTGGGGTGAAAGCCCTCGGTCATCGACAGTTGCAACTGGGCGCGGCGCACCAAGCGTTCCCACAACCGCGCCAGATCGCGGTGACTGGTCCATCGCAGCAGGCCTGTTTTTGCGAAACGAATTCGGTAGCGCAAACGCAACGGCTCGGCGGCGGTCACTTGATCCGTCGCTTCGTCGGTCGTGTCGTCAGTCGGAGGGATGGAGGTTGGGGGAGAAGACATGAATGGTGGGCTATCAGGTCACGATCAGTTCGGGAACGTATTCGCCGAGCCGGTCGAGTAAATACAGGTCGACGTCACGCGCCGCTTCGAGTTGCATGACGCGTTCGGCCATCTGTTCGCATTGGCCGATGGAGACGGAACGAATCGCCTTTTTGACTCGCAGCAGCGACGACGGCGGGACGCTCAAGTGGCGAACGCCCATGCCCATCAACAACAGCGCGCGAGCCGGGTTGCTGCTCATTTCACCGCAGATCGAAAGCGGGCGATCATGTTCTTTGGCGACCTCGACGCAGCGGGCGATCAGACGCAGCACGGCCGGGTCGCTGGATTGGTACAGGTCGGCGACGTATTCGTTGCTACGGTCGACGGCCAGGGTGTACTGGGCCAGATCGTTGGTCCCGATCGACAGAAAATCGACTTCTTCGACGAACCGATCCAGCATCATCACGGCCGCGGGGACTTCGACCATCATGCCGACGGGGATGTTGCTGCGGTGGGGTGTGCCGGATTCTTCCAGGTCTTCGGCGACGACGTTCAGCAACATCCGCGCTTGCCGGAATTCGGCCAGCGTCGTGATCAACGGAAACATCACGCGGATGTCGCCGTGAACGGCCGCCCGCAAGATGGCCCGCAATTGGGGTCGGAACAGATCCAGATTCCGCAGTGACAGACGAATGCTGCGCAGTCCCAGGAAGGGATTGTGTTCATGTTCGGCAAGCGGCCGATGGCCCATCTTGTCGGCGCCCAGGTCCAGGGTGCGGATGACGACGGGGCGGCCATCCATCTCGCGGACCACTTGGCTGTAGGCTTGATAGTGGTCTTCTTCGCTGGGTTCTTCGGCGCTGGACAGGTACAAGAACTCGGTGCGGTAAAGTCCGATCCCGTCGGCGCCGCGTTCCAGGCAGGTGGTCGTTTCGTGGGGGAATTCGATGTTGGCGCTCAACCGCAGCGGCGTCCCGTCGATGGTTTCGGCGGGCAGGTCACGAAGCTCGGACAGTTTGGCGGTCAACGACCGTCGTTCTTTGAGCCGTTTCTTGTAGCTGGCCAGGGTCTCGGCGTCGGGATCCAGGATCACCCGTCCGCGATCTCCGTCGACGATCACCTTGATGCGATTGCCGACTTGATCGAGGAAATTACCGATGCCGACCACCGCGGGAAGCTCCAAGCCTTTGGCGACGATCGCGGTGTGGCCGCCGGGGCCGCCGGTTTCGGTGCAGAACCCGCGGACATAGCGGCGGTCCAGGTTGGCGGTTTCGCTGGGGGTCAGGACATGCGAGAGGATGATCACCGCTTCATCCAGATCCGTCAGTCGGCTTTCCGAGACGGCGCCCAGGCAGAACAGCAATTGCTTTTCGATGTCCAAGACGTCTTCGGCACGATCGGCCAGCAGCGGGTTGTCCAGCTTTCGCAGCGCTTCGGCATAGTTGTGCAAGACGCGGCTGACGGCGTAGGCGGCCGACTGATGCTCCTCTTCGATCCGCCGCCGCAGTTCGGCCTGCAGTCGCGGATCGTGCAACATCTGCAGTTGGGCGGCAAAGATGTCGCCGGTGTGTTCGCCGGCGACGGCCGAGGTTTCCAGGCGATTGGATTCCAAACGGTTGGACACGCGGTCGACGGCATCGCGCAACCGAGCGAACTCCGCTTCCACTTCATCAGCGGCGAGCAGAGAACGCGGGATTCGATAACCGGCCGCATCCAGCACTAGCGCTGGGCCGATCGCGACCCCGGGTGAAACAGGGATGCCTTGAAGTTCGACCATCGTGGTTCGATGGGGCGGCGCTGATCTGCCGAGCGCTTGAAGGTCACGCGATCGAGCGATGACAAACGGTGCCCGTCGATGTTCACGGCGCCCTCAGGCGGTGACATCGGCAAACGGTTTGTCGTGATCGTGCGCACCTTGCAGCGAGGCTCGGTCAATTCAATCCGATCCATCGAGGTGGAGTGTGTACGGGGGTTCGAAGATCGCGGCGGTTCGGCGTTGATCTTCCAGCGGGAATGTATGGGTGTCTGTCGGTCTGGGAACGACGCCATCGCCGCCGGGCATCGATCACGCTTCGATCATGAATCGTGCCGGCGGTGGGTCGCCAGAGCCGGGGTGCGTTCGTTTCGGATCAAGCAGGCGAGGTCGGATCGGTTTCTCTGACTTCATCCGACCCGGCTCTGGCGGGGGCGGAATGATTCTCGTCAGCTTCGTCGAATCCGCGTTGGAAAAACTGCTCGATCGATTCGATTGCGGTTTCCGCGTCGTTGCCTTCGGCGGACAGGGTCAGCTCGGTGCCGAGGGCGGCCCCGAGCGTCAGGAGTGATAAGATGCTTTTGCAGTCAACCATTTCACCGCCACGACCGATTTGGATCACGGACTCGAACTGATTGGCCATCCGCACCAGAAGATCTGCCGGGCGTGCGTGCAGCCCTTGCGGATTGGAAACAACGACGGTGCGGCAAAGCGCTTTTGACATGCAAAAAGCGGGTCTGTATCGGGTGTCTAAAGGGGTTTGGGGTCCGGGCGGGGCCGCTGCAGACGCGGCCCGATCGAACCATCAGCCGGTGGCAAACTGGTTGTCGTCGGCTTCCTGCAATAACTGGGTGATGTCCTCGGCTGACTTGCTCTGTTTGAGAAATCGACAGAAGGTTTCGTCGCGCAACTGACGCGAGATGTTCTCCAATGCCCGCAGGTGATCGCCGGGGCGCTCCGGGGGGCTGATCAACAGGAAGAACAGCTGAACCCGTTCTCCGTCAAGTGAATCAAAGTCAACCCCTTCCTCGCTGACTCCGACGGTACCGACCAGCTTTTGCACGCTGGGGTGTTTGGTGTGCGGAACCGCGACGCCGCGACCGATGCCGGTCGAACCGAGTTCCTCACGCTTCATGATGGCGGCGATGATGTCGTCGCGCTGCTCCGCATCGATCTCGCCCGACTCAAGCAAACATTGAACGAGCTCTTCGATCGCTTGCTCTTTTGTCCGGGCCTTGAGTTCGGCCTTGATCGACTGCGTACTGATGAAATCTGCAAACTTCATGGGGTGTGAATTTTCGTTGAGTGTATCGACAACCACGAGGCGCTCGACTGGTTCAAGAGCCGATTACTCGTCGTTTGCCGGGGTTTCAATGTGTTTGTGTCCGGTGGCGCGGTGGCCCGTTTTCTTCTCTTTGATCCGGCGAAGCTGCTGCTCCACTTTCGGGATCGACATGTCCAAAGCTGCGATCACCGTGGTGGCTTCCGCGGTGGCGACACATTCTCCGGAATGCTCGATGGAAACTTGGATTTCAACCGCAGGCTTATCGGTGTTTTCAAGATCAACCGTGACTTCAATCGCATTGATTCGGTCATTGAGACGCCTCAGTTTGACGGCCTTCTCTTGAATCAACTCCTGGTCACCCGGCTGAAGACTGCCATGGCGAGCTGAAACACTTACCTGCATCGTTGCTACTCTCCGATCGATGAAATCCGACTCCGTCACCGTCCGACTGGACGCGGCTCCCTGCCCAGGTCCGAGTTTTGTTTCGCCTGCAGACAGGGCGGTTCGCGACCGCCGGATCGTCAGAAACCCGGCACGCCGTGACGACAGAGTGCTCCTGTTAAACCGCAAGCATACGCGACAGAACCGTCGACGGGTAGCGATCATTTTTACAGATAGTCCGTTTGGGTGGTGACCCAAGGCCGAATCTGCGGATCGATTCTCCCCCGACACCCCGCCGATGAACCATACCTCAACCCTCCTAAGAAATTCGACGAGGATTCTTTTGTCCACTACTCGTTTCGCCCCCCGGGTCCGAGGTCGTGCGGTTTACAAGTCCTTCATCCTAAGGGGTTTTTGCAAATTTCTCCGGCCGCCCTGAACCACATGGAGGTCGATTGCCCACGGATAGCAGCGCGAACCCACGGATCCCAGGCCGTATCACATCCGTGGGTTCGCGCTGCTATCCGTGGGCCTTTTCGATTCTTCAGACCGCCTGCCTGAACGCACCACCTCAAAGCAAGCTTCCTGCCCAGGGGAGTGAAACGTGTAAACGCCTAGTATCTCCAAGGTTAAAAACCGCACGACCTCGGCCGCGAGGAGACTTACCAGGAGGGCGAAAGACGACCATCGGCTGCAGGCTCGGGAACCACAAATCCACCCCGGCCGGCTGTTGCTGGGCGAAACCGTCCCCCTTTTCGGTCTTCCTGGGTCGGAAAACCGACCGAGCTCCCCGGACGGGAGTGGCGACTTCGTGCGGTTATTGCTAACTTACGTGGCCAAAATCTACCTCGGCGGTCCGCCGAAACTCAATTCGTCCCCTCTAGCCCCTGACCATCCATGGCCCGTAAGGTCGTCAGCCGAGCCGAAAAAGCTGCCGAAGCGGAAGCTGCCGAAAAGGCACTCGCCTCGAAAAAGAAGAAGTCCAGCAAGCGAACCAAGGCGGCTGAGAATGTCAGGATGCGTCTTTACTGGGGCGTCTTCAGCCAGAACTTGAAGCGGGTCGCCGTCTTTGATTTCGACAAAAAGGGCGAAGCGGACAAACGCGCCAAGGAATTGAGCAAGGGCGGAAAATCACCGCACTTTGTCCAAAAAGTCAAAGAAGAAATCAAAGTCGAGTAGTCCAGCGACGTGAAACGGGTTCCCGCCGAGTGGGAACGGCAAGCCGCCGTTTGGATCGCATGGCCCCACAACCACGACACCTGGCCGGATCGGTTTGCGCCGGTCCCGGGCTGTTTTCGGCGGATGATCGAATTGATCGCCCCGGCTGTCCCCGTGCACGTGATCGGTGCTGCAGACCTGCGCCCGTCAGCGGGGCTGGAAAACCTGGCCGACGTCACTTGGATCGACATCCCGACCAATGACAGTTGGATCCGCGATTACGGTCCGACCTTTGTCGTCGACGGCACCGAGCAGCTCGCGATCGATTGGGGCTACAACAGCTGGGGCGGAAAGTACCCGCCGTGGGACGCCGACAACGCTGCAACGGCCCAGATCATTCAGCATGCCGACTGGAAACGCGTCGAAGGCGGTTTGACGCTCGAAGGCGGCGCGCTGGAATGGGACGGCAGCGGGCGTTTGCTGACGACCACAGAATGCTTGGTCACCGAAACGCGCAACCCGGGCTGGACCAAGCCGCAAGTCGAATCCCAGTTGCAATCGCTGGCCGGGGCGCGAGAAATCGTGTGGGTCGACGGCGGCGGGTTGATCGGTGACGACACCGACGGACACATCGACCAGTTGGCCCGCTTCATTGATCCCGAAACGGTCGTCGTCGCCGTCAGCGATGATCCCGACGATCCGAATCACGCCGGACTCCAACGCAACGAACGCCAACTCCGTCAGTGGGCACAATCGACATCGCCCCAGGTGACCGTCCACCGCTTGCCGATCCCTCCGGCCCGCTTCATCAACGACCAACGCGTCCCGGAAAGCTACTGCAATTTTCTGCGGTTGGGCCCCGATCGATTGCTGGTGCCGACGTTCCGAAGTGAAACCCACGATTCGGATGCGATCACGTTGCTCAGCCGACTCGCCCGGCAACAATCACCGGCGGTCGAAGTGATCGGCGTCGATTGCCACGATCTGATTTGGGGACTCGGCGCCCTGCACTGTGCCAGTTGCAACCAGCCGGCGATGGAGTTGGAGTGACACGGAAGTGGGGTCAAAAAATGGGATGGTCAAAAAATTAGGGCCGGTCGACGAGCCGAGTGTTGCTCCGTCGCGGCAACACCATTTTTTGACCACCAAATCTTTTGACCCGCCACGCAGCAAATCTATCTGCCCGAATGGTTCTGCCATCGCTCTCGCGTGCTCTGATAACCGGTGAATGTCCTCTGTAGCTAGCGGGACAACTTCGCCGCAGCCGTCTCCGCGCCGCGTAGGGCGCGCATGACGTTTCCGCCGAGCACTTTGTGAACGTCGGCTTCACTGTATCCGCGATCGAGTAGTGCTTGGGTGATCAACGGGTACTTCGACACATCGTCCAATCCGGTCGGCAATCTCGGAACGCCGTCGAAGTCCGAACCGATGCCGACGTGGTCGATGCCCGCGATGCGGATGACGTGTTCGAGGTGATCGACGACATCGTGGATGGAACCGCGCGACGATTCGTTCGCTTTCAAGCGTTCGCTCGGGACAACAAACTTGGAATAAAAATTGACCATCACCACACCACCGTTGGCGGCGACCAGCGGCAACACGTCGTCAGGCACGTTGCGCGGATGGTCGTTGATCGCGGCGGCCGAGGAATGCGAAAAGATGATCGGTGCAGCGGAGACCCCGATCGCTTGCTTCATCACTGCCGGCGACACGTGGGACAGGTCAACCAACATGCCGATGCGGTTCATTTCGCGAACGACTTCCTTGCCGAATTCGGTCAGCCCGCCGTGGCGTGCATCGTCGGTCGCCGAATCCGCCCATGACAACGTCTTGGAATGTGTCAGCGTCATGTAGCGGCAGCCACGATCGTACAAACGTTTCAGGTTTGCCAACGATCCTTCGATCGAATGTCCGCCTTCGATGCCCATCATGCAGGCGATCTTTCCCGCATCGGCAATCCGCTCCACATCGTCGGCGGTTGCGGCGATCTCAAACACGTCGTCGTAACGCTGCACCATCGCATCGACGATGTCGATTTGCTCCAACGTCTGAAGCAACGAATCGCCCGTGGTCATCGTGTCGGCCGGAACGTAAACCGACCAAAACTGGGCTTTCAACCCGCCCTCACGTAGCCGAGGAATATCGGTGTGCAACTGCGGCTGTCGTTTGGCGATGTCAATTTCGTCGAACGACGAATGACCGGTCTTGCGGAACGCCCACGGAAGATCGTTGTGTCCGTCAAATAATAGTCCCGCGAAGTGCACCGAGCGGCCGTGATCGGTTAACACCAGATCCGGCATCGGAGCGGGGTCCACGGCCGACACGGGCAGCGGCACCAATAGTGTCGCGGCAAGAGTAGTGATCAGCAAATTAGCGCGTACGAACATGTCGCATCCGGTCGGTGAGAGATTCAACCCCGCCGGGCATCGTAGCGGTCCCACCACCGACCTGCAACAAATCCGACCGCGCTCAATCGTCGGCACGGTAGAACACCGCCAGCCAGACCGTCGGTTCGGAGTCCGACGTCCAATCGACGCGGTGTTTTCGATGGGCCGGGATCAACAGATGGTCGCCGGCCTTCAGCATCAACGGTTCGGGATCGTCTTCAAAGGACAGTCGGGCTTCGCCGCTAAGCACGGCGACCCATTCGTGTTCGTCTTGGTCATACCAAAACTCGTCGGGGCTGGATTGTCCGGTCGACACGATGCGTTCGATCCGGACGTGCGGCGACGATGCGAGCACCTCGACCCATTCCTTTGCAGTCGATGCGGGCAAATCGCTGAGAAGGTTTTTTAACGTCGTTTCGTTCGCCGTCATCAAGTTACGCTCCACTCCGATGAAATCGTTCGCCGGTTGCGCGTCGGCCCGGGGCCTTCCTCCAGGATCCTGACCACGGCGGTGTCGGAAAGCTTTTCGCGGATGGCGTACCCAAAAACGAACGTGGCGTCGCACTTCGGACAACGAATCATCGCGCCGATCAAGGCCACGTCACCCCGCAATCGGTGGCCGTTGGGACATTGGCACAACATTCGCTTTTCAGATTCGTCCATCGCAAGATTCCCGCTACAGCAAACTGTCACATCGATCGCATTCAAACCCCTGCATCCCACTCCCCAAATGAAGAGACGCCGCGGCGACGGATTTATTTGGTAGATTCTGAAAATATTTCAATCTATTTCAGCTGGGATCGGCGTGGGGCAAAGCTTCGCCGTTTCGCGGACGCCGAGTTCGGAGAACACGGCGACTCTCAGAACACATCGTCAAGTACGCAAATTCTCAAACAAACGAACTCAGATGACGCGTCCCAATCAAAAAGTGGTCCTTGTCGGAGGCGGGTTCGCCGGAATCGAGGCCGCCAAGCGGTTGGGCCGATGCGATTGCGTGGACGTCACGATCATCGACAAAAGCAACCACCACGTCTTTCAGCCGTTGCTGTACCAGGTCGCGATGGCGGGGCTGGATCCGTCGGACATCGCCTCACCGATCCGGTCGATGTTGTCGCCCTATCGCAATGTGCGGACCTTGCTGGCAAAGGTGACTGATGTAGACGTCGGGCAGCGACTGGTCCACAGCGACGCGGGGAAATTCGAGTTTGATTATCTGGTCATCGCGTGTGGCGCGGTGCACAGCTATTTCGGCAACGACGACTGGGAACAGCACGCCCCGGGATTAAAGTCGCTTCCCCAAGCGACCGAAATCCGCCGTCGCGTCTTGCTAGCCTTCGAGCAGGCGGAACGGACCGACGATCCGATCGAACAAAACCACTGGATGACCTTCGTCGTTGTCGGCGGCGGACCGACAGGAGTCGAACTCTCCGGCGCGATCGCCGAGATGGCACGATACACACTGAAACGCGACTTTCGCTCGATCGATTCCAGTTCGGCGCGCGTGATCCTGGTCCAGGCAGGCGACCGGATTTTGGAGCAGTTCCCCGACGACCTGTCCGAGTACAGCAAACAGGCGCTCGAAAGCATCGGCGTGGAAGTCCGTTTGGGAGACCTGGTGACGAACGTGACGGATCGCGGTGTGCAAATCGGAGATCAGTTCTTGAATGCCAGGACCGTGATTTGGGCGGCCGGAGTCCAAGCGAGTCCGCTGGGAAACTCACTCGGTGTGCCGACCGATCGCAGCGGCCGCGTCCTGGTCGAACCGGACTTATCGATCCCGGGCTACCCGAACGTCTTCGTCGCCGGCGACATGGCGGCGGCCAAAGACAAAGACGGCAACGGATTGCCCGGATTGGCGCCGGTCGCGATTCAACAGGGCCGCTATCTCGGCGAATTGATCAGCCGCGAAGCCCAATGCTACATGATCGAACGTCCTGCCCCCGAACGGTCTCGGTTCAATTACCTGGACAAAGGGCAGATGGCGACGATCGGTCGACGCCGCGCGGTCGCCCAAAGCGGTCGGTTCAAATTGACCGGACGGTTGGCTTGGCTGGCCTGGTTGTTGATCCACATCGCTTACTTGAACGGATTTCGCAACCGAATGTTCGTCTTCCTTTCCTGGGCTTGGTCCTACCTGACCTTCGCCCGCGGGGCACGGTTGATCGTGCCCAAGAATTGGCGGATCAAGAAACCATCCGGTGTCCAAAGTGATGTCGGCCGACCCGATGGTGGTTTATGATACCGACCCGGTGGGGATGGCGATGGCGGGGATCGGTATTGGGCATCGTCTGCCCCAAACGCGTGCTGCGGCATCTCAGTTCACACTGGATATCGACCTGCGGGAGACGGTTCCATGGCTGACTCGATCTTTCGAATAGGCATCTTCTTCATTCTTTGCACGCGATTATCGACGGCAATGGCTGTGGCGCAGTTCCCAGAGCCCACAACCGTCACGGCTCAGAGTCCGGCGCAGCGAACCGTGACCGGTCGAATCGTGCTAACGATGCAGCAAGGTCAGTTGGTCGCTACAGAAAAACCCGATCTGGGCGAGGTCCAGGCCTCGGAATGGTTGACTGCTGATTTCGACGTCGTTAACGGCACCGAAGACGAACTCGTGTTCGACAAAATTGTCAGCACGGTTGATCGAGCAGTCCCCGACAGTGGACGGATCAAGCCAGGGGAATCGATGAAAGTTTCCGTGAAGTTTCAGACGCACTCGCGCCCAAACGCACAGCGCGGTGGCAATTTTCTCGAGTTTCACTGCGACGACGGACGGACGGGATTTGTCCATTACAATTTTTCCTATGCGGCCTATGTCGGGATCGCAAATGATTTTGTGTCGGTTCCTGTGCAGCATTCGGGTGAAGTCTCCGAAGTGCGTTTCGACGTACCGATCGTGATTGGAGGAAAGCTCACAGAAGGAGACTTTGAGTTCTCTCTCGAAGGAATCGCCGGACAATTCGAATCGAAGATCGACCCCGACGCCAAACAGCTACAGTGCCAGATCAAACTTGACCAACCGATGTCGTCCGGCCGCTTGCAAGGCCAAATCGTCGTGCTCGATTTAGCATCCGGATTGATTCGTGAAACGCCGGTCGTTTTAGAAAAGCAAAAACGGCTCGACGTTTTGCCCACTTTTCTTGAGTTCATCCCTGACCAGTCGGGCAACAATCACATTGCGATGCTCTATGTTCGAGATGTTGCTTTGAATGCTGGTGATGAGCAATTCAAGTGTCATGTGGAGGCATCGATACTCGGCCATCCTTTTCCGTGCAATGTGTCGTCGATCGAGCATGACTTGATTCGCTGCCGGCTCAAGATCAGCAGTGAGAAGTTCGAAAAGCTGACTGAGACTGTTTCGCAACGCAGCAGCGAATCACGAGACCCGCAACCGATCGATGCGCAGATAGAGCTGACGACGGGTGAATTCAAGATGACGAGCACGATTCCGGTTGCGATTCGAGGGCAAGCGGGATTTCGAGGTGCCCCGATCGACAATCTGTTTGTAATCGACGCCATCAGGACAGGAATGCTGGCGATGGAATCCATGTCGCCATTTGACGTTTATGGCGAGACAACGGTGGAACGAAAGTTCGAGGGTGAGCCCAGGAAGGTTTCCGAAGAAACCCGCTTTCGCCTGCTGGTTGATCGCCAGAATCAAATCGCGGTGTACGCGGTCGAAACCAGGCCCGATCACTTCGCTGTTTTGCGAGGACAAGATCCGACCGGGACCGAATCGGTCAGCTACCACCGAATGATCGTCGACGGAACGTCGCTCTACGACTCCATGCCCAAGGGCAATCCCCGCGTTCTTGAGTCGTTCAAACAAGCTCTTTCCAAGTCGGGCATTCCACAGCCCGGCTACTGGGGCGTGACCCAGTTCCCTGGCCATGATGCCGTTCCCAAAGAGCTTGAGCGGCTGGCAATCACAGCGGCCGATCATGAAGCAAAATTGACACTCTCTGGCGTTGATGACCAGATGCGTGTCTCGCTATTGATTGATAAACAGCGCGGCGCGATGAGTGAAATTCGAAGTTGGAAATATCGGCTTCCAGAGTATCAGCCAACGGAATTCAAAGTCCAACGATTGAGTCAAGGATCGCCACGCTCGATCGTCGAGCAGACGATCAAGTGGGGTACAATTGGAGGGCGCGATGCCCCGAGACTGATCCATTCGGAGTTTGCCGCCATTGAACGCATTGACGACGGCGGCGAAATGAAATTCAAACTGGGAAACGGGTATCGGGACACGGAGTTGGCATGGCTAAGTTTTGCTCCCAAACTGTCGGCCGAAACCAGAAGCAAGTACCTGGTCCATACCGTCGAAGAGATTAAAACGTTTATCGACGAAGGTAAGATTCAAGGCAAGCGCATTGCCGATTGACGTCAAACCACTCCCCGGTAAAACGTCGATCAGACGCACCGTTTCACCAAGGTTGCGAGCATTTCACCGCACTCACTTGGCATCGATGCAATACAGCTTCGATGCGGTACGGAAGTAGACGGCGCCATCGGCGACCGCGGGTGTCGACCACGTCAGCTCGTCGATTTCGTTGGTCGCAATGACATTTAACTCGTCATCGGGTGCGAGCACGTAGGTCGTTCCGCTGGTGTCGACACAGTAAACCCGATCGCCGCTGGTCCAGGGAGAGCTCCAAAACGCACGTGCCCGCGGAAGGCGGCTACGATAGACAGTGCTTCCCGTTTCAGCATCGACGCAATGGACCACCCCGCTGCGCCGCTCGAGCAGATACAGTTTGCCGTTGCAGTAAGCCGGCGACGCCATTTGGATTCCGGAACGCTCGATCTTCCACGCGATGTGCTCGGTTTGTGATTGCCCGGCCGGCGGAGTGATGTCGCCGCTGCCGCCGGGTTTGATCGCGAACAGGAATCCGCCGCCGTCATCGGCCCCGCCACGGTTGCGGTATTCTGTTCCGACGTACAACCGATCGCCGACGGCCAGCGGGGTCGCCGAACTACGGCCCTTGTCCATGTCCAGCTGCCAGAGCAGTGTTCCCGTCTGCGGGTCATAGGAACGGTAAAACATTCCGCCGACGATCAACTCGTCACGCCCGCTGTTACTCCAAATGATCGGTGAACTGTACTGGGAGCTTTCCTCGCGAAGCACCCGCCAGAGTTCTTCACCAGTCTTGGCATCGATCGCGACCAGGAACGATTGCTGTTCGTTGTCCACCTGCACGAACAGCTTGCCGTCGAACAACACGGGCGAGCTGGAGGTTCCCCATCCGGCCCGCATCTCATAGCTGCCAAGGTCTTTCTCCCAAACCTTGTTGCCCGCCATGTCAAAACAATACAGTCCCGTCATGCCGAAGTAAGCGTAGACGTGATTGCCATCGGTCACGGGGGTTTCGGTCGCATAGGTGTTGGAACTGTGCCGCTCCATCCTGGGACGACCCTCGCGAGCGGTTTGGCGCCAAATCAGATCGCCGGTGTTGGCGTCCAGACACATCACTTGCCAGCGGTAGTTCACGCGGGTCAGGTCGTCGCGACGGCTGCCCCCGCCGCCGCTGTATTCTTCCGGGCCGGTGGAATCGGATTCGGTCAGCGGAACGGCCGCGGTCAAAAACACGCGGTCCTCCCAGACCACGGGGCATGACCAACCCTCGCCGGGCACATCGATCGACCAGCGCACGTTGTCGGTCTGCGACCAGCGCTGCGGATGCTCGGTCCCCGCGATCCCGTCCATGCGGTTCCCGCGAAACTGGGACCACTGGTCGGCGGCCGCGAAACCGCAAAGGCTACTCACGGTGAGGACCATCAGGCAGCCGATCACGCGTTTTTGTGCAGGCATCGTCATCTTTGTGGACATTCCGAGATTCATTGGCCAATTGGAGTTTTGTTTCACACGGAAGTCAGTGTAGACGACCGACCAGTTTCAGGTGAGATCGCGGCAGTCGTCCGGTGCAGCGGGGGGGAATCGCCTAAAGGGACCATCCAGCTTAGGGCTGAGGCAAAACGCAAAAAATCAGAATGATCTGACTGGTCGGGTAAGGGGTGGGCGGCGGAGGGTGTACGACGTCCTTTCTAGGTCGTCGCGCAGAGCCCCACGGGCGACGGCCCGGAAGGGCCATCGTACACCAGAAAACGATCGCCCTAAGCTGGACGGTCCCTAAAGGCTAAACACCAACGTGCGCTGGTGTCCAGGCTTTAGCCGCACACGGTCGCTGCGAAGCAGCATCCCGGGAATCGCTTGCGTCGATTCGGGCTCTTTGGGTCGTGAGAGCCGTCGAGACGTTATGATATTTCCAAAGGAGATCCCCTCCGTGCCAAATCCTGTCAAGAGCCTCTTCGTCGTCATCCCGATGACGATTGCGATTTCATGGGCGATCGGTCTGGAACCGGAGTTCGACACGCTCTCGCCCTCGACGTTGAAGCCCGATGAAGCGATCTTGTTCTACCCGACCTACGGACATTTCGACAAACAGACCCGGTCGTGGCGGTTCGACGTGCACGGAAAGGTCTTTGAGCCCGAAGACAGTTCGTTCAAGCGGGCGGCGCTGATCGCGGCCTTGAAATCCTCGGCGGGCCTGAACAACGACATCGACCCAAAGTCCTTTCGCGAGGACCGCATTCGGCCGTTCTTGGTCGATAACGAACGAGGAAAATCGGTCACCGTCGACGTCGCCGGCAAACAATATTCCGCGGGAACCTCGCAGCCCAATGGACACTTTCTCAGCTCCCTGTCTTCCGCTGCCGATCCATGGCACGGCGGTCGCTCCGAAAACCAGGTCGCGGTGCTGAAAGCCGTCCTTCCGCGCGGGGATTCCAGATCGTTCCGCGGGCGCGTGCATCTGATCACGCCGCAAGGACTGTCGGTGATCTCCGACATCGACGACACGATCAAGGACTCCCAGGTGACGGACAAATCCGAACTGCTGAAGAATACCTTTCTACGAGACTTCCAGGCGGTGGCGGGGATGTCGCCGCTGTACGCCGGTCTGCACGACCGCGGGGCCGCGTTTCATTACGTCTCGGGAAGTCCTTGGCAACTGTATCAACCCTTGGAACGATTTCTGTCCGATGCGGGATTTCCCAAAGGCACGTTTCACCTGAAGTTCTTTCGCTTGACCGACTCCAGCGGACTGGGGCTGCTCTCGTCTCAGCAGTCGATGAAAATCGCCGCGATCACTCCGATCTTGAAATCGTTTCCCGAACGTCGCTTCCTCCTGTTCGGCGATACGGGAGAACAAGACCCGGAGATCTACGGTCAACTGGCGCGCGACTTTCCGGACCAGATCTTCGGTATCTTCCTTCGCAACGTGACTTCGGCCGAATCGACCGACCGGCGATATCAGGTCGCATTGGACGGTGTTTCGAAAGAACGCTGGATGCTGTTTGATGACGTGGCGCAAGTCCAACAGCGGGTCGATGAAATGACGCGGAAGTGACGGCGTGTCGCCGGTGATCATGTGGCACAGTTCTTGCATTGCCGCGTCGCGGTTCACGCTTCGGTAAGGACGCATTCTTTTTATCAGCGGGGGCTGGTTGACGCCCGAGTCGATCTTCCGTTTGTGCTAGATTCTCCCTTACGCTTATCACTGAAAACGGTCCCGCTTTCAGTTCATCACTCGACGTCGCACGCACACGTTCGCACTTCCGAGCGTGTCAAGAAGGAACACACACCATGCTGGAATTCACTGTTCTGTTCGCAGGTACTGTTTTGACTGCTGCTCTGATTCGGGCGTGCTCCTGCGACACACCATTCCGCACGCATTTCCGCACACTCTTGATCGTCTTGGCGGTCTCGTTGGCGTGCTGCCCGATGACGGTGATGGCGCTAGAAAGTGAAGCTGCGACCGCCGTCGAAGTGACCCGCACGTCGGCCGGCGAAGAGGGACCATCAGCGTCCGCGACACCTGCGGCCACGCCAACACCCGCCGCAAACGTCGATGCTGCCTCCGAAGGCGGCGTGCCTTGGATCGCTTACCTGATTCCGCTGTTCGGTCTCGCCGGCCTCGGATTCACGTTTTGGAAAACCAGCTGGGTCGGACAACAGGAGGTCGGCGGAGAAAAGATGGCGCGGATCGCGGCCAACATCTCCGAAGGTGCGATGTCGTTCTTGAAGGCCGAGTACTCGATTCTGGCGGTGTTCGTCATCGGCGTGGCGTGTTTGCTCGGCTACGCCGGCAGCACACAAGGCGAATCGTCGTCCCCGTTGGTCGCGCTGTCGTTTGCCTCCGGCGCGATCTGTTCGGCGCTGGCGGGGTTCATCGGGATGACGGTGGCCACCAAAGCCAACGTGCGGACGACCAACGCGGCCCAGACCAGCCTGGGAAAGGCCTTGGAAGTCGCTTTTGCCGGCGGCAGCGTGATGGGGATGGGCGTGGTCGGTCTGGGCGTACTCGGATTGAGCATCTTATTCGTGGTTTACGCCAGCCTGTTTGGACTGGACACTCAAGCCAGCCTGACGCGCGTCATCACCGTACTGACCGGATTCTCCTTTGGTGCGTCCTCGATCGCGTTGTTTGCCCGCGTCGGCGGCGGGATTTATACGAAAGCCGCCGACGTCGGCGCCGATCTGGTCGGCAAGGTTGAAGCCGGGATCCCCGAAGACCACCCGCTTAATCCGGCCACGATCGCCGACAACGTCGGCGACAACGTCGGCGACGTCGCCGGCATGGGAGCGGACCTGTTTGAGTCCTACGTGGGGTCGATCATCGGCACGATGGTGTTGGGCGCAGCGTTTTTCACCGTCTTCAACGAATCCGGCCTGGATGACTTCGGCGGCTTGTCGGCCGTCCTGCTACCGTTGGTCCTGGCCGGCGTCGGCATTCTCACCTCGGTCGCCGGCACGTTCTTTGTCAAAGTGAAAGAAGGCGGGAACCCGCATCACGCGCTCAATCTCGGCGAATTCGGATCGGCAGCGATCCTGTTGGTGCTGACCTACGCGATCATCAAATTCATGCTGCCTGCCAGCTGGACCGTCGGTGAAGGCGAGGCCGCATTTGTTTACACCAGCAGCGGCGTATTCTTCGCGATTCTGTTCGGATTGGCGGCCGGACTGGGGATCGGCAAGATCACCGAGTACTACACCGGAACGGGCACGCGGCCGGTCACTTCGATCGTGCGACAGTCGGTCACCGGGCCGGCCACGACGATCATTTCCGGTCTGGGTGTCGGCATGATGTCGACCGCGATTCCGATCCTGATCATCGCCGCGGCGATCATCGGTGCCTACGCGATGGCCGGGCTGTACGGGATCGCGATCGCCGCGGTCGGCATGCTCTCCAACACCGGCATCCAACTGGCCGTCGACGCCTACGGACCGATCTCGGACAACGCCGGCGGGATCGCCGAGATGTCGGAATTGCCTGCGGAGGTTCGCGAGCGCACCGACAAACTCGACGCCGTCGGCAACACCACCGCGGCGATCGGAAAAGGGTTCGCCATCGGTTCGGCCGCACTGACCGCGCTGGCGCTGTTCGCCGCCTTCATCACCGCCTACAACGCGACCCATGTCGAAACGCCGATCGTGTCGATCAGCATCACCAATCCCTACGTGATGGCGTCGCTGTTTGTCGGTGCGATGTTGCCGTTCCTGTTCTCGGCGCTGTCGATGAACGCCGTCGGCCGCGCCGCGATGCGGATGATCGAGGAAGTGCGTCGACAATTCAACGACATCCCCGAACTGAAGGCGGGGCTGAAGGCCATGAATGACAACGAGGGGAAACCGCTGGAAGAATGGTCCCAGGCCGACCAGGCGACGTTCCAAGCCGCCGACGGCAAGGCCGAGTATGGCAAGTGCGTCGCGATCTCCACCCGGGCTTCGATTCGCGAGATGATCGTTCCCGGTTTGGTCGCGGTGTTGGTTCCGGTCGGCTTCGGTTTCGTGCCCAAGTGGGTCGGGTTACCGGGCAACACCAACGCGTTGATGTTGGGCGGTTTGCTCGCCGGGGTGACGGTCAGCGGCGTCTTGATGGCGCTGTTCCAATCCAACGCCGGCGGTGCCTGGGACAACGCCAAAAAGATGATCGAAGAAGGCTACGACGTGAGCGGCCAGCGGTTGGTCAAAGGCAGCGACGCCCACAAAGCAGCCGTCGTCGGTGACACCGTCGGCGACCCCTTCAAAGACACCTCGGGACCGTCGCTGAACATCCTGTTGAAACTGATGAGCGTCGTCGCCCTCGTGATCGCCTCGCTGATCTGAAGGCCACGCCGCGGAAACCGCCAAGGTCTTCGGCACGCCGCACGTCGGCCGCGTTGCCGCAGAAAGCGAAACTCTACGCGAGTTCCGCTACGACCGTGACCAATCAATCCAAACGTAGCGGAAACCGCCAAGGTTTTCGGCTCGCCGCACGTCGGCGGCGTTACCGCCGGAAGCGAAACTCTTCGCGAGTTCCGCTACGATCGTGACCAATCAAATCAACCGTAGCGGAAACCGCCAAGGTTTTCGGCTCGCCGCACGTCGGCCGCGTTACCGCCGAAAGCGAAACTCTTCGCGAGTTCCGCTACGATCGTGACCAATCAAATCAACCGTAGCGGAAACCGCCAAGGTTTTCGGCACGCCGCACGTCGGCCGCGTTACCGCCGGAAGCGAAACTCTTCGCGAGTTCCGCTACGATCGTGACCAATCAATCCAACCGTAGCGGAAACCGCCAAGGTTTTCGGCTCGCCGCACGTCGGCCGCGTTACCGCCGAAAGCGAAACTCTTCGCGAGTTCCGCTACGATCGTGACCAATCAATCCAAACGTAGCGGAAACCGCAAAGGTTTTCGGCACGCCGCACGTCGGCGGCGTTACTGCAGAAAGCGAAACTCTACGCGAGTTCCGCTACGATTGCGCGGTCAACTGAGCACGCTACGGGGCAAAACGCGATCGATGAACAAACACAAGCAACGATTGAAACGCCTTCCGCCCGAATACTATCGTGGTCTTGCCTGGGTTCATTGGACGATGACCATCGAAGATCGGCGTACCGGCTGGCTTGACGGTCGATTCTTGTACAAGTTTCGAGAAATCCTCACTCATGCCGCGTTTTGCGATGCGTTGGCCTGCCCGATTTTCTGTCTGATGCCGGACCACATCCATCTGCTTTGTTGCGGTCTGACCGACAAGACAGACCAGCGTCACGCCATTCAGCGGCTTCGAAAAGACACGAACGAGTGTTTAAAGCGGATCGGATTCTTATTTCAACGGCAGGCTTACGACCATGTCTTGAAGGATCATGAACTCGAGCGAGACGCAATCGAATCGATGGTCGAGTACATTGCCAGAAATCCAGAACGAAAGGAGCTCGTGCCGGTCGATGCATTTGCGACCTACGCGTTTACCGGCTGTCTGATCCCCGGATATCCTCAAATGAAGCTATTCCAAGCGGACAGCTGGGATCGAATTTGGCGTACGATTGCATTTCTTAAGCGTACGGAGTGTTTTCGCCTTCCCGACCCAAAGTATCAAAAACCGTAGCGGAAACCGCCAAGGTTTTCGCCTCCCCACGCGCCGGCGTTGCCGCCGGAAAGCGAAACTCTTCGCGAGTTCCGCTACGGTCGTGACCAATCAAATCAACCGTAGCGGAAACCGCCAAGGTTTTCGCCTCCCCGCGCACACCACTCACGGCGGCGCGACATCCAAGGTCGATCAGATCGTGTCGCCTTCGCGGCGTCCGCCGCCGTGGTCGCTGGGGCGGCTGACGATGCGGTTCAAGAAACTTTCCCCGTCGACGAGTTCGCCCGCCAGGATGTCGGCTTCGGTGATCTTGGACAAAAAGATGGTGTGCTGGCCGATCGTGCCGCGGCCTTGGTCATAGACGATATAGATCGCCCCGTCCTTGCCCAGCGTCGCCGAAGGATAACTGATTTGACCGTCGTCGCACAAAAGCACCTTGTGCGAAAACGTCTTGCCGTCATCCTCGCTCAAGTAGGCCGTCATCCGCGTCCGCGCCGTCTTGTGTTTGGTCAGCTCGCGTTGTTGACCGTTTTCGTCGGTGTAGTGGTAGACCCGCTTGCCGCCGTCTTCTTTCATCTGGACGTCGTTGGCGACCAACAAGACGCGTCCCGAAGGCAATGTTTTGAGGATGCATTTGGTATTGATCGAAAACTGCATCGGGTAATAACCGCCCAGTTTCCAGGTCCGGCCGCCGTCGAAAGATTCGGCAGACTTCTGTCCTTCCTTGGCGCGATAGAACGTGAACAGGCTGCCGTCTTTTCGGATGATCGGCATTTGCTCGGCAAACACCGCGTCATTGTCGATCGGAAACTCGGACACAAAGATCGGCGAGCCGTCGACGGCTTCTTTCAGAAAACGAATTCGAACCTTGTCGCGTTTGCCGACCAGTTTGAAGTCATCCATCGAGCGTAGGATCGTGCCGTCGGGAAAAACAAGCGGCTTCATGACGGAGATGTTCTTGTTGCCCAATAAGCGCGGAGCGCTCCATTCGGTGTGTTCGTTTTCCGCATCCAGCATGGTGAACTCCCACGCCGAGGAGGCGAATTCATCTTGCCCCTTGAAATCGATGTTCCGCAGGCCGATGAAGCGAACCTTTCCCTCGGGGTCTTTCCACAACATCGGATCGGATGCTCCACCGCCCAGCAATTCACTCGGGTCGAAGACAAAGACCTCTTTCCAAGTTTTGCCATCGTCGGCCGAAGTCGAGATGACCGAGAATTGATCGTTGTGGTACGGCGCGCGTTCGGCTTGGACGTTGGAACCGAACCAGGTCGCCCAAAGTCGGCCGCCCTCGGAGATTTCGACCTGCGGGCAGCCCTGAAAAAGCCTCAAGTTGATGCGGTGCTTGTGGTAAGGCTTTTGTTCTTTGTCATTAATCTTGGTCAACGCCGGCGGCGTCTTGCCCGTGATGCCGTAGGGGAACGTTTGCGAAACGTGGTCCGATGGCGGCATCGTGGTGTCACCCAGGACCGAAACCGGATTCACGGTTTGGGCGCACACCGTCGCACCGAAACCGGAGAACAGACCGGCAAAGAGAACGACGGCGCAAGCGGTCAAGGATTGAACGGTACGGAGAATCAGTTGAATTTGCTGGGGCATCGGGTTGCTTTCTTTTAATCAACGTGGGGAATGGAATGACACGGAATTGCGCGTCGGTCCCTTTTACTGCCTGATGAGGATCGGCCGCGATGGCCAGCGGGGCGAGTGGATTTCGTGAATCGTTCCGTCGGTGCTTTCGACCACATAGACCCCGCCGATGCGAGCGTTCATCGTGACCGAAGCACCGGGGCGGAGCGTTCGTCCGCCGGCGCGGCGTCCGCTGGGCGTGATCGGATACACCCTGATGTCCACTTCGGTTCGGTTTTCAAACGTCATCTCGACGGGTAAACGGCCAGGCCCTGACGGATTGCTGTGTACCGCCGGCGTCATGCTCAACTTCCGCGGCGGATGGGTCGAATGCAGCATCGTGCGGAGTCTGTTCAACACAGACGGATCGACAGTCGCGGCGAGATTCTTTGTTTCTGGTTTACCGAGATTTGAGACGGAACCGGATTCGCCATCATCGGTGCTGTGATCGTAAAGTTCTTGAAACTTCATGGTTCCACTCGCGAAATCACGCCACTCGGTGTAGCGGTAGCGGTCGGTGCGCATGGAATAGCCCATGTATTCGCTGCTTTCGTGCGTGCGGTAATATTGGCTGATCACGGATTGATGCACGTTGGATTGGGGATCGCGGAGGATCGGAACCAGACTCTTGCCTTCGACGAAATCGGGTGTCTGCAAACCGGTCAGCTCGCAGAGCGTCGGATACAGGTCCAGCAGCGCCGCCAGCGACTCGGTGCTCTGCCCCGTGGTTTTCATCGCGGGTGCGGAGATGATCAATGGGACGCGGGCATCGATTTCGAAGTTGGTCATCTTGCCCCAGCCGCGATACTCGCCGAGCTTCCAACCGTGATCGCTCCAAAGGACGACGATCGTGTTGTCGCGCAGGCCTTCTTCGTCGAGCGCCGTCAACAAACGACCAATCTGCGCGTCAACGAAGCTGACACAGGCGTGGTAACCGTGGACCAAGCGTCTCGCTTTCTCGGCGGACAGTTCTGCTTCGTCCCAGGGCCTTGGCATGTCGATCAAATCAACATAGTGCGAAAGTTCGCTGTTGTTGTGCATCGCATACGGCGGTGCGCCTTCGGGAATACTCTGACCCGTCAAAACGGGCAATTGGTCTGGGTCGTACAGGTCCCAATACTTCTTTGGCGAGACGAACGACAGATGGGGGCGGATGTAACCCATCGCCAAGAAGAACGGTTGCTGCGATTTGGCAAGTCGCCTCAAGTCTTCGATGCACAAGTCCGTTCGGGCGCCGTCGAGCAGTTGATGATCCGGCAGATCCGGTGCGGCGGTCGCCGGGCCACGGAGGTTGTTCTTTCGCCAATCGTTCGCCGGCAGTGCGTTCATGGCGGTGCGAACGACATCGCGGGTGCCTTCGGGATAGAAAAAGGGCAACCGCGGCAGATTGCGAATCGGTTCGCTCCAGGATTGGGGGTCCGGTGTCGGGTTGTGATAAATCTTGCCATGGCTGACGGCGGTGTAACCGTGCTTGCGCATCCACTGCGGCAACGTCACCGCGTCGGGTTTCGCCTCGCGAAAGTGAATCGGGAGCGTCCAGACACCCAACGTGTCCGGGCGTAGACCGGTCATCAAACTGGCGCGTGAAGGATTGCAAACCGCGACCTGACAGTACGCTCGATTGAATCGCATGCCGCGGTCGGCCAAGCCATCCATCTGCGGTGTGATCGCGTTTTGATCTCCGTAGCACCCCATCGTCGGACGCAGATCATCGACGGCGATGAACAACACGTTGGGTTTCCGGTGCTGCGACGCGGTGGTCGATGTGGCATCGGATTCCTCGTCGTTGCCGGCCGCGACCAGACTGGACAGCGCCGCCAACAGCAGGACGCATGTGGTTCGTTGCATCGTACTTGTGATCACTGGTTTGCATTCCTTTCATCTCATTTCCCCGCCCGCGATCTCATAAGGTGGGGCTGCGACCAGAGCCCCCGCGATTCAGTCGGCCAGGGCGGTTTGGATCACTTCGGCGACGTGCTCGCCGAGCAGCTTGGAACCCTCCGGGGTGTAGTGGACGTTGGCCGGTCGCTGGTGTTCTTTGACGGACTGGGCGAAGTCGAAAAACGAATCGGTCTGGATCCCGCCGACCTTGGCGATCGCTTCGGCTGCCGCCGCGTTGTACTTGGCCGAATCACCAACCACGCGACCCGCGGCACCCTCGGGGACCGGCGTCGTCTCACGCCAGATCACAACCTTTGCCTGTTGCTTGATGCGGCGGGCGAGTTTTTCGATGTTGGACTTGTACTGGTCGATCGGCACCTGTGGATGCGAGTCTGCGGCCTGCGGATCGGCCAGATTCTGACCGCTGGGTCCCATGTACTTCAGGTCGTGAAGCCCGAAGTTCCAATGCACGACGTCCCACATCCGATCGCCCAACCATTGGTCGATTTGTTCCAAACCACGTGTCGTCGGCCCGCAATTGGTCGCCGGACGGAACACGTTGGCCTTGCCGGCCATCGCCTTGCGCGCCGGCACCATGTACCCGATGGAAATCGAATCGCCGATCAGCAACACGTTGGGAAGCTTGGGGATGATCTCCGGAGGTTGGAAGGCCGGGTTTACTTTCTTCGCCGCAGGCTTCTTGTTCGCGGCCGGCTTCTTGGCGGTGTCTTGGGCGGAGACCTGGGCAGGGGCGGCGGAGATGACGTGCGCGAGGGCGACGATCAAGCAGAGTCCGAATCGGATCATGGTCGGTGGGCTTCGATTGGCAGGGGGCGTGAAGTTTGAGACGTCCCCATCATATTTGCCCGCAGCGGGCCGTGCCGCAATCCCGGAGCACTCGATCATCAGAAAATGCCGTTTCGTTGGGAATGTGTACAATCATGTTTTCCTTCTGATGCAATGATTGATCCTGCTCGCAGGCGGTGTCTTCGATGTCGATGGATTCGAAAAGCGGTCGTCATGACCAACAGTTGCCACTGACCGAAGACCTCAGTGGAACCCGAGGTGCCGACACCGACGGCGATTTTTCATTCCATCGCAACGGTCGTGAACCCAAACGGCTGGGTCAGTACGAATTGCTGGAGCGGATCGGCCGCGGGGGCATGGGCATCGTCTTTCGCGCCCGCGACGTCAAACTCGGAAAGACGGTCGCCGTGAAGGTGCTGCCCCTGAACTCGGCGGTCATCAGCACGTCTGCATTGGCCCGGTTTCAAATCGAAGCCAAGGCCGCCGCACAGTTGGAACATCCCAATGTGGTCACGGTGTACGCGTCGGATGTGGACGACGGGATTTATTATTACGCGATGCAGTACATCCAGGGTCAGAATCTGGCCAAGCGGATTTCAAAGTTTCGCGAGGCGTGTTCGGCTGATCCGGCTTTGATCGGTGGATCGCGGCGTTCGACGGCCAAGATTCGCAATCAGTCGACCGAGCGCGGATCCGGCAGAGTCGGCGGTCTTTCTCACAGCGACCCGAGCGGAACCAATCGATCCGATCGATCGTCTGTGACCACGTTTGCCCGTTGGGGAATCCAGATCGCAGACGCGCTGCAACATGCCCACGAGTTGGGGATTGTGCATCGGGATATCAAACCGTCGAACTTGCTGATCGATGATCACGAGAACCTGTACGTCGCGGATTTCGGATTGGCACAGGTGCAGGGAGAATCCGAATTGACCCGCCCCGGCGATGTGATCGGCACGTGGCGATACATGAGCCCGGAACAAGCCTGCGCGAAACGTGTGGTGGTCGATCACCGATCCGATCTGTTTTCGTTGGGGGCAACGCTGTATGAGTTGTTCACCCTGCGTCAAGCGTTCGACGGTAAGACGCGGACGGAAATTCTGCGTCAGATCGCGTTTGAGGATCCGGTCTTTCCGCAAAAGATCAACGCCGATCTGCCGGAAGAATTGTCGATCGTTGTCATGAAGTGTTTGGCAAAAAATCCCGACGAACGGTACCAGACGGCCGGAGAATTGGCCGATGACCTGCGGGCGTATCTCAACGACGAACCCATTCGGGCGCGAAAGCCCACGTTGGTGCAGCGTTCCAGACGATGGGCCAGAAAACACCGGGCGCTGGTCAATTCGCTGGCCGCCGCATCGGCCATCACCATCATTGCGTCGATCGGCTCGTTGAGCTACGCCGTCCAAGCGGAAATCGACGCGCGTCACCACGTGGAAGCCAAGAACACCGAATTGGCCACGGCGCTCAAAGAATCCGAAGGTCGTCGGTTGATCGCGCTCTCATCGCTCGAATTTACCCCACGACCCCGACCTGTCCATGGCACTGGCGGCGGAAGGGTTGCGACGTCACTCGGACGCCGAGGGCCGAACCGCGATGTTGGCCGCGTACCAGGCGAACCACCAGCGGTTCTACTTGCAAAATGAATCGGATGTGGGCGAGGCTCGATACAGTCCCGATGGGAAACGGATCGTCACCGCGGCCCCTTCCTCCCGATACCTTGCCGGCCCGTTGCCGGCCCGCATCTTTGATGCGTTGACAGGTCAGCCACGGGCGGAATTGCGATCGGCGACGACGATCACATCCGCGGTCTTTGATCCGACCGGCCGCCGCGTGTTGACGACCTCCTCACCCGGCGGCGCGTTCAGCGTGCCGCAAGAAAAGCTCGCCGAAGTTTCGCCCCGCCTGTGGGACGCCGATCGTGGCGTCGAAATCGCCTCCCTGGCGGGCGGATTCTTGCTGCAAACCGATTCCAGCTCGTTTTGTCCGACCGGTTCGACGACCAAGGTGGTGACACCGGCGATCGCCAACACGGCCCGCGTCTACAATGCCGCCGGTGAGCTGATGCTGACGCTCGACGGCCACACCGACCGTGTCACCTACGCCGGCTATTCACCCGACGGCGCAAAAATCGTCACCATTTCCGATGACCACACCGTGCGGATTTGGAACGCCGAAAGCGGCGCGGAACTTCTGAAACTGGATTCGTGGAAAAACCGATTGCCGGACGAAACGGCGGGACAATTAGTTCAATCCGCCCTTTTCAGTCCCGATTCGAACCACCTGCTGACCTGTTCGGTTCAGTTGGGCGTCGAACTCTGGGACCTGAATCGCGACGAATCCACGGCACTGGGTTGCGGTCATCAGATCGCGTTCAGTCCCGACGGGGAGCAACTGGCGATCGCCTGGGACGATACGATCCGTGTTCTGGATTGGCACAACCGAACGCTGCGCTGCCAACTGATCCACGATCAGTGGGCCGTTCTCGTTCTCCAATGACGGAAAACGGATCGTCAGTCTGACCGGGTCCAAGATCTTCTTCGCCTGGGATTCCGAATCCGGCCGCAAGCTCGCCGAGTTTCGCGGACACGATCGAAACGTCGTGTTCGCTTCAGTCAGCCCGGATTCGGAGCACCTCGTTTCCGGATCCGGTTATTCCAAAGTCCGCGTGTGGTCGCTCCGCTCGGGAAAACAACGCCAGACGTTACCGGAGGATGCCGCGATTCATCCACCAATGATCGTGCAAAATTCCAAGTCCGCCCGGATCCTGTTTTCAGTCACGCCGATCAATTCCAGCGGCATCCTGCAACTCGATTCCGGAGAATTCTCCGATCAGTTCGCCGGGCACCTGCAAACCGAAGCTGCCGCGGCAAGCCGACTGGTCACACACACCGACCATCAGGTTCTCGTTCGCGACGGCCGCAGCGGTGACCGGCTGGGAACGTTCCATCAACGCTTGGGTCGGATTCTGGAAGCCAAGCCGAGCCCGACGGGGGACCATGTCTTTCTCCGGACCGAGGACGGGCCCAGTTGGATATGGAATTGGAGCACGAACGAGACGGTCCTGGTGACGGGCGATCACAACATCATCCACGCCACCGCGTTTCATCCCACCCAGCCTCAGGTGGTTTACGGCGGCGATGATGGCGTCGTCGGCGCCCGAAACTTCGCCACGGGCGCCCGGCTGAAACCCTTTTCCTGTCCCGGCGAGATCTCGCAACTGATCTACAACCCGGCCGGTGACCGACTGCTCGTCATCAGCTCTGAAAACCGCGGCTTTTTACTCAACTCCGATTCGCTGGACGTCGTGACGGAATTCACTTCGCCGGATCACACCTTCAATCGCGCCGTATTTGTCGCTGACGGAAAACGCATCCTGACGTATCGACGATCGACCAGCACACTGGCATGTTGGGATGCAGAGACCGGCGAATTGATCCACCAAGTCGAAAGTCCTGGCGGGAAACTGCGTCTGGCGGTGGGTGTGCTGGGAACCAAAGCGGTTCTCGCGAGCGACCAAGCGGGACTGTTCGTCTGGGACGTCGTTTCGGGTCAGCTCGTTCGCCGCGCGGCGGGGTCTTATGCCGCCGTCGCGTTCTTGGATCACGAAACCATTGTCGCCGCGACGGCCCACCCCTTCGCCAGGCTCGCGCGGAATCAACGTGCCAAATTTGGTCCGCCACAATTGGAACTCTGGAACGTCGGCGACAATTCTGCGGAACCCCAGCGCGTTGTGACCCTCCAGGGTGCCGTTCACACCCTTCGCATCACCGACGATCCGAACCGCATTCTGATCGGTCGGCGTCACTTCCCGTTGGCGGTGTACGATTCGCAGAACCGCAAACCGATCGGTCAGATTCGTGGACACGCGGCCCCGATTTCTTTCGCGGCGCTGCTCCCCGATCGAAACGAGATCGTCAGCTGCTCTTATGACACGCAGGTCATGATTTGGGATGCGAAAACACTTCGCCTCAAACGCACGCTGGCATCGCACCGCAGTCCGATCACGTCCGCGGCGATCGCGGCGGACGGTCAAATGCTCGCCTCGGCCGATCACGACGGCACGCTCAACCTATGGAATCTTGACGCCGAGAATCAACCCGATCCGCTTTATCATCTCGATGCGTTTGAGGAGCCGATCGAAGGTTGCAGCCTGTCCGCGTTCAACGCCCGTGTGGTGGCGTACACGCAGCGCGGTCAGTGGAATGTTTGGGACACCACAAGCGGAAAACCCGCCCAATGGGATGCCGAAAAGCAGCGTGTCGCGTTTGCCGAGTTTCAGCCGGATGGAAGTCGGCTGCTGTTGGTTCCATCCAGCCGAGACACCCAACGATTTCCATCACAGATCGTTTCACCGGCGGGAAAGGTCGTCCAACTGAAACTGCAGCGTTATCCGCTTTAACGAGTGGCACCAGAAACGATTGCCGGCCAGGCCGTTCAGGCGTGATGCCATCCGCTCATCAATGCGTTGCCTGGTGAGAGGACGCGACGCGCCGAAAAGCCCGACCCGACGACGCAGTCTCATAACAGCTAAAATGAGCGTTGCCGTTTCCCGTCGTGTCCTTGGGTATCAGGAGTGTTTCCGCAAGCGATGTCAAAGCATGGAATGGTTCAAATCGAACCCGCACATTTTTCCAATGTGATCGGTGCGGTCCAGCGGACGGCCAGTCTGACCGGGGGCGCCGTTCGTGGCTTGCCGGGCGGCGTCGTGATCGGCGGGTTGCCCGGAGTCGCCTCGTTCGCTTCCTCGATTTCGGACGCTCAGAAAGAGTTCCAGCTGGGACGGGTGCACAGTGCGCTGGAACGCGTCCGACAGTTGGAGACCAGTTTCAACGGGATCACCGGCCGCTGGAATTCGAATGCGATGTCCGTGATCTCATCAGCCAAGCAAGGACGCCAGGCGGTTCCGTTGGCCAAGCTGAACGAGGTGAAGAATGCACAAACTCGGATGCAACAGCTGATCCGACCGGCCGAGAAGGCGTTTCGTGATCTGGTCACGGCGCTGGAGCATGAAGTGGCGATGGAAGGCCGTCGGGAGGAGGATGCCGACGACGTGTCAGGAGGTGATGCGCCGGAGATTGAATTGCCGGGTGACGTCGCCGAAATCTATTGCGGCGGAGCCCGGATCGAGTTGCAGCAGGGTGACGACGGGAAAACACGACTCGTGCCGGCTCTAAAAAAGCAGTCCCGCTACTTCATTGCGGGACTCGATCCGCCGCGTGCGGTTCGACTCAAGTCCCTCGACAAAAAAGCGATCGTGGCCATCGATGTCCGCCGTGGCGAGGAGTTGGTGATTCCGGCACCCGAGCTCGCGAAACTGATCCGAATCGGAGTGTGGACACTGCTGCCAAAATCCGATGACGAACCTGAAACATCGCAACGACAAACGTAGCTACCTTGACGTGGCGTGTTCCACGTTCCACGCTCACCTAACCCCCAAGTTGACGCTTGCAACATGTTGAATCGATCCATTCCGCTTTCGGTCGCGGTCGTTGGTTTGCTGGCGTTGGTGTTTTACAGCCAGTGGAACCGTGAGCCACCACGGGTCTCTGGCTTTATCGAGGCCGACGAGATTCGTCTCGGTTCTCGCGTCGGCGGACGAGTGGCGGTGGTGCATGTGCAGGAAGGCCAGGAAGTCACCGCCGGTGAGGTGTTGGTCGAGTTCGAACCGTATGACCTGTTGGAACGGGAAAAGGAACTGGAACTGACCTTGGCGGCTCGCGAATCGGAATACCAGCGATTTTTGGCCGGATTTCGAGAGGAAGAAACCGCACAGGCCAAAGCCAAATTGGACCAGCTGCAAGCTCGATCGGATCTGTTGATTGCCGGGCCGCGAAAGCAGGAGATCCAGGCCGCGCGGGGACGCCTCGCACAGGCCGAGGCCGAAAAGCGGCTCGCCGTCCAAGGTTTTGAACGTCTGTCAAAACTGGCCGGATCCAACGCGACGTCCCAGCAGGAATTGGACGCCGCCCGCGAGGCGTTAGAAGCGGCAACGGCCAATCTTGATGTCCGCCAACAAGAGCTGGACCTGCTGTTGGCGGGAACGCGGGCAGAGGAATTGCGCGAGGCGGCCGCGCGGGTCGAAGAAGCTCGCCAGGCATGGCAACTGATGCAGCGCGGTTACCGTCAAGAAGAAATCGATCAAGCGAAAGCATCCCGCGATGCCGCCAAAGCGGCTCTGCAGGCGATCGGGCGTCAGAAAGAAGAACTCCGCGTCAAAAGCCCCATCGACGGCACGATCGAAGCGCTCGATTTGCAGCCCGGCGACATGGTCGCGCCGGGAGCACCGGTGCTGTCAATGTTGGACCGCGGCAATCTGTGGGTACGGAGCTACATCCCCCAAAACCGCGTCGGGATGCAGCTCGGCCAACGGCTTCGCTTGAATGTCGACAGTTACGGCGACCGGACTTTTCACGGAGTCGTTACGTTCATTGCGCGGCAAGCCGAGTTCACACCGAGCAACGTCCAGACGCCCGAGGAACGATCGAAGCAAGTCTTTCGCATCAAGGTCGCCATTGAAAACGAGGACGGCATGTTGCGGCCGGGGATGATGGCCGACGTGTGGTTGGACGAACACGGTGGCGCACCATGACCGAGCCGATCATCGATGTGCGGTCGCTGTCGCGTTCGTTCGGACCGTTGGTGGCCGTCCGCGATGTCAATTTTCAGGTTCACCAAGGATCGATCTTTGGGCTGCTCGGCCCCAACGGCAGCGGCAAATCGACGATCATTCGCATGTTGTTGGGCATTCTGCCGCCAAGCAGCGGCGATGCGAGTGTGCTGGGGTTGGACGTTCGAACCGACGCGGAACAGATCAAGCCGCGGGTCGGATACATGTCGCAGCAGTTCAGTCTTTATGCCGATTTGTCCGTCCAAGAGAACCTGGACTTCTATGCTCGTATCTATGGGCTCGATCGCGGGCAACTGGTCGAGCGTCGCGGAGCCGTGCTCGAATTGACGGGGCTGTCGGACCGATTACGCCAGCCTGCCGCCACGCTTTCCGGCGGCTGGAAACAGCGGTTGGCGCTCGCCTGTTCTCTGATTCACCAGCCCGACGTGTTGTTCTTGGACGAACCGACCGCGGGCATCGATCCGGTGGCCCGACGACACCTGTGGGACCTGTTGTTCGAGCTGTCCGGCCAAGGCGTCACGCTGCTGGTCACGACACACTACATGGACGAAGCCGAACGCTGCAGCGATGTGGGTTACATCTACCAGTCCGAATTGCTGGTGCTGGGAAAACCCGAACAACTAAAGCAGCTTCCGGAGGTTAACCCGGCCGATTCGCGTCGCTACGAGTTGCGTGTGCCCTCGCCGGCGCAGCACCTTGCGGCGCTGCGCCGGCTGCCGGAGGTCCGCGACGCAACCTTGTTCGGCGAAACGATCCACTTGCTGCTGCAGCAGACGCGCGAACCCGAGGACGTGTTGCGGCAACTGGGCGTCACCGCGTCGGCCGAAGCGCGGCAGGTTCCCGCCAGTTTAGAAGACGTCTTTGTGACGCTGACCAGCAACGCACCAAAAGTCGGCCGCGTCGATCCGGACCGAGAAGACCGCGTTGAATCGGCCGAGGAACCTTCCGGCGCTCCGCCCTTGCCGGAAACACGCCCTACGCGTCCAGGAAAGCACAGCACGTGGACCGGGCTGGCAGCCGTGTTGATCAAGGAGTTCGTTCACATCCGCCGTCAACCGACGACGTTGTTTTTCATGTTGGTCGTTCCGGTGATGCAGACGATCATTTTCGGCTACGCGATTGACACACAGATCGAGAACATCCCCACGGTGGTGTTTAACTTGGACGGTCGCCAGCAGTCTCGTGAGCTGGTCGATGCGCTGGTCAACACCCGACGTTTTCGATTGATCGGACATGTGCAAAGCGAGGAAACGTTTCAGCGATCGATGTCATCGGGGCAGGCGAAGGTCGGTGTGCGAATCCCGCCCGACTACGCGGACCGGATCTTGCGAGGCGAACAAGCGAGTCTGCAAATCTTGATCGACGGTAGTGATTCCCAGGTGGCAACGACGGCGCAGAGCACGGCAAAGTTGTTGGGGCTGAATCTATCGATCCAGATGGCGATGGCCAAAGGTGACGCGCTGCAACTCGCTCCGGCCCGCGACGCTTTCGGACGGGGGACGCTGCCGATCGATGTGCGGACTCGGATGCTGTACAACCCCGACTTGGACAGTTCGCATTTCTTCGTGCCCGGTCTGGTGGGCATCATTCTGCAATTGGTGACGCTGTTTCTGACCTCGTTCGCCGTCGTTCGCGAGCGGGAATTGGGGACGCTGGAACAATTGTTCGTCACGCCGGTCGGCCGAACCGGGCTGCTGTTGGGTAAACTGTTGCCCTATGCCCTGGTCGGGTTTGTCGCCTTGTTGACGGTGCTGGCCGTCATGATCGAAGTGTTCGGGGTCGACATCCGCGGCAGCATCCCCTTGTTATTGGCGTTGTCGATGTTGTTCATGGTGTGCTCGCTGGGGCTGGGGTTGCTCGTTTCCACACTGGCCAAGACGCAACTGGAAGCGGTTCAGTTTGCCTTTGTGATCATGTTGCCGTCGGTGTTGCTTTCCGGATTCGTGTTCCCGCGCAGCGAAATGCCGCTGCCGATCTACTTGGTCACCTTCGCGATCCCGGCGACGTACTACATCGAAATCCTCCGCGGCGTTGTCCTTCGCGGTGCCGACTTTATCGATCTGGTCCCCTGGGTGGCCGGATTGACGATTTGCGGCGCGATTGTGTTGATCCTCAGCGTGTTACGATTCCAAAAACGGCTCGGCGCCTGACATCCTTCACAAACAAGCCCGATCATGGCAACCCGTCACTCTCACACTGCGAAACGGTCCAGGAAGCGTTTTCGGCGTCAGACGCGTCCGGGCACTCCGCCGGGGGCGGTGGTGCCCCATCCCGATGCGCCCCCGCCCCTGATGCGGCTGGTCACGTACGGTTCGAACGATTGCTCGGACCGAGAGGTGGGTGACTTGGAGACCATCACTGCGCAGATCAAGGGGGCCGCGGTAACTTGGGTCGACGTCAATGGTCTCGGAGACGCGGACGTGGTGATGCGGGTGGGTGAGCTGTTTGGGCTGCACCATCTGGCCCTGGAGGATGTGGTCAACGTCCACCAGCGGCCCAAAGTCGAACTGTACGGCGACCATCTGTTTATGATCGCCCGTGCCCTGCCGCACGGCCATACTGATGGCAGCGTGCAAGTGGCGATGTTTCTGGGACGCGATTTTGTCGTTTCCTTTCGCGAGCGTGACGCCGTGTGTCTTGACGCGGTGCACCAGCGGATCCTCGCAGGCAAAGGCAAGATCCGGACCTACGGAGCGGACTATCTGCTCTACGCACTCCTGGACGCGGTGATCGACGACTACTTTCCCGCGCTTGAAAAACATGGAGAAAACCTGGATCGATTGGACAGTTTGATTTCCGCCGGTGCCGAGCGAAATCTGATCAGCCAAGTGCATCAATTGCGCACCGATTTGCTTTCCGTGCGCCGTGCCATATGGCCGCTGCGTGACGCGATCAACGCGTTGATTCGTGATTCTGGTGATTTGATCTCCGATGAAACGGATTTGTACTTGCGTGATTGCTACGATCACATCATTCAAATCATGGATGTGATTGAAACCGATCGCGAACTCTGTTCCGATTTACGCGACTTTTATCTGACGGTGGTCAGCAACCGGATGAATCAGGTGATGAAGTTTCTGACCATCATCGCCACCTTGTTTATGCCACTGGGGTTTATCGCCGGATTGTACGGGATGAACTTCAACTCGGCGGTATCGACATGGAATATGCCCGAACTGAACTGGACCTTCGGCTACCCGTTTGCGTTGGCCTTGATGGCAGCAACGGCGACGACGTTGGTGCTGTTTTTTTGGCGTAAAGGTTGGCTGACCTGAAGGGGGACAAATCGCGCGACGGCCCGGAAGGGCCATCGTACTCCCGGGGGACTGTTTTCCATGTTCGGCCGAAAGTTGGCGTGCTTGGTATGCCAGTTGCTCCGGTTGAAGTTGTTTTGGCATTCACGTCGCACCCCAGGGAAAGGTCGTGGCTTCTGAGACGAACCCCAAGCAGGCGACGCCGACGTGGAAGTCGCTCGAGACGCTGATCGCGGTGTTTGCGATTTTCATGATCGCGTTGCATCTGGTTCTGCGTTTCGCGACGGGCAGTTCGCCGGCGATGGCCAACGTGCCGCTGTTGGCCGTGCTGACCTTCGGCGGCATCCCGCTGGTCTGGGATCTGCTGAAAAAGTTGCTTCGCGGGGAGTTCGGTTCGGACCTGCTGGCCGGGATTTCGATCGTCACTTCGGTGCTGTTGGAGGAGTACCTGGCGGGCTCGCTGGTCGTGCTGATGCTCTCCGGCGGGGAGGCGTTGGAGGCGTATGCGGTGCGGAGTGCGTCGTCGGTGCTTCGCGCCCTAAGTCAACGGATGCCGTCGGTCGCCCACCGAAAACAGGAATCGGCGATTGAGGACATCGATTTGAACGACTTGGCGATCGGCGACATCGTCGCGGTGTTTCCGCACGAAATCTGTCCGATCGACGGGACGGTGATCGAAGGGCACGGCGTGATGGACGAGTCGTACTTGACCGGCGAACCGTACATGATGTCCAAGACGCCGGGGTCGTCGGTGCTGTCGGGGGCGATCAACGGCGAGTCGGCGCTGATCATCCGCGCCGACAAGCTGGCCGTCGATTCACGTTATGCCAAGATCATGGAGGTGATGGAGGCGTCGGAGACGCAAAAACCCAAGATGCGGCGTCTGGCGGACAACTTGGGCGCCTGGTACACGCCCCTGGCCGTAGCGATCGGGTCGGCCGCCTGGATCGCGACGGGCAATCCGGTGCGGTTTTTAGCGGTGATGGTGGTCGCCACGCCCTGTCCGCTGTTGATCGCGATTCCGGTGGCGATCATCGGATCGATTTCGTTGGCCGCGCGTCGGGCGATCATCGTGCGTGACCCCTCGTCACTGGAAATGGCCGACACCTGCCGGACGTTGATCTTTGACAAAACCGGGACACTGACCTACGGCGAACCGAAATTGGTCGATCGGGTGTGTGTCGACCCGTCGCGCGATCGGGAGATTTTGGGCGTCGTCGGTTCTTTGGAACGCTTCTCCAAGCATCCGTTGGCCCTGGCGATCGTGACCGCGGCCAGCGATGCCGGTTGCCCGGTGCAAAGCGTCTCGGAAATCAGCGAACCGCCGGGCAAGGGGTTGCGTGGCACAGTCGCCAATCGAACCGTGGAAGTGACCAGCCGCAAGAAGCTGCTCGCCCAACAACCCGAACTGGCGTCGCAGTTGCCGCCGCAGGCCGGGGGCCTGGAATGTGTGATTCTGATCGACGGGGGGTATGTGGCGACGTATCGATTTCGCGATACCCCGCGACGCGACGGCGCCTCCTTCATCGAACACCTGGGGCCGCGGCATGCGATCCGTCAGACCATGATGGTGTCGGGCGATCGCGAATCGGAAGTCCGCTACCTGGCCGAACAAGTCGGCATTGATGACGTCTATTTCAGCCAAAGTCCCGAACAGAAACTGGAAATCGTCAATGCCGAGACGGCCAAGGCGAATTCGATTTTTGTCGGCGACGGGATCAACGACGCCCCCGCTTTGATGGCCGCCACGGTGGGCATCGCATTCGGCCAGAACAGCGACGTCACCACCGAAGCGGCCGATGTGGTCGTGCTGGATAGCTCGCTGCAAAAGATCGACGAATTCCTGCACATCAGCCGACGGATGCGGCGAATCGCACTGCAAAGTGCGATCGGCGGCATGGCGCTCAGCATCGTGGGGATGATGTTGGCCGCCGGGGGATTCCTGACCCCGGTCGCCGGTGCGATTTGCCAAGAAGTCATTGATGTCGCCGCCGTGCTGAACGCCTTGCGCGTTGCGCTGCCGCCGGGGTCGATGATCGACTTTGAACCCGCCGAGACGGAGTATTCGTAGCGGAAGTCGCCGACGGCCCGTCGATTTACCAGCCCGAAGCGCAAGCGAGTGAATCTGCATCGCCCCTGGCTCGCGCCGCGGGCGTTCGCTGGACAGCGGTTGTCAATCGCGCTAGAATCGGACGTCTGCAAGGTCGCAGCAATCCCTGTCTTGTCAGGGCTGTATTGTCAGGAACGAGCACGCGTCCCTCTGGCGGCTGTGTCGTGTTCGTCTCCGAGTCCAGAACTTCAACCTCCGCTGCAGAGCCCACCGCACCCGACTTTCCGCCGGATGCTGATCACGACGTGGGGACTCCGCTGCGACCTCGATCAAGCCGCCCGATGGATTCCAGCCAGGCCCCCCAAGAAACGGAGCTCCAACAAAACCAGACCGATCGGTCGATACCGATTGTCGGTCTGGGCGCGTCGGCCGGCGGATTGACGGCCTTGGAAACGCTTTTCGAGCAGTTGCCGATCGACACCGGGGCGTCCTTCGTGGTCGTCCAGCACTTGTCGCCGGACTACCAAAGTCACATGGTCGAACTGCTCGGCCGCCGCACCAAAATGCCGACGGTACAATTGACCGATGCGGTCGATCCCCAGCCCAACACCGTGTACCTGCTGCCGCCGGGCAAGCACGTCGTCCTGCATGACGGACAGCTTCAACTTCGTGACCGCGGCGGTGACGGCGAACTCAACCTGCCGATCGACAAGTTCTTCCAGTCACTGGCCGAGCAGAACGATCGTCCGATCGCGGTGGTGATCCTGTCGGGCACCGGCAGCGATGGCAGTGAGGGCATTGTGGACGTGCATCGCATCGGCGGACTGGTGCTGTCCCAAGACGAAGACAGCGCCCAATTCAACAGCATGCCGCTCAACGCGATCAAGACCTCCGCGGTGCACGTGGTGGCCCCGGTTGTGGAGCTGGCCGAATCGCTGGTCGCGTTCCTGTCGGGCAATTCCATCGACGACGTCGTCGCGCATTGTTCACCCGAGCTCGAACGCAGCGAACTCGATTCGGTCTACAGCCGCCTGGAACAAATCTGCGGCGTCGATTTCCAGCAGTACAAGATCGGCACGTTCAGCCGGCGTTTGTCGCGGCGGATGCTGCTGTCAAAAATCGATCAACTGGACCGCTACATCCAGTGGCTAGACAACAATCCCGCCGAACTGTCACGTTTGGCCGATGACTTGATGATCGGGGTCACGCGGTTTTTCCGTGATCCCGACGGCTATCAACGACTGGCCAACCGCTGCATCCGCCCGGCGGTCGCGGCAAAGTCGGTGGGGGACGAGTTTCGCACCTGGATCGCCGGCTGTGCGACCGGCCAGGAAGCCTACAGCGTCGCGATGTTGATCCATCACGAACGCGAAAAATCCGGTTTGGATCTGGGCATCAAGATCTTTGCCACCGACCTGCACCCCGATGCGATCCGGTATGCCCAGCGAGGCGTCTATCCGGCCGAATCGATGGCTGAGATCCCGCAGGCGTTCCGCGAGAAGTACCTAGTCCGGACCGAGGACGGATTCGAAATCTGCAAAGAAATTCGCAGCTCGATCGTGTTTGCCCGCCATGACGTGCTGCAAGACGCACCGTTCACCGGGATGGACCTGGTCACCTGTCGCAACCTGCTGATCTATTTGGTCGAAGACGCCCAGCGACGGGTGTTGAACATGTTCGCCCACGCGCTCCAACCGCGCGGCGTGCTGTGGCTGGGACCGAGCGAAACCCCCGGCGATCTGGTCGACGATTTTTCGATCCTGGACAAACACTGGCGGATTTTTCAGAAGCACCGTGACTCGCGTTTGCCGCTGGATCTGAAGCTACGCAATCGTCCTTCCTCCAGCCTGAGCGTCCCGCTGCGACCGCGTTCCTCGCGCGCGCCGTCGCCGGCCCTGGTGGCGTCCTACGATCGCATCTTGGAACAGTTTGCCCCGCCGGGAATCCTGGTTGACGACGCCCTGCGCCCGCTGCAAATCTTTGGCGACGTGTCCCGATACGTCACCGCCCGGCCGGGCCGCATGACCGGCACGGTGGATGACCTGTTGGCCGAACCGCTGCGGCTGCCCATCACGTTGGCGATCGAACGAGTCAAAGCCGATCAGGGGTCCGTGATCTCGGAACGCGCGACCGTCGATCAACACCCCATCGACATTCGCATCAGCGTCTTTCACCACGCCCGCCAATCCGAAACGCACTATCTGATCAACTTCAGCCAAGCCGATTCGGACGCCGGACCGTCCATCGCCGACCGCCCCGTGCAACGTCAACCGGCCGGTCGCATCCAATCACAACCGGAGTTATCGACCGATGCGGCCTCAGGCGATGCAGCCTCACGCGATGCGGCCTCGCCGGACGCATCGACGTTGGCGCTCAACGCCGAACGCATCCGGATGCTGGAAATGGAGTTGGAGTTCACGCGCGAAAACCTGCAGTCGACGATCGAAGAGGTCGAAACGACTAACGAAGAACTGCAATCCAGCAACGAGGAATTGACCAGCAGCAACGAGGAACTGCAGAGCACGAACGAAGAACTGCACAGCGTCAACGAAGAATTGCACACGACCAATGCCGAAAGCAGTCGGCGATTGCAATTGTTGACCGAAACCACGCGCGACCTGGAAACGGTCATGCAGGAAAGTGACGTGGGCATCGTGCTGGTCGATAACGATCTGAACATCCGACGCGTCACGCCCGCGGCGGCCGACATGCTGCTGATCCGACGCAAGAACGCCGAAGGCGAACGGCTGGTCGAATATGCCCACGCGCTCGAAGGCGTCGATCTGGTGGATTTGGTCGGCCAAGTCCATCGCGACCACGAACCCATTGAAATTGAGACCGCGGATCGCCGCGAGGACCCGATTTTGTTGCGGGTCGCGCCCTACCGGCAGCGCGACGGGGTGGTTTTAACGATGACGAATCTGCGCAGCGTCAAAGAGACGTCTGACAAGCTTCGCAAACTGACGTCGATCGTCCAGGACAGCACCGATGCGATCATCGGCGTCGAACTCGACTTGCGGGTCACCAGCTGGAATCGCGGCGCGACACGCTTGTTCGGCCATGAATTGGATGTGTCACGAAACGTCGAATTGTGCGATGTCCTTCCCCGGACGATCTGTGAAGTCTGCGAAACGCTGGTTCGTCAATTGATTCGCAAGGGCGAAGTCGCCGCGAAAGAGATCGTGACGGAAATCCTGGAAAAACAGCGCACGCTGCTGATCCGCGTCACGCCGGTTCTGGATGAATTCGAACGCGTCTCGTCGGCCGCGATCACGGTGTATGACATCACCAGCATGCGGAGGGCGGAACAACAATTACGGCTGCGGACCCGCGCCATCGATGCGGCCAGCAACGGCATCCTGATCGTCGACGCACAGAAGGACGACATGCCGATCGTGTATGCCAACCAAGGGTTTCAACAGCTAACCGGATTCGTCCCCGAAGACGTCAGGGGCCGCAATTGCCGTTTTCTGCAAGGCCCCGAAACCGATCCGGCCGACGTTCAACGGATCCGCGACGCGATCAAGAACCAGGAAAGTTGCCGCGTCACGCTGTTGAATTATCGCCGCGACAACACCCAGTTTTACAACGAGCTGGTCATCACGCCGATCTTTGATGCCCAGGATCGGTTGACCCACTATGTCGGTGTGCAAAGCGATGTCACCGACGTGGTCCAGGCCAACCTGTCGCTCAAACGCAGCGAGCTGGAATACCGCAGCACGTTTGAAAATGCCGCCATCGGGATCGCACACGTCGGATTGGAAGGCCAGTGGCTGCGGGCCAACGAAAAGCTTTCACAGATCCTCGGCTACAGTCGGGAGGAACTTCTGTCGCTCTCCTTCCAAGATCTGACGCATCCCGATGACATGGACTCCGACTTGCTGTTGTTCATGCAGATGAAGCGGGGTGAGATTCCCGGTTACTCGATGGAGAAACGGTACATCCACAAAGACGGGCATCTCGTTTGGGCCAACCTGACCACATCGATTCGCCGGGACGTGGACGACACCGCCGAGTGTTGTATCTCGTTGATCGAAGACATCACCGAACGCAAGCTGACCGAACAAAAATTGGCTGCATCGCGGGCGATCATCACCGAAGTGATCGCAAAAAGCCAAGACCCGTTCATCAGCTTCGACGAATATGGTGTGATCCAGGTCGCCAACCAGGCGGCACAGAACTTTTCCGACCAGGATTCCGGTCTGGTCGATCGCACCGTCCACGACTTGTTCGGCAACCACGCCGAACCGCCCTTGTTGGCGGCGGTCGATCGCGTCCGGCAATCTCAAACGGCGGAAACGACCGAATATTACTCGCCGCGATTGAACCGTTGGTACGACGCCCGCGTGTTCCCGGTCGACAACGGCGCAGCGATCTACATGACCGACGTGACCGGGCGGAAAGAGACCGAAGCCTATCTGGAAGCCGCACGCATCGCGGCCGAAGAAGCCAGTCAGGCGAAAAGCCAGTTCTTGACCAACATGAGTCACGAAATCCGATCGCCGATGTCCGCCATCTTGGGCTTTGCCGACCTGACGCTGCGCGACATCCGCGAAGGCAACGAGATCGACCCGGACAACCTGGAAACCGTGATCCGCAACGGCCGGTTCCTGCTGCGGATCATCAACGACATCCTGGACCTTTCCAAAGTCGAAGCCGGCAAGTTGGAAGTCCGGCGATCGCGGTTCAAGCTGCTGCCCATGCTGGCCGACATCAACGAACTGATGCGTCACCGCAGCGAATCGTCCGGCGTGCCGCTGACGATCGAATTCCGCGGACCGATCCCCAGTACCCTGCGCAGTGATCGATCGCGGGTGGAACAGATCCTGGTCAATTTGATCGGCAATGCGTTGAAGTTCACGCCCGAAGGCAGCGTGCGAGTCGTCGTGACGGTCGATGACAGCGATGAAGACGTCGTTCAGTTTCGCGTCATCGACACCGGGATCGGAATCTCCAAAGCCAACTTCGATCGGCTGTTCCAGACCTTCAGCCAAGTCCATGATCGCAAGCGGGTCGGCGTCGAAGGGACGGGGCTGGGATTGGTGATCAGCAAACGCTTGGCGAATCTGCTGGGCGGAGACATCACCGCGACCAGTGTCGAAGGGGAGGGCAGCGAGTTTGTGTTGCGGTTACCGATCGAAGCGTCAGCCGAAAGGATCGAAGCGACGACGGACGATTTGAAACCGCGTCGTGCCGCCGTGGACCGGTTGCAACAAATCAACGCTCGCGTGCTGGTCGCCGACGACTCCCGCGACGTGCGGTTGGTCACGACCCGGTTTCTGTCTCGCGCCGGCGCGGACGTCGTCGAAGTCGTCAACGGCGCCGAAGCGGTTCAAGCCATCCGCGATGCCGAAACCGACGACAATCCCTTCGGTTGCGTGCTGATGGACATGCAAATGCCCGAGTTGGACGGCCGCGAAGCGACGCAACAGATTCGCGACGAGGGCTTCACCGTGCCGGTGATCGCATTGACCGCCGGAGCGACCAACGATGAAATCAACGACGCCCTGTCGGCCGGGTGCACCGAATTCATGGCCAAACCCGTCGACGCCGCCGGACTGATCCGCCGCGTTGCCGAGTTGACCCGCCGTCCCCGATGACCGCGAGCGTCGGGCCACGGGACCGTCGAGCTTAAGGCAGAGGCAAATCGCGACATTCCCAATGATTTGACGGATTGGGTAAGAGGTGCTCGGTGGAAGGGTGCACGACGTCCTTTCTAAGAGCGTCGCGCTGAGCCCCACGGGCGACGGCCCGGAAGGGCCATCGTACATCAAGGTATTGGGGTTTACCCTCCGCAATAAACCCGACAATTGCTTCGTTCGCTTCACTTTCGCTTTTCACGGTTTTGGGGCCATTTCGCGGCCTAAACTTCCCCGTCGCTGTGGCACCTGTCGAGGTGCGAAGACTGTCACGCAGCGGGCATTCTTTCATCAAAACCTATCGAATGTGGGCACATGACCAACACACAACAACGATACCGCTTGCTGACCCGAAGTGACTTTGACGGACTCGTCTGCGCGTTGCTGCTGAAAGAGTTGGACATCCTCGGCGAGATCAAGTTTGTCCATCCCAAGGACATGCAGGACGGCGAGATCGAGGTGACCGAGAACGATATCCTGACCAACCTGCCCTACGTGCCGGGTTGTCACCTCTGCTTCGATCACCACAGCAGCGAAGAGATTCGTAACGAAGGCGAGCAGGCCGACAACTACGTCCTTTCGACCAGCGCCGACTCCGCCGCCCGCGTCGTGTACGACTACTTCGGCGGCCGCGAGCGGTTCCCGAAAATCAGCCTGGCGATGATGGAAGCGGTCGACAAAGCCGATGCCGCAAAATTCTCCGCCGACGAGATTCAGAATCCTCAAGGCTGGGCGCTGCTCTCGTTCCTGATGGACGCCCGCACCGGACTGGGACGATTCCGCAGCTTCCGCGTTTCCAACTACCAATTGATGATGGATCTGATCGATTGCTGCCGCGATCTGGACATCGAAGACATTCTGCTGCTGCCGGACGTCCGCGAGCGCGTCGAGATGTACGAACTGCATCGGGAGCTCGCCCAAGACCAGCTGAAACGGTGCGGCACCGTCCACGACAACCTGGTCGTTTTGGATTTGCGCGACGAAGAAACGATCTACGCGACCAACCGGTTCGTGATCTATTCGGTCTACCCGCAGTGCAACATTTCGATCCACGTGTTGTGGGGCAAGCAAAAGCAAAACACGGTGTTCACGATCGGCAAATCGATCCTGGATCGCTCCTGCCGCACCGATGTCGGCGAACTGTGCTACCAATACGGCGGCGGCGGTCACGAAGCGGCCGGCACCTGTCAGGTCTCTCATGATCAGGCCGAGCAAGTTCTGCAAGAGTTGATCTCCCGCATTAACGCCGATCAACACGCCGGCGTTACTCCGGTCGAAGTCTAAGCGGACAGTGCCGCTTCGCGCGGGTTCATGCCTCATGCCACCCTCGTTCCCGGGCTCCGCCTGGGAACGGGCAGCTTCCAGAGGCTCCGCCTCGAGTTGCAAACCCGGCGTGTGGCAGGAGCCACAACTGCAGTGCGTTCCAAGGCAGAGCCTTGGAACGAGGAAATTTTTCTGCCCCCCATTTTTCTGTCATCCTCCCCGACCGTTCATCCAACCATTCAATCCGCCTCAAACGCCACGCCCTTCTTCCCCGAACTGCGATTCTTCCAAACCTCTCCGTCGGGGAACCGGTGTTGCTCGATGAACGCGGATCGAAACTCCAATCCCCAGCCCGGTGCCGTGGGCGTCACGTAGCATCCCTCGCGGACTCGGACGGGTTGCTCGACCGCGTCCTGCAGGAAATCGATGTACTCGACCAACTGCGTCTGGGAATGGCCCGACACGGCGATCTGATCCCACATGCCGTAGTGTTGGATCATGTTGCACAGCGCGATGCCGCCGCCGTGGGGACAGACCGGCACGTTGAATTTGGCCGCCATGAGAAGGATCGCCATCACGTCGTTCACGCCGGCCACGCGGACCGCATCGATCTGGCAATACCCGATTGCCCCGCTCTTAAGCAATTGTTTGAAAATCACCGGTGAAGCCGCCTGTTCGCCGCAGGCCAAATCAAACGAGGCGTCGGCGAAGGTCTCGGCCAGCTCGACGTAACCGAGCACGTCGTCACGGGCGATCGGTTCTTCGATCCATTTTAGATCGAACGGCCGATAGCGATCGATGTGGCGCTTGGCCTGGTCCAATCCCCAGTACTGATTCGCGTCGACCATCAATTGAGACGCCGGACCGATGGCATCACGCATGAATCGGATCCGACGAACGTCCTGGTCCGAATCGCGACCGACCTTCAACTTGAACGCATCGAACCCCTGATCCTGAAGCTTCTGGATCGTCGCCAGGATTTCGTCATCGCTCAGCCCCAGCCACCCGGCGGTGCAATAGGCTCGGGGTCCCCGCTCGGCCATCTCCGCTTCGCGCTCCGTCACGTGGGGTCGCGTCTTTTGCAGCAGCATGACCGCTTCGTCGCGCGTCAGCGCATCACCGATGTTGCGCCAATCGATGCAATCGGCGACGAACTCCGGTTCCAGATCGACGAGCAGTTTCCAGAGTGGTTTGTCGAGCGACTTGGCCCACAGGTCCCACATCGCGTTCAGCACCGCACCGGCGGCCATCCGAAACACACCGTCGTGCAACCAACGCAGTTGATGGTGATCGATCAGCCGCCGATAGAGCTTGATCGGAGCTGCGGCAAAATCCTCCAGGTTGGTGCCGACGATCAGCCGGCAAAGGTCTCGGATACCGTAGCAAATCCAATCCGTACCCGCGCCGACGGTGAACACGACCGACACGCCTCGCAGTCCTGCATCGGTTTCCAGATGCAGCACGGCCGACGAGTAATCGGGTGCCTTGTGAAACGGGTCCGAACCGAGCATTTGGTCCGACGTCGGAACCCGAAGATCGATAACTTCGGCCGACGTGATGGTGATCGAGCGATCCGACATGAAAAAACTTCAAAGACAAAGATACGAGTTGGTGTTTAGCCATGAGGCGATCCCCCTCGCTGCGGAGCAGCGACCGAGTGCGGCTAAAGCCTGGACACCAGCGCAAGTTGGTGTTTAGCCTTTAGGCGATTCCCCACGCTGCGGAGCAGCGACCGAGTGCGGCTAAAGCCTGGACACCAACGCTGGTTCGTGTCTAGCCCCCATGTGCGACGGCCCGGAAGGGCCATCGTACCCGGAAAAAGGGATTCCTATTCACCCCTGGTCCCATCCCCACCAACCGGGCTCCATTTTTCTGCCCCCCTGTTTTTCTGTCACGCTCCCAACGGCCACCTACTTGGCGGTCCGTTCGACGACGAATTCATAACCCTTGTCGTCGTTACGGCCGATGGCTCTGCGCGAGCCGACGATCTTCCATCCTTGACCGCCGATCTCGCGAAGACGTTGCGACGCTTTGGTGTCCGAGACATAAACGATGTCGTATTCGTAGACCGGCTGAGACACTGCTTGGTAGCCGGAGACGAACGCGGCGGCCAAGATCACCAGCAGCAAGACGGTCCCGAGATTGCGGAGCACCCTGACTTCGGATGCGAGATCGGGAGCGGCGGTCGAGGCAGGTGTTGTGGCGGAACGAGGGGAAAGTCGCTTTTCCGTGATCGCCTGGCGTGCCCCCTTTTCATCCGAGCTCGATTCATCGAACAACAAAAACTCAATCGGTCCGGCTCCATCATTCGCTTCGATGAAACGACGAATCAATTCCTTTGCCGCGTCGGCGGGAGTCCCTGCGGCAATCGTCCCACCCTTGTAGCTGACGGCCCCCGGGTGCTGTGCGGCTTCGTTGATGTCGGTGGTCAGTTTCATCGTGGATTCTCCTCTCGGGAAGCGAAAAGGCACAGAGTCAAGTACCTCGCGATTCCGGTCTGCACCAGAAAAACCGACCCAAAACCCCGCATGCCAGCGACGAAACCTTGTGGTGCTACCCCACCAGGTCGCGTGCGGCAACCAATCGAGGGGCGTAGAACAACGCCCTGCGATCGTTGAACAGAAACTCGCCCAACTTTTCCAGGATTTGCTGTCGGTCATTGTTTTGAAAATTATTGTTTTGAAAATTGACGTCCACCAGGGCGTTGAGGTACTTCCGAAAGGTCGGCGTGATGCTCTTTCCAGCTTTCGAGCGGCTGAATCCGAGTTGATGCCACGTGAATTCCGGCTGGTAACCGAAGGCGCACAGACCGATCAGCTCTCGGGCGAAAACGCGCGGGTTTCGCTTTTCGTCATCAAAGAACATGTGAACGTTTGCTCGAAGAAACTCTTTCCACGCATCCTTGCATTCGTTCTTATCGAAATTGGACCTGAGCACCGCGACCCGGTTCACTTTCATTCCGTGGGTCTTCTCCCAGTCGTCTCGCTCCTCTTCGGTGAGCGCGAGTGTAAAATGCTGACCGACCGTCGCGGCCCCGATGATCAACGTGTCGTTCAGAATGGGGCTCCAGCACTTCTCGCTCAGGATGCTGCCGATCTTCGTGACGCGCCGAGGCTTTTTCGGTCGAGCGGTGCAGTGGGGATTCTTCAAATAGTTCGATTTGGCCTCAAAATCACGACGAAGGAATTCTGCCCGAACGATCTTTCGCGTCGCTTCGTCCTGGATGCCGTTGGCGGCGGTGACGCCGAACGCGCGGACCAGCGGTGATTCCGTGCGGATCTCGGTGCCGCCCAGCAAGGTCAGCTGGAGAGCGTTGGTGGCGGTGGCGGTGTAGAGCTTGTAGGCGGCATTGATCAGTTTTGTCAGCACGTCCTCTTGCGTCCAATCTTCGACAAACCTCGCGTACCACGCATTATGGCGTCGATAGTCGCGTTTGAGCCCCTCGGTAAACTGCCTGACGAATTGATCATGTGATAACACGGAAAAGTTCCTCGCAAGACGCGGGTGCGGTACAGTGATTCAGTTCGACTTTGCACGACCAGTTCCTATACTTGGCCCTGGTGCCGGCGGTCGTCTTGGCAGGTACTTCCGGAAGATTTCGGAAACCTAATGGCGATTCTCTCGTTTCTCGAAAAATTGTTTCCCTGCGGCTGTCGTGAGCGAACCATCTGACCTTTCCACCAGTGCAACGCTACTCGGGCAGCTGCGATCTAAACCCGACGATTCCGCGGCATGGCGCCGTTTCGAATCCCGCTACGCCCCGTTGGTTTCCGCCTGGTGTCGCCGTTGGGGGATGCAACGTTCCGATGCCGATGACGTGGTGCAGGAAGTCTTGATGGCTTTCTCGCGACAAGCTGCTTCGTTCGAGTACGACGGCCAGCTACGCTTTCGTGGCTTTCTGCGAACCATTGCCCGTCGCGCCTGGGCCGACTTTTTGACCAACAAGCAGCGTCAGGCGATCGCGACCGGCGATACGGTTGTTCATCAAATGCTCCAGCAGCACGGCGATGGCGATCAATTCGCCGAGCAAATGGAGGCCGAATGGAAACGCGAATTGCTCGAGAAAGCCATGCTGCGGGTGCGTGATCGAGTGCAGCCGAAAACCTGGCAAGCGTTCGAACAGCTGACGCGAAACGGGCGCTCGGGCGAACAGGTGGCCGAGTCGTTAGACATGAAAGTCGGTGCCGTCTGGGTCGCCAAAAGCAAGGTCAAGAAGATGCTGCAGGAAGAGGTCGCGATCTTGGAGCAAGCCGAACTGCTTCCGCCGGATCCGTGTTGATGGACTGCCCCACCGAAGAATCGCTGCGGATGCTATTGAGCGGCGGCTACTCGGTCCATGAAGACCTGGGCGGCGGACTGCTGGACCACGTGGGCCAATGCGAGTCCTGTCAGCGGCGACTAGAAAGCTTGGCCGACGTGGACGTGTCAGACGTCGACCGCCTGGAAACCCTGTTGGGCGATCAGCACCTCGCATGGCCGACCATCGGTGTCGACGAAGAGCGACGTATCGACGCGGCGTCCCAAACAGAACAACTCCGATCGAATCGCTCCCCAACGGATCCCAGCAACGATCCGACCTTGGCGCAGACCCATGACATGCGGTTGGCCCATGACATTCGGTTGGGGTCGAAAGCGGTCACCGCTGGAAACGGTAGCGACCGACGCGCGTCCGCTGGAGCGTTCGGCGACTATGAATTGTTGCGACAGATCGGTGCCGGCGGCATGGGTGTGGTCTATAAGGCACGTCAAAAAAGTGCCAACCGCATCGTGGCGGTGAAGCTGATCCGCCCCGATCAACTTTCCATGTTAACGCCGGAACGTGCAGAAACGTGGAAAAAACGTTTTCGCGCCGAAGCCCAAGCGGCGGCTCGGCTTGATCATGACCATGTCGTGACGATCTATGAGGTCGGCGAGGTCGACGGCACGCTGTTCTATTCGATGCAATTCATCGATGGCTCCAGCCTGTCATCGGTGGTGCAGGACAACCCGATCGAGAACCGGCGCGTGGCTGCGTTGATGGCGAAAGTCGCCGGTGCAGTCGATCATGCGCACCAGAGCGGCATCTTGCACCGCGACCTCAAGCCACAAAACATTTTGCTGCGCGAAAGCCGGGTCTCGTCATTTTCGTCCGCGGCCACGCTCTCGTCCCATTCTGTACCCCAACGTGATGCCGCTGGTGGCGATTCATCTGACCGTCGAAGCGTAGAACGGAACGCTGAGTTCTCTGAACGGCCCTACGTGGCGGACTTTGGGTTGGCCAAAGCGACCGACGAGGGCATCGCCGGCAGCACCCACACGGGCGAGGTGATGGGGTCACCTTCATTCATGTCGCCCGAACAAGCCCAGGATGCCTCGCGTTGCACCCAAGCCAGCGACATCTACAGCTTGGGCGCGACGCTCTATTTCTGCCTGACCGGTCGGCCGCCCTTTCGATCCGCCTCCGCAATCGAAACGTTGCGTCAGGTCATCGACGAAGAGCCGGTCGAACCACGTGAATTGAACCGGGCGATCGATGCGGACTTGCAAACCATCACGCTGAAGGCACTCTTCAAAGAGCCTGCCAAACGCTACGCGTCCGCCGCCGACTTGGCCGATGATTTGAACCGCTACCTGCGCGGTGAACCGATCCTGGCCCGCCCGGTCAGCCGCGTGGAACGATCGATTCGTTGGTGTCGCCGAAATCCGATGGTTGCGACGCTGGCTAGCGGCATCGCGATGTTGCTGATCGTGATCGCGACGATTTCGCTGCTCTCGTCGATTCGGCTGCGCCAACATGTCCAACGGGAAAGCGAAGCTCGAAAAGAAGCCGAAGAGTTCTTTTCGGTTTCGTTGAACGTGATTCACGAGATGGTTACCAGCTATGCCAGCGATTCGCTGGAGCATGTACCGCAAATGCAAACGGCGCGGCGTGAATTGCTCCATCGTGCCTTGTCGCTCTATGAACGCTTGTCGCAGTCGCGGCCCAGCAATCCACAATTGTGGAACCAGTACGCTCGGACACGCTATCGGATCGCACTGCTGCACAGTCTGCTGGGCGAAACTCACGAAGCCCAACTCGCGTTTCGCGACGCGATCGCGGTGCTCGATTCACTGATCGAAGCATCACCTGATGACATGGACCTACAGGTCCAGTGGGCGCGGTCGCACGCGATGCTCGGAGAAACACTTCGCATCACCAATCCCGAGACCGCTCGCGTGCATTTCCAGCGTGGGCTCTCGCTGCAAACGAAGTTTCATCGGCAGTTCCCGGAAAACACCGATTACAAACTCGAGTGCAGTCGAACGCTGAACAACCTGGGACTGCTGCTGACCCAGACGGGTGAGTTTTCTGTCGCGGAAGACGACTTCAATAGCGCGATCGAGTTACTCCGAGAGCTGGCCGACGATACGTCGCTTCCGATAACGGACCGTTCGCGATTCCTGGCGGACCTTGCCCGGTCCCAAATCAACTTGGGCGTGCTGTTGCGAAAGTTCCCCGGCCGAGTCGACGGAGCACATCAGTCGTACGAGTTGGCGATCAAAAACCTTGAACAAGCGCTGGCGTTGGAGCCCGACAACCGTGATCACCAATTTCGCTTGGCGGTGGCCGAAGTCGACTTGGGAAATTTGCTGCTGACGGGAATCGAGGGTGGGAAAGAATCGGCACTCGGGTTTGCCACCGATGCGACGCAGCGGTTAACGAAACTGTTCGATGAGTTTCCCGGGATTCCGATCTACCTGTATGAATCAGCCAACGCCGGCAATAGCGTCGCCGGTGCGCTCGCGATGCTCGGTCGCCGGCAAGAGTCGATGACCGAGTTTCAAAACGCCGTCGGCCGGCTGGAACTGATGACGGACAAGTTTCCCGAATTCGCGGAGACCGAAGCCCGTTTCCACAGTTTACGCGGACGCCTGTTGGGCGGCATCGGGTACCTGCATTCACAAAACGGTGACTGGGACACCGCCAAACAGTATGTCGATCAAGCCATCGTGAACCAGCGCGCCGCGCTCCGTCGGCAACCGCTCAATCCCGAGATCCAAGACTTCCTGGACCAACACCTCGCCTTTGAAAAGTCCGTCTCGGAAAGATTGGACGATTGAACCAAGGATGCCGATAACGACGATGTGTGTTCGGTCACCGGTCGCGAAGGCCGTCCAATGACTCTTGTTAAGATCCCTTGGAAATGCGCAACCGGGGCTGCAGACGTGTTGGCCACCTTCTGTTCGCCATCGCACTTGTGTGGTCGCTGGCGGCGCTGCCGACAACGCAGGCCCAAATTGTGGTCGGCGACAGCGGGGTCGGCTACATCGATTCCGCCGTGCTGGGAAACCAAATCCGATTCCGCTTTGACGCCGCATACTCCAGTCGCTTTGCCGACCGAGCCGAATTCGTTTATGCCCAGTACGGTGTCGCAGGCGCACCGGAACTGGAACGAGGCATCGACAACCACCAAGAACTCGCCACGTACCTTGAGTGGCATCGCTGGGAAAACGTTTCCCTGTTCGCCGAACTCCCGATTCGATGGATCGACCCGGTTGTCAACGCCAACACCGGAGGCTTGTATGACATCCAAGCTGGCGTCAAAGCCTCGTTGCTGGAAAGTGAAACGTCGTTGTTTACGGCGCAGCTGCGAGGGTACTTTCCGACCGGGGACGCAAGTAAAAGCCTGAGCACCGATCACGTCAGTCTGGAGCCGGGGTTGCTAAGCCTGTTTCGGCCCAGCTGTAACGTGACGGTTGAATCGGAGCTGCGTTATTGGATCCCGATCGGTGGCTCGACGGCTCCTCCGGTCGGCGGAACGGGTGAGCGTCGCGAGTTTACCGGCGAAGTGCTGCGGTATGGACTGGGGGCCAGCTACAAGGCCCTCGAGGGTTCGCGGTTGGATGTTTCCCCGGTCGCGGAAGTCGTCGGTTGGCACGTCTTCAGCGGACTGCGTAGCGATTCGACCGGTCAGCGGAACTCCGCCGTCAACGACGCCATCGTTAACTTCAAGGTGGGCGCAAGGTTTTCGATCAAGTCGAACCCATGCTGCGGCCGGTCTCCCACCAGCCAGTCTCCCACCAGCTTGTACGTCGGTTACGGAACCGTTCTCACCGACAGCAATTGGTACAGCGATATCGTTCGGTTTGAGCTGCGACGATCATTTTGATGACGAGGGGGGATGCTTGGATGGATCGTAGACGGTGTGCCGGGGGAGAGTGGCACGGGCATCAGTCAAAAGGAACGCGGCAATCGTTGGTGTTCAGGCTTTAGCCGCCCACTGTCGCTGCTTCGCAGCGACCGGGAATCGCCTAAAGGGACCGTCAAGCTTAGGACGGAGGCGAAACGCGACGAATCCAAATAATCTGGCCGATTGGGTAAGAGGTGGTCGGTGGAGGGGTGTACGACGTCCTTTCTAGGTCGTCGCGCTGAGCCCCACGGGCGACGGCCCGGAAGGGCCATCGTACCCCAAGAAGAGCATCGCCCTAAGCTGGACGGTCCCTAAAGGCTAGACACCAGCGCTCACGCCCGTGCCATTCGTGCCGGGGACGATTGAGACAATTGTCGGGGGAGCGATTGGGACAATGGCTCTACCATGGTTGAACGTGCACGCGAGTGTGACGTGGGGCCCCTCGCTTACGCGTCGGGCTGGCATGCGGCAACCGAGTTTCGATGCGGGGAGGTTGCGGACGCCGTACTTACGCCGCGTGTTTGGCGGTGGTGGGGCGGTGGGGGAAAGGGTGTTTGGACTCGCAGAGCAGCCATTGCATCGGGCCGGCGCGGCGCTCGCCGAGCACCTGGGCTTGGCGGGGGATGCTCAGATTGGCGAGTTCGGGGAGCGACCAGTGCCGCGGCCGCTCGTCGTCCAGGATCGCGTCGATCACGGTGACGTCGTGCGTGGCGGCGAATTGCTCGTGCAGCCGCTCACAGATCCCGGGGCGAAACAGGTCGTGCGTCTCGATCAGGAAGTCACTGTCGGCGAAGGCTTCAGCGGCGCGCTCGTCGACCAACAACTCCGCCTCGCCGCCTTCGATGTCACAGATCACCAAACCGCGTCTTCCGTAAAGGTCGCCGAACATGCATTCAGCTTGAACGACCAAGCGGTCTTCCACGCCGTTAGCCGCCGCCATCTCGGCGATCGCCGCCCGGGCTTCGCGTTGCAGCTCGTACGCCAACACCCGGGCATCCGGCCAACGCATCGCGCAGCCGATCGCGTAGTAACCTTCCGCGCCGCCGACGTCGATGATCACCGGATAGTCTTTGGCAAGCAAACGATTCAATACCGGTTGCAGTTCGGCTTCGTACGTGCCCAACAACTTCGCCGCCAGCGTGCTGCCGTGCGAGTAGGCTTCGGGGTAGCGCAGCCCGGCAAAGGGGCCGCGCCGGACCGTCATCTCGCCAGCAAACTGCAACACCATTTCACGATCACGGGCCTGTAACATTGCCCGCCGCATCTGACGTTCGGCTGCGGCCTTGTCACGCCGCTGCTGACGGATCCGACGGCGGCGGTTTCGGTACGCGGCGACGGGGCCACGCTGGTACCAGCGACGTTTCTTTTGCGGACGCTTCGGTAGATCAAATCCGGCATCGCGAACCGCCTCGGCCAGCTGCCAGAATTCATCAGCGAACGGATGCGGTCGCCAGGTTTGCCAGGGCTTCGAACCCTGACCGCTGAAGTGGATGACGTGTGGATCGGGCGTCGGCAAAGGCAACGCATCGGGACCCGAAAAGAAACGATGCGTCACGTTGTACTCTGGCGCAAGACGCGTCCACCCCCCGGCGAACTGCACCGCCAAGATGTCTTGATCGGGGTAGACCCATCGATCGGGATCCTGCATCACCTTGTCCAACATCGCCTGGCTGGTCCGCTTCGAGCGCCAAACGGCCAAGTCGATCGCGAGCACACCGCTGTTCAGGTACGCCGATTCGGGCGGCAACCCGAGTCGTTCGACCGCCGGATGGGCTTCGGGAACCGCCGCCAAGCCGGAATCACCCAGATCCTGGTTGAACAGTTCGTCCAACGGCCCGCGGACCAGTGTGTCGCCATCCAGGTAGACGACGCGGCCGATCTCTGCCGGCAGAATTTGCGGCAGGGCCAGTCGGTACAAGACCGAGACGTCCCAGTCGGAATGCTGGGCGAACTGGCGGGGGAACGATTCGCCGACACGGTGGAAGGCGACCACGGCGCCGTTGGCCTGGATCAGGTTGCCGATATGGGATTGATCGGCGTCGTGAATGTCACCGTCGTGGACGATGTGGAATTCACAGCGCCGGGTCTGGGACCGGATCACCGAAAGCATGCTGACCAGCGCATAGGAGATGAAGTCTCGGTTGATCGTGTAGACGAACCGGAACGATTCGCTGGGTGTCCGCGGGCAATCCATTGGCGCGTTTTTTGGTGGGAGGGGTAGTGGACGAGGCGACGAGTCCATTCGGATTGCCAGCTGCGAGGACTCCTCGCGTCGTCCACTACCGTTTACCCGAATGTATCGACAGGCTGGAAGCCTATCCCACTCGTGCCGATAGCAAATAGGGCCTGCGGCCGACAATGTCAGTTCAGGTTTGCTTGCAAGAATGCCCAGAGATCCGCGTACTGGTCGATCTGTTTGCTGACCGGGGTTCCCGCGCCGTGGCCGGCTCGGGTTTCGATGCGGATCAACGTCGGATTGTCACAGGACTGGGCGGCTTGCAGGGCCGCAGCGAACTTGAAACTGTGTCCCGGCACGACGCGGTCGTCGCGGTCGGCCGTCGTGATCATTGTCGGCGGATAACACGTCCCCGGTTTCAAGTTGTGAAGCGGTGAATACGACAGCAAGTTCTCGATCTGGTCCGCTTCGTCACTGCTGCCATACTCGGTGACCCAGGCCCATCCGATCGTGAACTTGTGGTAGCGAAGCATGTCCATCACGCCGACGGCCGGCAAACAGGCGCCGAACAGATCGGGCCGCTGGGTCATGACGGCGCCGACCAACAACCCACCGTTGCTGCCGCCGCGGATGCCCAACCGGCCTGACGTGGTGTATCCGGCATCGATCAGGTGTTCCGCCGCGGCGATGAAGTCGTCGAAGACGTTTTGTTTTTTCAGCCGCATGCCCGATTCATGCCACTCGCGTCCGTACTCTCCGCCGCCGCGCAAATTGGCCACCGCATAAATCCCTCCGGCATCGACCCAGGCGGCGTTGGCGGGCGAGAACACGGGGGTCAGCGAAACGTTGAACCCGCCGTAGGCATACAGCAAGGTTTGATTGGTGCCGTCCAGTTTGCTGTCTTTGCGACGCGTGATGATGATCGGAATCTTCGTGCCGTCCTTGCTGTCGCAAAAGATCTGTTCGGTGACGAAGGCATCCAAGTCCAGATCGATCTCACTTTGTCGCCACAAAGACGTCGCTTCGGCTGGAGAGTCCTCGGTCAGGTCGACTCGATAGATCGCACCGGGCGTGACGTAATTCGTGAAACTAAAGAACGTCTCGGTAGCGTCCTGGTGACCGCCGAAGCCGCTGACGGTTCCGACACCGGGCAAATCGAAATCGCCGATCGAGGATCCGTCGATCGCGTATCGGCTGACGTGGCTGCGGGCATCGCGGAGAGCGTCGACGTAGAACGTTTCTCCGAACAGGCTGACCGATTCGATCACATCTTCGGACTCACCGATCACTTCTTTCCAATGCTCACGCTGCGGCGCGTTCACGTCGACGGCGATCACGCGTCGCCGCGGAGCCTGGTGATCGGTCAGGAAGTACATTGTGTCTTCGTTCGAACCGATGAAGTCGTATTCGAAATCGAATCCCGTGATCAGGGGCATGATTTCCGAATCGGCATCGCGGAGGTCTTTGACGAAGACTTGCGACTTCGGTTCGCTGCCTTTCCAGTTCTGGATCACCAGGTACCGTCCGTCGTCGGTGACGACCGGCGAGAATCCCCATTTGGGATGATCCGGACGTTTCAGAATCAACGGGTCGTCGCTCTGGTCGGTTCCCAGGGCGTGAAAGTGCAGCCGTTGGTTTTCGTTGGTGCCGGTCAATTCCGATCCGGCATCGGGTTCGTCGTAGCGGGCGTAAAAGAAACCGCTGTTGTCGGGCAACCAAGCGATCGAGCTGAATTTGACCCAATGGACGGCGTCCTCCAGATCCTTGCCGGTGGCTACGTCACGAACTTTCCAGGTCCGCCAATCGCTGCCGCCGTCGGCCAATCCGTAAGCGATCAACGAACCGTCACGTGTCAGCTCGGTACCGGCCAGTGCGACCGTGCCGTCGTCGCTCAACTTGTTCGGGTCGATCAGCACCTGTCGCTCGGCGGACAGCGAATCGGCCATGTAAAGGACGCTTTGGTTCTGCAGCCCGTTGTTGTGGGTATAGAAGTAGCGCTCGCCGCGGCGACTGGGGACGCCATAGCGTTCATAGTTCCAAAGCTTTTCAAGCCGCTGTCGCATCGGTTCGCGCTGGGGAAGCGATTGCAAGTAGGCCTGAGTGACTTCATTTTGTGCCTTGACCCATTGTTCGGTCTCGTCGCTCTCGGTGTCTTCCAGCCAGCGAAAGGGGTCGGCGACCTCGATGCCGTGGTACGAATCGCGGACGTCCGCCTGGTCGGTGACGGGGTACTTCAACGTGGTTGGGGTGACTTGTGCGTTCAAAACAGAAACGGCCGATAGCAGCAAAAGGAGGGACGTGATCGCTCGCGTTGGTTGATTCATGACGTTGGGTTTCACGATTGGAAAGGCGTTGCGATGTAAAGTTCACTTCAGGGGGTGTCGGACTACTTCATTGTCGGTCGCGACTGGTCTATTCTAACCAGATAGCGCCACTTTGACGTCGCCACTCTTGCCGGCGAAGGTAGCTACGTTTTGGCGGCGATTCAAATTGATTGCCAGCACGCTAATGGGAGCGACCGGGGTGAACGCGGCTTGGAGGCGACGATCGCGGTTGCGGCAATGGATGCGGCGTGACTGGTTGAATCGGGACCTGCTGCTGGAGCCCGGCGGACGACTGGCGTCGATGCTGCACCGGTTTCCGTTTGTCGTTGCCAGTGGCTTCGCCGCGTTGGGGGTGGTCTGCGATGCGTGGTGGTATGTGTCGTTGTGGACCAGCATGACGCGTTGGTTGTCGATCGCTGCGGTGGCGGGTTTGTTGCCCCTGGCGATCGAGCGCATGCTGCGCCCCTCGCCGACGGGAGTGCAATGGACCGGCGTGGGAGGATCGGCTCGCGTGGTCCGCTGGACGTGCAATGCGGTCTTGTGGATGTGTTGCTTTGGGGTGTTGCATGCGTGGAGCGAAACATCATATCGCGGCGCGTCGATTCGGGCGTTGGTCGATCAATCCGACCAGCCGATCGTGGTGCGGGGCCGGCTGGATTGTACGGTCTCGCTGCGCCGCAATCCGATTTCATACGGGCGCCGGGGTGATGGCCAATCGCCGTGGCAAAGTCAATTGACGATTGCGCTGGATCAGCGTCGTGTGGGCGACGGTTATGAAGCGATCGACGGCAAGGTGTTGGTTTACGTCGACGGGGATATGAGCGAGTTTCGCCCCGGGGATCGGTTGGAGATCTATGGCTGGCTGCGTTCCTTTGAAGGTCCGACCAACCCTGGCGAAAGCGACCTGCGTCCTTCGTATCGACGCCGCGGGCTGCACGGCCGCATTGAAACGAAACACGCCGGTGCGATCACATTGCTGCAGCCATCGCCCGACCGAATCGCCGCTGCGGTGGCGGGGATCGCCACACGGGGGCGTCAATCGTTGCTGCGTCACACCGACCAGGTGACCGGACCGTTGGCGGTCGCGTTGGTCGTCGGCCAGCGTGAGTTTGTGGACCCGAAGACGCGCGATGCTTTGTTGGCCACCGGCACGGCGCACTTGCTGTCGGTCAGCGGAATGCACTTGGCGATTCTGGTGCTGGTGGTGACCTGGATCGTTTCCGCACTGGGGATTCAGCCGTTCAGCCGCTTTGTGGTGATTGTGGCGGTCAGCGCGTTGTATGTCGCGGTGACGGGCGGCCGCCCGCCGGTGATGCGGGCAGCGATTTTGATTTCAATGCTGTTGTTGTCGACCTGTGTTCGGCGGACATCCCAGCCGATCAATACGTTGGGCGTGGCGGCGTTGCTGTTGATCTTGTTGAACCCGATGAACGTGTTTTCGGTCGGCGTTCATCTGTCGTTCTTGGCGGTGATCACGTTGATGCTGGCCGGACGACCGATCGTGCCGGGGTCGATGCGATCGGAGATGGAATTGCAGCGTGAGAGCGGTTTCCAAGCGATGGTCGACGCGTCGTCCAGCCGCTACGTCCGACACGCCAAAACGGTCGCCCGGTTCTTCGGCCAGATGGCATGGCTCAGTGCATGCGTGACGGCCGTCAGTTTGCCGTTGGTGTGGTCGAACTTTCATCTGGTGTCGCTGGTCAGCGTGTTGACCAACGTGTTGGTGTGGGCCGGATTGATGTTGGCGTTGCCGGCCGGTGTGTTGACGGTGATCTTGGATCCCGTTCACAGCTGGTTGGGGATGATCCCCGGAACGGTCTGTCACGTGGCCTTGCGGTACATGTGGTGGATCATCCAGGGAACGGCTACCTGGCCGGCCGGGCACGCCTGGCTGCCGGCACCACCGACCGCCGCGGTGGGACTGTTTTACGCGGTGATGGCGGCGTCGTTGATTTGGCGGTCGCGGCGAGCGCGTTGGTTCCGCTGTGGCTGGGTGCTGGTGTGGGGATTGGCGGTATTCGCGATTTCGACGCGTGTCAGTCCGCTGCCGCCGAGCACTTTGGAAGCCACGTTCATCGACGTCGGGCACGGGACCAGCGTGATCGTGCGGACGCCCGACGAAAGGGTGTGGTTGTATGATTGCGGACGGATGGGCAACCACTTCGGCACCAGCCGCGACATCGACACCGCGCTCTGGTCGCTGGGGGTGACACACTTGGACGGGGTGTTTCTATCACACGCCGACGCGGATCATTACAACGCCTTGCCGGCGATCTTGGATCGATTTTCGGTCGACCAGATCATCACGCCACCGGCGATGTTGCACGGCGGTGACGCGGCCCTTGCGCCGGTTCGCGCGGCAATCGCCGATCACGGGATTCCCGTCCGCGAGGTCACTGCAGACGAGGTCACTGCAGACGAGGTCACTGCGGACGGGATCGCAGAGGAGGAGGGCGGGGCGAGGGTCGTGCCGGCGGGCATGTCGGTGTTGCATCCGTCCGGCCACCGCATCACCGGCAGCGACAACGCCAACAGCATGGTGTTGCGAATCGACCATGGCGGCGGAACGTTGTTGTTGCCGGGGGATTTGGAGCCGCCGGGGACCGGGGCGTTGGCATCACGGCCGCGGCCGCCGGCCGGTGGCGTGTTGATGGCACCCCACCATGGCAGTTTGTCGATGGACGCCGATGTGGTGTTGGCCTGGGCGCGGCCGCAGCAGACGATCGTCAGCGGCAGCCGTCGGGCGGCGCGGACGGAAGTCGAAGCGATGTTGTCGGTGACCGGCAGCGGCGTACACATCACCGCCCGCAGCGGTGCCATTCGGGTGCGACTGGATGACACTGGAAAAATCGGTATTCGAAGATGGTTGGAGAGTCCTTGGTGAGCCCTCGCCGACCGGTTGACTCTGGCCATTTTCACGGCGATGTGTACCATGACAGCCTGCAACGTGTTTGTCTCGGGACCGCTTTTGGAGCCAATTCGCCTGTGTTGGGAATCCTTCACCAGATTTCTATCACCTGTTTTTTCACCAGTTATCTGGTGGCGTTGCTGCTGGAGCTGACGCGGCTAGTCGGCCAATTCCGGTTTCGGATGGCGGCGGTGCTGGCGATGATGGGCGTGGGGCTGTTCACCCACATCAGCTACCTGTTTTTACGGGCCGTGGATCTGCCCGACGATGACGGCCGGGGGCTGTTGTCCAGCTGGGCCGAGTGGTCGCTGTTGTTGGCGCTGGGGCTGGCGATCTGTTTTTTGATCGCCTACGTCCGCCGCAGCGACACGATCATCAGTTTCTTTTTTCTGCCGCTGATCTTGCTGACCATCGGGCTAGGAATTTGGATCGGCGGTTGGGAGCGGTTTTCACGCACCGAAACGGCCAACGCGTGGCGATCGATTCATGGGTTGGCGATGATGATCGGGACCGGCGCGGTGTTGGTCGGTTTTCTGGCCGGGGTGATGTACCTGGTGCAATCCTGGCGTCTGAAGCACAAGCGGGCCGGGATGCGGGGGTTCCGTCTGCCGACGCTGGAGACGCTCGACTGGGCCAACCGACGGACGCTGGTGATCAGCACCGCCGCAGTGGGGATCGGGGTGGTTGCCGGTGCGATCATGAATTTGAATCAAAACGAGCACTTCGAATGGTCCGACGGCGGAATCCTGTTGTCGCTGGTTCTGTTCCTGTGGCTGGTGGCGGCCACGGCGATCGAGTTTCTGTACTCGCCGGCCAGCCGGGGGCGAAAGGCGTTCTACATGACGTTGGCCAGCCTGGGCTTTCTGGTCCTGGCGCTCGTCGGCGTCATCTTCAGTTCACACGGGGTGGGCTGATGAAACTGCAAATGATCGGCTGCAGTCACCACGACTCGGCCGTTGAATTCCGTGAACGGGTTGCGTTTTCGGGCGACCAAATCGATACGGCCTTGGACGAGTTCCGCCGGCGGTTTCCCAAAGGCGAATTGGTGCTGCTGAGCACGTGTAATCGGACCGAGCTGTACACGACGACCGACGAAGAGTTCTCGCTCGATCGCGACGCCGTGATCCGGTTTCTGGCCGAACAACATCAGCTGCCGGCCGATGAAGTCGTCGAGCAGATGATCTATCGCAGCGGACATGATGCGGTCGAACACCTGTTCACGGTCGCATCGAGTCTGGACAGCATGGTGATCGGCGAATCCCAAATCCTCTCACAGGTCAAACAGGCCTACGATTTGGCCTGTCAATCGGGATCGGCCGGTCCGCTGACGCACGCCGTCTTTCAAGCCGCCAATCATGCGGCCAAGCGGGTGCAAACGGAGACGGAGATTCATCGCCGACGGGTCAGCGTGCCCAGCGTGGCGGTGGGCGAAGTCGTTCCGGAAGTGTTCGATTCGTTGGTCGGCAAACGGGTGTTGATCTGCGGTGCCGGGGAGATGGGCGAAGAAACGCTTCGTTATCTGATCCAAGCCGGGGCGAACGACATCGTGGTTTTGAACCGATCGCTGGAGCGAGCCAAGGGCCTGGCCGATGCGTTTTCGATCCGATACGCCCCTTGGGAGAGTTTGTTGGATCAGGTCGTTCAAGCGGACTTGATGGTCGGCACGACGGCGGCGACCGAACCGATTTTGACCTACGAGCAATACGCCAAACTGCGATCGCAGCGACGCGACCGAGTGCTGTTGGTGTTGGACCTGGCCGTGCCGCGTGACTTCGACGCCCGGCTGGACGATTTTCCCAACCTGTACCTTTACCAGATCGACGACTTGCAGGCGGCGTGCCAGCGAAATCGGCACGAGCGGGAGAAGGAGTGGCCCAAAGCGCAGCGGATCATCACGGAGGAAACGCAGCGTTTATTGACCGATTTGAATCATCGCGCGACTGGTCCGGTGATCAAACGTTTGCGGCAGCACGCGCAGCAGATCAAACAGGACGAACTGGAGCGGTTGCTGCCCAAGTTACGCGCCTTGGGCGGTGAACCGGCAATGCAAAAAGAGATCGAGAAATCGCTTGACCGGTTGATCAACAAGTTGTTGCACCCGCCGCTATCGTCATTGAAAGAGGACGCGGCCGAGGGGCATCAAAAGGGGCTGGTCAAGGCGTTGCGGGAGCTATTCCGGCTGGGGGATTGATCGATCTCAATCCCACTCTTCGTCGTCGCCATCGCCGTCGTCATCCCAGTCGTCTTCTTCATCGTCGTCCCAGTCATCGGCTTCATCGTCGTCGAAGTCTTCTGATTCTTCGTCGTCATCGCCGAAGTCGTCGTCATCCTCGTCGTCGACTTCTTCCCAGTCGTCGTCCTCTTCGGCGTCTTCGTCCTCGTCGTCCTCCTCCTCGTCGTCGTCCTCGTCGATGTCGTCCCAGTCTTCGTCTTCGTCGTCGAAGTCATGATCGCCTTCGTACAGATCATCTTCTTCGTCTTCGATCACCGCCAGCGGCGTATCGACAACGGGATCGACGGGAAACCACAGCAACGAATCATCGACCAGATGACCCGTCGTCGGTTCGGGAGAGGATGCAAACGGGTTGGTTGGGGTGACCGATGCGAAAGCAACAAGGCTCACGACTGACTCCTTCTTAGATGTCGAAACTGCTTAGCTCGAGTGTTCTGAATCAAATGGTTCTGGGTCTATTTCTGCATCTTCTTGCAACGGTTCCCAATTGATCGGCGGCAGGGCGTCGCCGGAGGGAAGTCCAAAAAGTTGTAAAAACTGCTTTGTTGTATCGTAAAGATAGGGTCGTCCGAGCTCTTCGCTTCGCCCGGAAATTCGAATTAAATCGCGTTCCATCAGTTGCCGCAACAACTCCCCACAAGCCACACCACGAATTGCTTCGACGTCGGCGCGTGAAACCGGACCGCGATACGCGACAACGGCCAGCGTCTCCATCATCGGCGATGATAACCGAACTGCTGAAGGTAAATGTCCCAGTCGGGCCAACCAAGGGGCATAAGCGGCGCGGGTTAACATTCGAAAACCCCCGGCGACCTGCTCGATCCGGATCGATCGACCCAAGTTGTCGTAAATCTGATTCAAGCGGCGGACAAGTGTACGGGTCTCCGTACCATCCGCCAAGTGAGCCAATTGGGCCAGTTTTCGCGTGGTCAACGGCGTTTTTGCGAGCAACAAGACTGCTTCCAATCGCATTCGCCGAATCGTCGGATCTTCATCTTCAGCCGCCTCGGCCGGCGATTGCTGTCCCGATTGCACAACCGGGTCCCGCGTCGCCCCGGGAAAAAGCACGTCGTAGGGACGCCGCGTGGATTTTGGCCGACCGCCGACTGTCGCGCCGGCTGCCCGACCGACTGCTTCCCGCATCAACCAAGGCTGGCTGCCGTCGGCCGACATCATAGCGTGCATTCGCGGCGATTTGCGGAGCGATGTCGATCGATACATGGCATAAACTGGTGGATGCTGTACTTTGGCTGTAACTTTGATGGTTCGCCCAAACATCCCCAATGGATGGCATCGTGTCCACGTCGGTCTCGTCAACCCGTTCGCCTAATTCACCCAACCGCTCTCGCAAGGGGTCGCGCCGTTCGCTGATCCTCGTAAGCTCGATTCTGAGCCTATTCTTGGTCGCGACCGTCGTGGCGATCAAGGGCAGTGTTTCCGGGACCGAGTTTGCGCCGAGCCATTTTCAGACCCGCCAATTCTCGTTTTACGAGATCCCGTTTTTCCACGTCCAAATCACGCCGATCACCCGGACGGACACGACCGGGCCGCTGGCACGTCAAATCCGGGCCAAAGGCTGGATCTCAATTGTCCGAGGAAAAAAGCCCAGCCATTGGCATCTGGTCTCGCTCCGACGAGGTCCGACGAACACCCCTGCTGTAGCCGGTTTGTTGACCGACACGATGCAGCTGCAAGATTCCGGCGGCCCGTTCTGGGTCGGCTGGAACAACGACCATCCCAACCGGGCATCCGTCTTGTGGCCCGCCGTTCAACGGCTGGCCGAGCGAGAATTGTACGTGATGCTTCCCGAGCTGTTTCAATTGGCCCGGACATTGCCCGGCAAGGACAACGCCGGCGAATTGACCGCCGTGATCGATCGCTGGCTGGTCGATCAATACGTGATGTTGGTCAAGGACTTGCGGGACGCCGACCGCCGGGATTTGGCCGACGACCTGCTGGCCGAAGCCCGGCGTGATTACCCCGCTTCGCAACAATTGGCCGATCTCGACAGCCGTGGCGGGTGAATGATTTATCTGGACAACAACGCCACCACCGCGATCGACCCCCAAGTCGCCGACGTGATCCACGCCGAGATGCTGCGCGGGCCGGCCAATCCCTCCAGCCAGCACGCCATCGGCCGCGGCTGCAGCGATCGACTGGACGATGCCATCCAGCGAATCGGGGCCCGCCTCGGAAGCGACCTGTCGTTGCCCGGCGGAGCCCGATTGATCATGACCAGCGGCGGCACCGAATCGAACAACCTGGCACTGGCCGGTTTAGCGAAACCCGACTCGCCGTTGGTCGTCAGCAGCATCGAACACGCCAGTGTGATCGGGTTCGCCCAGCAGGCTCAAAAGCAAGGCCGACACGTCCAGTTCCTGCCCGTCACTGCCGGAGGAGTGGTCCGTGTCGACGCGCTGCGACAGACCCTCGCCGATCTGGCCGGCCGGCAAGCGGTCGTCTCGGTGATGTCGGCCAACAACGAAACCGGCGTGGTCCAGCCGATCGCCGACGTCGCGGAGGCTTGTCGCGCTGCGGGTGCATTGTTGCACGTCGACGCGACCCAATCGATCGGCAAACTTCCCGCCACCATCGCCGACCTCCCCGCCGCGGCGATCACCATCACCCCGCACAAATTTCACGGACCGGCCGGTGTGGGGGCGTTATGGATCGACGCCGGAATCAAACTCCGCCCCCTTCTGTTTGGTGGGGAGCAGCAACTGGTCACCCGGCCGGGGACCGAGCCGGTTGCGCTCGTCATCGGGATGGCCAAAGCGATCGAAATCGCTGTGGAAAAACAGTCGGCGACCTGTCAGCAAATGGTCAGCCAACGGGGTCAATTCGAAGCGACGCTACGCCGCGAGTGCCCCGGGCTGTTGATCCACGGCGAAAACGAAACCCGTTTGCCGGGAACGAGTTGTGTTTCTTTTGCGGGCACCGATCGGCAGTCGATGTTGATGGCGTTGGACTTCGCCGGGGTGGCCTGCAGCAGCGGATCGGCGTGCAGCAGTGGTAGCAGCCCTCCGAGCCATGTTTTGCTTGCCATGGGATCCCCCGAGTGGGCTGTCGGAAGTGCGATCCGGTTCAGCCTGAGCCGGTTTTCCACGGAGGAAGAAATCGTCGAATCGGCTCGCCGTATCTGCCGTGTTTACAATAGGTTAAGATCCTAAGACTTTGTGGAAAACTAAGTGGAAAACTGACTTGAAAATGTTGATTTTGGGGTAAAATGTCAGAGGGCGTGAATCATCCATCGTCAACCGATTTGTTTCC